>CADEFJ010000008.1:0-53910 GCA_902826575.1 uncultured Pseudomonadota bacterium | reverse complement strand
CCCGATACTTCGCTCGCCTGCTCGGCCGTCGTGAAGCCGGGCATGAAGATCAGTGCGTGCATGTCATCGATGGAAGGCAGATCGAGCGCACTGACGAGGCCGGCGCCGCGCGCCTTCGCGAGGATGCGCCGGTAATCCAGGCCGCCGCCATCGTCCGACACTTCCACGGTCAGGGTGCCGTCGGGATTGCGGACGTCGATGCGCACCTGGCCGGCCGCCGGCTTGCCCGCCGCGGCGCGTGCCCGGGGCATCTCGATACCGTGGTCGATGCTGTTCCTGACAAGATGCATCAGGGGGTCGCCGAGCTTCTCGAGGACGGCTTTGTCGAGTTCGATCTGCTCGCCCGTAACCTGCAGCTGTATCTGCTTGCCGAGGCGCAGCGAAAGGTCGCGGACCAGCCGCGGAAACGGACTGAAGAGCGCACTGATCGGCAGCATCCGCACCCGCATGGCGCCCCGCTGCAATTCACCGACGTGGCGCCCGAGTTCCGCCAGTGCGGCGCGCAGGCGCCCGCCTGCATCACCGTCGAATTCGCGGCCAAGGTCGGCCAGTGCGGATTGCACCGCCACGATCTCCCCGACCGTGCCGGCCAGCGCATCGAGCTTGCCGGTACTGACCCGGATCGAAGCGGTATCGCCGCCCATGGGCTTTGCGAGATAGATGCCGGTGCTGCCGAGGGTAGACGCCGACGGATCGACCGCGATGTTACTGCTTGCGACCAGCTGCTCCAGGTCGAACTGCAGGTCGACGACGGCCTGCTGGTCGATCGGTGCCTTGCGTTGCACCGCGCCCATCATGTCGCGCAGCAGGTCGACTGATTTCAGCAACAGGTCGAGCATCGGGCTCGTGACCTGCATGCGGCCCGCCCGCAGTTCGCCGAGCAGCGCCTCGAGCGTATGAGTGAACGAGGCAATCTCGTTGAAGCCGAACATGCCCGCGGTGCCCTTGATCGAATGGGCTACGCGAAACACCCTGTTGATCGTTTCCAGGTCGGGTGCGCCGATCACGAGCTCAAGCAGCGCAGCCTCCATCGAGTGGAGCGATTCCAGGCCCTCATCGATGAAGGCATCGTGAAACTTCTGCTGCCTGACGCCCATACCTGTGTATCGACGCGGGAGCGGAGCGGCTTGAGTGAACTGCGTCACACTATGCGGCGGCCCCCGCACGCAGCGGCCGGCCGCGTTGCTCCGGCCCGTGCAGCCGTACCGCGAGCTCCGCCTCGTGCCGGCTCATGCCGCAGCTCGACATCAGTTCCTCGCGGCTCGCACCATTGCGCGCGAGGCGCAGCGCTATGTCATAGCTGCGCGACGGCGCCGGTGCCGGTGCGCTGGCGGCCGCACGCTGGGCCGATGTGCCGCGCACGCGCAACTCCTGGACCCCCTGCAGGCAGCCGGAAAGCGCCGTGGACACGTCCCGCAGCTCACCGAGGGTCAGGTCCATCTGTTCGAACAGGCGCTGCGCATCGCGTCGCGAGGCCTCGCGTAACCTGGCCTGGCCGATCGCGAGCGACGCCACCGCGACGCCGAGCGCAACGATGGCCGCGACCATTGCCCAGAACAACAGATCGAATTCGCTCATCCCCTCAGCTCCCGTGGCGCACCCCAGGCGGGCGTCAGTTCCCCGACGCCTGCGAGTGCACCGGAAGACACAGCAGGAAGCATGCCATCGGGTCGGAACCGGTCCGTCAGGGACTGACGGGTTGGGCAACGATTGCCGCCGGCGCCACCGCAACCTCCGGCGCTTCGCCCACGCCGGTCACCACCAGCAGCACGCGACGATTCATGTTGCGACCCTCGGCGGAATCGTTCGGCTTTGCCGGCCGGAACTCGCCGTAGCCGAGCACCGCAAGGCGTGCTGGCTCGATGCCCCGCTCGCTCATGATGTGCACCACGGTGGCGGCGCGCGCGGCGGACAGCTCCCAGTTCGACGGATAGGCGCGCGTGTGGATCGGCACGTTGTCGGTGTGGCCTTCGACGCGCACGGGGTTCGCAAACCGGGCGAGCGCGACCGCAAGGCGCCCGATGATGGCCTGCGCATGAGGCGACAGGTCCGCCGAGGCGCTCTGGAACAGGATGTCGGTGCGAATCTCGACCTCGACGCGGTCCACGTAGCGACGCACCAGCACCTGCTTGCGCTCGACCAGGTCCTGCATCGCCTGCTCGACCTCGTCGGCGACCTTGCGCAGCATCGCCTCGTCGGCGGCCGTCGTGCCGGGTAGCGGCTGGCCGGCACCGCCGGCGCGGCGCGGCCCGTTGCGTAGCGGGTGGGCGTTCTCGATCGGCACCGCCTCGAGCAGCTGGCGTGGCTGGCCCTCGAGCGTACCCTGCTCGACGAGCGACACCTTCAGGTCCGCGCCGGAGCCGACCTGCTTCTCGCCCACCTGGACAGGCTCGAGTGTGCGCGGCGTGCCCCTGAAGGCCGCCACCAGCGAATCCGACAGAATGCGGTACTTGCCCTCGTTCAGCGACGAGATGGCGTACATGACGACGAAGAACGCGAGCAGCAGCGTCATCAGGTCGCCATAGGGAATGGCCCATGCCTCGTGATTGGTGTGATCTTCGTGCTTGCGACGCCTGCGTGACATGGATTGCGCCCGGTCAGCCGTGCATGAAGCTCTGCAGCCGGGCCTCGATTGCGCGCGGATTGTCGCCCTGCGCGATGCCGATCAGGCCCTCGATGATCATCTCGCGCACCTGTGACTGCGCGCTGATCACGCTCTTCAGCTTGGCCGCCATCGGCAGGAACACCAGGTTCGCAAGGCCGATGCCGTAAATGGTGGCGGTGAACGCCGCGGCGATTCCCTTGCCGAGCTTGCTCGGATCGGCCAGGTTCTGCATCACCGCCATCAGGCCCAGCACGGCACCGATGATGCCGAGCGTCGGCGCATAGATGCCCATGCCTTCGAACACTTTCGCGCCCGCCGTATCGGCATGCTCGCGCGAGGACAGTTCCACCTCCATCGTGCCACGCAGGGAATCCGGCTCGCTGCCATCGACGACCAGCTGCAGGCCCTTCTTCAGGAACGGATCGCTCTCCTTCTCGATCAGCGGTTCGAGCCCGAGCAGTCCCTGCTTGCGCGCAATGTTGCTCCACTCGACGATCTTGCCGATCATCGCGCCCGCCTCGAGTCGCGGCGGACGAAACACCCAGCCGGTGATCCGCAACGCGTGCTTCAGCACCGGCATGGAGGTCTGCACGAATATCGCGGCGACCGTGCCGACCACCACGATCATGAAGGCGGCAGACGAGGCAAGCGCCGCGACGCCGGCGCCCTTGAGCATGGAGCCGACGACCACCGCGATGGCCGCGAGCAGGAATCCGGTCAGGGAAAGTACGTCCATCTTCTGCCTGCTGCTCCGCCGTTAGAGTCCCAGATCCGACAGCAGGGCGTCGACGTCCTGCTGGCCATTGACTGCGCGGCCATCGTCCGCGCGTGCCAACGCCGAACCCTGCGCGAGCTCCGCCAGCGCCGCTTCGATTTCGGTGACCAGGTTGATGACGCCGCGGATGATCTGCCCGGTGATGTCCTGGTAGCACTGCGCCAGCAGCACTTCGGACAGATTGCGCCTCAGCGTCTCGGCATCCGCGGCCGTGGCGCCCAGGTAGGTGGCCAACGCCACGTCGCCGCGGGCGCCGCCCGCCGCCGCTGCCGCAATGGTTCGCGCGCCCTCACCGATGCGCTCGGCGAGCGGACCCGAGCGTTCCACGAGGTCGAGCGTTCGATGCGCCGCATCGTCGGTGAGACGCACGACGTGCGCGAGGCGTTGTCGTGCATCGGGCATCCCGTTCGCCGGGCAGCCTGCAACGCTCGCGTCGTGCTGGAAGCGCGCCAGCGCCCCGCACAGCCGCGCCACCAGTTCAGCATGGCGATCGGCGCCGCGTGTCGTCGCAAGCATGGGCTAGCCCGCCACGACCGCGCGCGGCGCGAGGATCTTGTCGAGCTTCTGCTTGAGCGTCTCCGCCGTGAAGGGTTTGATGACATAGCCACTGACGCCCGCCTGGGCTGCCTCGACGATCTGCTCGCGCTTCGCTTCGGCGGTCACCATCAGCACCGGCATCTCCTTCAGCTTGCTGTCGGCCCTGATGGCCTTCAGCAGCTCGAGCCCGGGCATGCCAGGCATGTTCCAGTCGGTCACCACGAAATCGAAGCCGCCCGCCTGCAGCATCGGCAGAGCCGTCTTGCCGTCGTCGGCCTCCGCGACGTTGGGATAGCCGAGATCGTGCAACAGGTTCTTCACGATGCGACGCATCGTGGAGTAGTCATCGACGATCAGGAATTTCAGGTTGTTGCGCATCGCCCCGGTCACTCCTGCTGCTGGTCCTGCCACTCGGTGAGGCGCGCGCGCAATCGCGCCAGGGCCTGGCCGTGCAGCTGGCAGACCCGTGACTCGGTTACGCCGAGTACCGCGCCAATTTCCTTCAGGTTCAACTCGTCGTCGTAGTAGAGCGACATCACCAACTTCTCTCTCTCCGGCAGCCCGCCGATCTGCGCGGCGAGCGCTGTGCGAAATTCTTCGTCGACCGTGTCGCGCAAGGGATCCATGCCCTGGTCCGCCACCGCCGCCGCCGTAGCGTCGTCCAGGTTCGCGACCTGGCACAGCGCGCTGTCCTGCAGGATCGCGTGGTACTCCTCGAGCGGGATCTGCATCCACGCCGCGATGTCCGCGTCGCGAGCCTCGCGCCCGATCTCGCCCTCGACGGCGCGCACAGCCGCGGCCACTTCGCGCGCGCGCCGATGGACGGCGCGCGGCGCCCAGTCGAGCTTGCGCAGCGCATCGAGCATCGCGCCCCGTATGCGGATGCCCGCATAGGTCTCGAAACTCGCACCGCGCTCTGGCACATAGTTCGTCCCTGCCTCCAGCAGGCCGATCATGCCGGCCTGGATCAGGTCATCCACATCCACCGACGGCGGCAGGCGCCCCACCAGGTGGTACGCAATGCGCTTCACCAGCTCGGCGTGCCGCTCGACCAGCGCGTCCGCGTCGCGTGGCGCTGCCCGTTGTGCATAAGCGCGCACGCTCGTCACTGCACTACCCGCAGCTGCGGCGCGCGCTGTACCACCAGGCGCTCCATGAAGAACTCGACGTTGCCCCGCGGCGCTTCCGGTACAGGCCACTTATCGGCCGCAGTCGCCAGATTCTTGAATGCCTGGGTGGCCGCGCTGGACGGGTAGGCTTCCAGAACCGTGCGCTGTGCACGGGTGGCGCGCCTCATCCACGGGTCGTCGGGCACTTCACCCGCGAATTCGAGTGTCACATCGAGAAAGCGGCTGGTGACACGCTCGAGGTTGCGAAACAGCACCTCGCCGTCGCCGCGCTGGCGAACCATGTTGGCGAGCACCCGAAAGCGGCGCACGCCGTGATTGCGACTCAGCACCTTGACGAGGGCGTAAGCGTCGGTCAGCGAGGCCGGTTCGTCGCAAACGACGACCAGCACCTGCTGCGCGGCCTGCGAGAACTGCAGTACGCCATGCGAGATGCCGGCGGCGGTATCGACGATCAGCGTGTCAAGCCCGCTCGCGAGCGCACTGAATCCCTGCACGAGCCCGAGGTGCTCGACTGCCCCGAGGTTCGCGAGCGCGGCGATCCCGGAAGCCCCGGGTATCACCCTGAAGCCCTGCGGCGCTTCGAGCACGACCTCGTCGAGCGTGCGCTCGCCTGCCAGCACGTGTGCCATGGTGTACTGCGGCGAGAGGCCGAGGAACACATCGACGTTGGCCAGGCCGAGGTCGCCATCGAACAGCATCACCTCGCGCCCCGCGGCGGCGAGTGCCGTTGCGAGATTGACCGAAACACTGGTCTTGCCGACGCCACCTTTGCCGCCGGTGACCGCGATCACCTGCACGGGGCGCGGGCGGCCCGGACGCGCGGCGTCGAGACCGCGCGGACTACGCGAGGGCATGCGCCATGCCTCCGAACCGGCGTTGCAACAGGTCCTCGTCGGCGGTCGCCCCCGAGCGCTCCGCGAGCGTCACCGCGCGCACGATCAGCTGATGGGCACGCGCGGGTGTGAGGTCTTCGGGAATGCGCTGCCCCTCGCTGACATACGCGATCGGCAGTCGGGCACGGATCAGCGCCGACAAGGTGCCGCCGAGACTGGTCGCCTCGTCGAGCTTGGTGACGATGCAGGCGCTGAGAGGCGCCGCTGCGAAGCGCGCGATGACTTCCTCGGCCGCCCCTGCCTGCGAACTCGCGGACAGCACCAGCGCCATTTCCAGGCGCGGATGCGTGCTCGCGATGCCGGTGAGCTTGGCGCCGAGGCGCAGGTCGCGCTGGCTCGTGCCTGCGGTGTCAATCAGCACGAGCGCCGTATCGGCAAGGCTTTCGAGCAGTTGCTGGAGTTCGCGCGGATGATCGACCGTGTAGGCCGGCACCCCGAGCAGGCGCCCGAGGTTCTGTGTCTGCTCCTGCGCGCCGAAGCGCACCCCGTCCGTGGACACGAGGGCAATGCCCTGCGCGCCGCGCTCGAGCACCCAGCGAGCCGCGAGCTTGGCGATGGCGGTGGACTTGCCGACGCCGGTGGGTCCGACGAAAGCCACGCGACCACCGCGTTCGAGCCAGCCGCTCTGCGCAACCTGCACTTTCTGCGTGAGGATGGCCCGCGCGCGATTCTGTGCACGCTGCAGGTCAAGGCGCGGCGGAAGGTCCGCGATGATCGAGGCCGCGAGATCGTTTGCGAGACCGATCTGCGTGAGCTCCTTCAGCACCTCCGCCTGCACCGGTGCGCGGCGCGTCAGGTCATTCCACGCGAGCGTCGCGAGCTGGCTCTCGAGCAGGCGCCGCAGACTGCGCAGTTCCGCCTGCATGTCCGCCGTGCCGGTGGCCGCTGCCGGCTCGTTGCGGCCAGCCAGCGAGGCCAGCGCGGCGGTCGCCTCGCGCTCGGCCTCGTCGGTCGAGGTCACGAGGCTGGCAGCGCCGGTGGTCGCCGCGGGTGGGGCTGCAAGATCGGCGGGTTCGAGATCGAAGTCGATCGCGGCCACCACCTCGACTCCGCCGTCGACCTGGCGGGTCGAGAGTATGACGGCATCGGGGCCCTGGGCCTCGCGGATCTGGCGCAGGCATTCGCGCATGTCCTTCGCCACGTAACGTCTCATGTTCATGTTCGATCTCTTTCCATCACTTCATTCATCGCCCGATGGCCGTGACGAGCCGCACGCGGCGGCTGTCGGGAATTTCGTTCCAGGCGAGCACGTGCAGGCCCGGGATGCCGGCGCGCAGGAACCGCGCGAGGGTCGCGCGCAAGGTCGGCGGCGTCAGCAGCACGGCGGGCTCACCTGCCCCCTCGAGCCGCCTGGCAGCCTCGGCAACCTGGCGCTGCAGGCGCTCCGCGAGACCCGGCTCGAGGCCGGGTGTCAGGTTGCCGGCACCCTGTCCCGAACCCTGCAAGAGCTGTTCCAGCTCCGGCTCGATCGTGATCACCGGCACCTCCTCGGCGAGGCCCGCGATGTCCTGCACGATCTGGCGGCCCAGCGCGATGCGCACGTGCGCCAGCAGCGCGGCCGGATCCTGGGTGCGCAGCGCCACTTCGGACAGGGCCTCGGCGATCGCGCGCATGTTGCGGATCGGAATGCGCTCGGCGAGCAGGCCCTGCAGGACCCGCACGATCACGCTGAGCGGCAGCACCTTCGGCACGAGGTCCTCGACCAGTTTGGGTGTCGCCTTTGCAAGGCCGTTCACCAGTTGCTGTACTTCTTCATGGCCGAGCAGTTCGTGGGCGTGCTGGCTCACGACGTGTGAAAGATGGGTCGCGATCACCGTGCCCGGGTCGACCACCGTGTAGCCCAATGTCTGCGCGTGCTCGCGCTTGTCGGGCTCGATCCACACCGCTTCCATGCCGAAGGCCGGATCTCGGGTCGCGACGCCCGCCAGCGTGCCGAACACGCGGCCGGGGTTGACCGCGAGTTCCCGATCGACCTGCACGACGCCCTCGCCGACCGTGACCCCGGCGAGATTGATGCGGTAGGCATTCGGTGACAGCTCGAGGTTGTCGCGGATGTGCACCGACTGGATCAGGAAGCCGAGGTCCTGCGAGAGCTTGCGGCGCACGCCGCGGATCCGCGCCAGCAGGTCACCGGAACGGCTGGCGTCGACCAGCGGCACGAGCCGGTAGCCGACCTCGAGCGAGATGGCGTCGACCGGACGCACGTCATCCCAGGTGATCTCCCGGCTCTCGGGCGACGGCAACGGCGCCGGTACCGGCTCGACCTGAGGTGCTGCCTGTCTTCGCCAGCTGCGCCACCAGGCGAGCGCAGCGCACGCACCGGCCATGGCGAGGAAGGCGAGATTCGGCATGCCGGGCACGACGCCCATGACGGCCAGCAGTCCCGCCGCAATCCACAGCGCCTTCGGCTTTCCGATGAGCTGGCGCGCCACTTCGCCGCCCATGTCCTGCTCGCCCGACATGCGGGTCACGATCAGCGCAACGGCCGTCGACAGCAGCAACGCCGGCAACTGCGCGACGAGGCCATCGCCGATGGTCAGCAGCGAATAGGTGCGGGCGGCGTCACCGAGCGGCATGTCGTGCATCATCGTGCCGATCGCGAGCCCGCCGACCATGTTGATGATCAGGATCAGGATGCCGGCCGTGGCATCGCCGCGGACGAACTTGCTGGCGCCATCCATCGAGCCGTAGAAGTCCGCTTCGGCGCGCACTTCACCGCGGCGCTTGCGCGCCTCGTCCTGGGTGATCAGCCCGGCATTCATGTCCGCGTCGATCGCCATCTGCTTGCCGGGCATGGCATCGATCGTGAAGCGCGCGCTGACCTCCGAGATACGCCCGGCACCCTTGGTGACCACCACGAAGTTCACGATCGTCAGGATCACGAACACCACCATGCCGACGACGTAGTTGCCGCCAATGACGAACTCGCCGAAGGATTCGATGACGTGGCCGGCCGCGCCGGTGCCGTTGTGGCCGTGCATCAGCACCACGCGGGTCGAAGCCACGTTGAGCGCGAGGCGCAGCAGTGTCGCGAGCAGCAGTACCGTCGGGAACACGCCGAACTCGAGGGGGCGGGCGACATAGAACACCGCCATTACGATGACGATCGACAGCGCGATGTTGAACGTGAACAGCGCATCGAGGACGAGCGGCGGCATCGGCACGACGACCATCGCCAGGATAGCGAGCAGCCCGATCGGCACACCGAGGCCGGATCGGACCAGCGTGTGCAGCGACGGCAGCTTGAAATTGGGCGACTGGGCCATGTGGTGCCTGTTGCGTCGGGTGGGTTTACTGGATGGACCTGGCGCGCAGCTGGTAGACATACGTGAGGATCTGCGCGACCGCGGCGTACAGCGCGACCGGGATCTCGCTGCCGATCTCGACGCTGCGATGCAGGTTCCGCGCAAGCGGCGGCGCCTCGACGATCGGTACGCCGTGCTCGCCGGCAATCTCACGGATGCGCGCTGCGATCAGGTCCGTGCCCTTGGCCACCACGATCGGCGCACGCGAGCGCGCGTCGTCGTAACGCAACGCGACGGCGTAATGCGTCGGGTTGACGACCACGACATCGGCCGTGGGCACGTCCTGCATCATGCGGCCGCTCGCCAGCGCCTGCGCTACCCGCCGGATACGGCCCTTGACCTCCGGCGAGCCGTCGGACTCCCTGGTCTCCTGGCGAATCTCCTCACGGCTCATCTTCATGTCCTGTGCGTGCCGCCAGAGCTGGTACGGAACGTCGATGGCCGCGATCGCGAGCAGTGCACCGGCGAGCGCCAGCACGGTGGTGCCGACCAACTGCGCCGCGTGGCCAATGGCCGCCGCGATGGGCTCCGATCCCAGCGCCTCGAGCTCATCGGCACTGCGCCACAGCAGCCACGCGGCCACCACGGCGACCAGCGCGAACTTGCCGAAGGCCTTGCACAGCTCGACGACACCGCGCATCGAGAAGATGCGTCCCAGGCCAGTGACGGGATTCAAGCGCTTGAAGTCGGGCGCCAGGGACTGGCCGGAGAAATTCCAGCCGCCGATCGCCATCGGCGCCGCCAGCGCCGCGACGGCGACGATGCCGAACACCGGCAGGCAAGTCATTCCGACCTCGAACAGCATTGCGGACAGCGAGGGGACGAGCGCGGACTCGTCGAAGATTTCCGCACGGCTCAGGTCAAGGCCGTGGCGCAGCGCCGCCGCCAGCGACTGCCCGACCGTGTCACCGAGCAGCAGCAGGCCGGCGCAGGCGGCCAGCAGCACGACGCACGTCGATAGCTCCTTTGAACGCGGCACCTGACCCTTCTTGCGCGCCTCCTCGAGGCGCTTGGGTGTGGCGCGTTCAGTGCGTTCCTGTTCGCTCTGCTCCGACATGCCGGTGCCCTATCGCAGCAGCGCATCGAGGACGACGAAGGCGTCGCCCGCGAGTGCCAGGAAGCCCGACTGGACGGAGGGCAGCCCGAGCAGCAGCACGACCAGCCCGAATGCGAGCGTGACAGGGAAGCCGACCGCAAACAGGTTGAAAGTGGGCGCCGCGCGGCTCATGACGCCGAAGCCGAGGTTGACCACCAGCATCGCCGTCATGCCGGGCAGCGCCACCGCGAGTGCGCCGTAGATTACCTGCCCGGTCCACAACACCAGGGTCCACAACGCGTCCGCGCCGAGACCGGTGCGTCCCACCGGCATCGTGCGCAGGCCCGCGGTCAGCATCTCGAGCAACGCCAGGTGGCCGTTGAGCGACAGGAAAGTCAGCACGACCAGCAACGTATAGAGCTGGCCGACGACCGGGGTGCTCACCCCGCGCAGCGGATCGACGTTGAAAGCGAACGACAGACCCACGCTGTTGGCGAGCAACTGGCCGGCGAGCGCCACCGCATCGAACACGACCTGCAGCGCAAAGCCGAGCGCCACACCGATCACGATCTGCTGGGCGATGATCAGCGCGCTTTCGGCCGACAGCAGTTCGACCTGCGGCGCAGGTGCGAACGGCGCCACCAGCATGGCGAGCGCGAACGCAAGCACCAGGCGAACCCGCCCCGGCACGTAGCTCGCGCCGAACACCGGTGCCACCATGAGGCAGGCGCCGATGCGGACAAAGGGATAGAAGTACGTCGTGATCAGCGCCATGAACTCGACGGCCGAGAACCTGAGCATCGGTCCGCCTCAGCCCAGCAGGCCCGGGATGCTCTCGTACAGCTCCCGCATGTAGGCGACGATCAGCTTCAGCATCCACGGCCCCGCCACCATCAGCGACAGCGCGACCGCCACCAGCTTCGGGATAAACGACAAGGTCATCTCGTTGATCTGCGTCGCGGCCTGGAAAATGCCGACCAGCAATCCCACCGCCAGCGCGACCAGCAACGGGGGAGCAGCGAGCAGCAACGTGATCTCGAGCGCGTGGCGACCGACGGCGAGCACCTCTTCCGGGCTCATCGGAAGAAGCTCCCCGCGAGGGTGCCCATCACCAGCGACCAGCCGTCGACCAGCACGAACAGCATCAGCTTGAACGGCAGCGAGATCAGCACCGGCGAGAGCATCATCATGCCCATCGACATCAGCACGCTCGCGACGACGAGATCGATGATCACGAATGGAATGAAGATCAGGAAGCCGATCAGGAAGGCAGTCTTCAGCTCGCTCGTGACGAACGACGGCACGAGGATGGAGAACGGCACGTCCTCGGGAGTCGCGAAGCCCTGCCCGCCGGAGATGCGCACGAACGTCGCGATGTCGCTCTCGCGCGTCTGGTCGAGCATGAACTGGCGCAGCGGACCGCCCGCGCGCGTGAGCGCATCGCCCATTTCCAGGGAGCCGGCCATGTACGGCTGCAGTGCCTCGACGTTGATGCGGTCGAACACCGGCGCCATGACGAACAGCGTCAGGAACAGGGACAGGCCGACGATCACCTGGTTGGGCGGCGCCTGGCCGGCACCGATGGCCTGGCGCAGGATCGCGAGCACGATCACGATGCGCGTGAACGAGGTCATCATCAGGAGAATCGCCGGCAGGAAAGTGATCGCCGTCATCAGGGCGAGCACCTGCAGCGACAGGGTCCAGGTCTGTCCGCCGTCCGGGGCGCTCTCCATCGTCACGGCGGGCAGGCCCACCGCCGCTGACGCGGCCATGGGCGCGACGAGCGTCAGGATCGCGAGCCAGATTCTCATCGCGTGAGCCCCAGGCTGCGACGCAGAACCGTACGGAAGTCCGGCGTCGGCGCAGCCGCCGGCGTCTCTGCCGACTGCACGCCGTCCGCGGCGGCAAAAGCCGCGGGCGGCACGATGCGCAACAGGCTCACCTGTCCTGCGGCAACCCCCACCAGCAGCCGCTCACCCCCACAGGCCAGCAGCACGACACGTTCCTTCTGTCCAACCGCAAGATCGTCGACGATCGCCAGCACGCGGCCCTGCGGCCGCGCGAATGTACGCAGGCGCTTCACGCACCACGCACAGCCGAAAATCACCAGCAGCACGATCAAGAGGGCGAACGTGACCTCGCCGGCGCCAGCCAGGCCCGATGTCGTGGCCGCACCCACGGCTGCGGGCGCCGCAAACGGCGTGCCCGCGGCGGCCTCCCCGGCCACTTGCGCCGCTACACTCATTTGAGCTTGCGGATCCGGTCGGCGGGGCTCACGACGTCGGTCAGGCGGATGCCGAACTTCTCGTTCACCACCACGACCTCGCCGTGCGCGATCAGCGTGCCGTTCACGAACACGTCGAGGGGCTCGCCCGCAGCGCGCTCGAGCTCGACGACCGAGCCCTGGTTGAGCTGCAGCAGGTTGCGGATCGGAATGCGGGTGCGCCCGACCTCCATCGACAGTGTCACCGGGACATCGAGGATCACGTCGAGGTTCACTTCCCGTGCACCTCCGGCATCCTCGTTCAGTTTTTCGAACTCGGCTGCCGGGACGGCGACCTGGTTGGCTGTGGCGTTCATCAACTCATTCCTTTGGCATTGCGGAGGCGCACGTGCTGCTCGACCTTGACGGCCTGCTGCCCGCGCGAGACACCGAAGCCGCCGCGAAAGATCGGCACGTCTTCGGCAAACACTGTGGCCTGACCCGAGAAATCGCAGGGAATCACGTCGCCCGGCTTCATGTTCACGAGATCGGCCAGGGACATGTGCGCGCGGCCGAGCACGGTGGTCAGTTGCACGTCGGCGCCCTCTACTTCTTCGCGCAGCGTGTGGAGCCAGCGCTCGTCCTGCTCGACGCGATCACTCTGGATGCCGGAGTCGAGCACGTCACGCAGCGGCTCGATCATCGAGTACGGCAGCGTCACGTGCAGGTCGCCGCCGCCACCCTCGAGCTCGACATGGAACGACGTCACGACCACCACCTCGGTGGGACTGACGATATTGGCGAAGTGGGGGTTCATTTCCGACGAGAGGTATTCGATCTCGATCGGTGCGACATTCGCCCAGGCCTCGCGCAGGTTCTCGAACACGCGCTTCAGCAGCATGTGGATCACGCGCGACTCGGTCGCGGTGAAGTCGCGGCCCTCGATCTTCGCGTGCCGGCCATTGCCGCCGAAGAAGTTGTCGACCATCGCAAAGACCAGCGTGGGCCCGAGCACGATCAGCCCGGTGCCACGCAGCGGCGCCACGCGCACCAGGTTCAGGCTCGTCGGCAGGTGCAGCGTGTGCACATACTCGCCGAACTTCTTCATCTGTACCGGCCCGACGCTGATGTCGGGCGAGCGGCGCAGCATGTTGTACATGCTGCTGCGAAAGAGGCGCGCGAAGCGCTCGTTGATCATCTCGAGCGTGGGCATGCGCCCGCGCACGATGCGCATCTCGTTGCCGAAATCGTAGCTGCGCGCCTCGCCCGGCGGTGGCTGCGCCTCGGTCGCGACCGCGCCGCTGTCGACGCCGTTCAGCAGTGCGTCGACTTCGTCCTGGTTCAGTATCTGGTGGTTTGACATCGTCAGGTCCGCCTACTGCATCACGAAGGACGTGAAGTAGATGGCCTCGAGCTTCGCGGGGTCGCCACCCTCGCGCGCGGCGATCGCGCGCACGGCTTCGAGCGCGCGCGAGCGCAGGTCGTCCTTGCCCGCCTGGGTGGCGAGGACTTGGTATTCCTGGTTCGAGAGCAGCATCAGCAGGTCATTGCGGATCACCGGCTCGTGCCGCTTCACGAACTCGAGGGTGGCCGGATCACGCGTCATGACCTCGATGGTCACTTGCAGGAAGCGCACGAGCTGCTCCGCCTCGAAGTTCACGACGAACGAGGGATCGAGCTGGTGGAACAGGGCTGGCGCCGGCGGTGGCGCCGCCTGCACGGCCGATGCGTTACCGCGACCGACGAGGAAGTAGGTCCCTGCGGCGCCCGCGGCGCCTACCATCAGGATGAGAGCGATCCACAGCAGTGTCTTCGACGACTTCTGCGGTGATGCGGAGACGGCAGCTTCAGCCATGTCGGTTCCTCGGCGCGACGATTCGCGCGCGAGGTGGTGCAAGCTCGATGCCAGAGGCGCGCGGACGCGCGCAAGCTCATGAATTTACGGCGTTTGTGTCGCGCGAACCAGTGTGACCGAGCGCACACCGGGCGGCTGCGACGGAAGATTGGCGCTCGCAGTCGCGGCGGCGGCGTTACTTGTCCGCCGCGTGCATCCGCTCGATCCGCTCGCGCTCCACCGCCTTGGGGTCGGCCCGTACGGCATCGCGAAGCCGCTCGACGCCGGTACCGGCGAGGATGTCGGTCTCGCCGCGCCCGGCTGCATCCAGGACAAGGTGCGCGTGCGCGACGGGATCCATGCCCTGTCCACCGGACATGTTCGTGGCCACTCCCGCCGTGTAGACACCCGACACGAGCACCGGTTCGCGATCGAGTTCGGCCCGCACTCCCGCCGTCATCATGGCGGCAGCCGCCTTCGACATGCTGTAAGTCGTGTTCTGCGGCACGCAATACCAGGCCCCGACAGACAGGATGTTCGTGATGGCGCCGCCGCCGTTCTTCACGATGATCGGCGCGAACAGGCGGCAAAGTTCCGCGGGAGACCAGCAGTTGGTCTGCATGACCCAGTGCCCGTCGTCGAGACTTGCGGCAGCGAGAATCCGGTCCTCGGAGCGTGTACGACTGCCCGGGACGCCGGCATTGTTGATCAGCCACGTCACATCGGTGGCCTGTGCGGCCGCCCTTTGCCGTTGCTCGGGTTCATTGACGTCCAGAACCAGCGCCCGGACACGTCCCGGGTCCAATGCCACGACATCCGGAAGGCTTTCCTCACGGCGCGCCGTTGCGTAGACCCGCTTTGCACCGCGGGCCAGCAAGGCCTTGACGAAGCCGAGCCCGATTCCCTGGTTCGAGCCGGTCACCAGCACTGTCGCGCCATCGACCCGCATCGACTTCAACGGCCACCGCGACGCCGTTGTGGGCGCTGCCGGCACGACCTGAGCACGAGTCACGCTGCCGGAAGCGCCCGCGGCCGCAAATGCCAAGCCGCGCAGGATGTCCCGTCGCTTCACGGATGAACTCCCCTCACGACAAGGAGGGCGGGTGAGCGTGTCAGAAGCGAAAGTTGACGCGCAGCCCAAACTCACGTCGATCGAGCGGTGCCGCGACCACACCCTGCTTCTCGGTGAGGTGCGGGAACTGCGTCGGGCTGCTCCAGTCGGTCCAGCGCGCGCCGGTCTGCCACGCCTTCTCGTCGGTCAGGTTGGTGGAGAACAGCTCCACGGTGACCGCGCCCAGCTCGATGCCGGCCCGCAGGTTGAGCAGCCAGTAATCATCGATCTTCGCGAGGTTGGACTCGTCGGCAAACGCTTCGCCCTGGTAGAGCACATCGCCGCGCACATAGGCCGGCTTGCCGAACGCGTTGAGGTCCCAGATCAGCGAGCTGTTGCCGGTCCACTTGGGCTGCCGCGGCGTCTGGTTACCCGCCATCTGCGAGTAGCCGGCGACGGGCGTCACGAAATTGAATTCGTAGTCGTCGTATTCGGACGCCGTGTAGGCACCGTTGAGCTGCCACAGGAGCGAATCCGTGAACCGGTAGGCCAGCTCGAGTTCGGCGCCCCAGAGCGTCGCATCGCCGGGCAGCAGCACGTTGCGAATCGTGAACAGCGGAGCCAGTTCGCCGCTCCCGTCCAGGAAGCGCTTCGGATCGCCGACGGCCTGTCCCAGCGCGGGATCGCAGCCCACCGCGCCCATGTCGGCCGGACGGCAGGTTTCGTTGATCGGATACGAGGAGCGGCCCTTGATATTGGCCCATTCATAGTAGTACACGGATGCACTGACCTGGCCACGCCCACCCATGAAGCCCTGCTTCGCGCCGATCTCCCAGGCCTCCAGGGTCTCGGCATCGAGCGCCTCCGAGATGGCCGGGTTCAGCGCCACGTATTGCGCGCGTTCGCGCTCGTCCGCGTTGATGAAGGTGCTGTTGAAGTCGCCGGCAATCATGCCTTCGGAATAGCTCGCCCAGACATTGGTCTCATCCGCCGGCATCCAGCGCAGGATGACGCGCCGCAGGAAATCACTGAAGGTCTCCTTGAGAACGGTGCCACCAGGCGTTGCCACGCCCGCGCCCTTGGTCAGGGTGTCTTCCTGGTAGCGTCCTTCCACGCTCAGCGTGACGCGGTCGGTGATGTCGAAATCGAGTGCCGCGAATATGCCTTCCACCTTGGCCTTGTCCGCATTCGCAAGGCCGAGCGGCAGGACGAGATTGAAAACGCCTGGCGCGCCGCCGACGCAGTTGCCGGGATAGTTATCCTGAAATGGCGTCTGCACCGCACCGAAGCACGAGGTCGTCACCGTGCCGCCCTCGCCCGACGTCGTGAACTTCTGCTCGTAGGTGTTGTACCCGACGAGCCAGCGGAAGCGTGAGTCCTGCGGGCCGCCCAGGCGAATCTCGGCGCTCTCGTCTTCCATGGTCTGCGGATCGCTGGAGAAGAAGGTGATGCGATCCGTGATGTCGTAGTCGCGCAGGAAGTTGGCGTTCTGCTCGTTCTTGCCGTAGGAGAAATCGAGGGAGTAGCCGCCCTGGAAAGCGTAACTGCCGATGAACGTCAGTCGCTCGGTCTCGCGCGACAAGCCGATGTCGTCGCGATGCGGCACATCGGGGAACGCGGCGGGCGGTTGCGTCAGGGCGTCGAGCGGCGGGTACGGCGGCAGGTGCGTGTTGGAGGAAATCGACTTCGAGCCCGCATCCGTGATCACGCTGCTGCCGTAAGGCACGGTGCCGCAGATGTAGCGCCTCGGCGACGCCGGCCCTTGCGGCGTATCGATCGTAAGTCCGGTGCAGGTATCGTTCTTGATGCCGGAGATGTAGCCCTGCGCCGCGGCTCCGTCGTCATCCTCGGAGTAGGCATAGCGCAGCTTGAATTCCAGCGCGTCCGTGACATTCCACTTGATGACGGCATTCGCGGTCCTGGATTCCTCGTCACCCATGCGTCCGCCATCGGTGGCGGTCCACTGGCCGCGCTTGTCGTACAGGCGCGCGCTCAGGCTCGCCGACAGCACGTCCCGGACCAGCGGAAACTCGACGAGGCCGCTGAAATCGTTGTTGGAGCGATCGGTCGTGCGGACATTCAGTTCTCCACTGAACTCCTGCATGTTCGGATCGCGCGTGATCATGTTGACTGCGCCGCCGAAGGTATTGCGCCCGAAATAGGCCGCCTGCGGGCCCTTGATCACCTCGATGCGCTCGATATCCATCAGTGACAGGGATGTGCCGCCGCTCAGCACGTACTGGCCATCGATGAACAGGGCGCCGGTCGCGAAACTCGGTGAAAGCTGCGCGGTAGTCAGGCCGCGGAACTGCAGCTGGGTCTCGTATCGCCCGGGGCTCCTGAGCCCCATGTTCATGAACTGGAAGCCGGGCGTCATCGTGGCGACATCCTGCAGGGAACGCAGGTCGGCCTCCTGGATGTCATCCGCGGCGAACACGGAGATCGAGAGGGGAATGTCCTGCAATGCCTCTTCGCGCTTGCGCGCCGTGACGATGACTTCGTCGAGTGCTTCGGCTGCCTTGGCCTGGGCCGGCGCGTCCTGCGACTCTTGCGCGACAGCGCCAGCGCTGAAGCCGAAGCCCAGCAATCCACTCAAACCCATGGCGCAAACGATCTGCTTCGTAGGCACGTTGACTCCCCCTATGATCGACCTTGACACTGACTCATCGAGTCGCCAACTGGTCACGCTCGCATACTGTTGTTTGCACTGGGATGCAGTCCAACAACCTTTCAATGATTCATACAACCACTGGTTGTAGGCTGTGCTGCAGCGCCACTCGTCCTCAGGCGTAAAGGTCAAGCAAACCGAGGTGCATTCGCACCGCAGTTGCGCCCTCGCCCTCCTGCGCGACATCGCGCGTCAGTCCACGCAGCGCGTGGTGGGCCGCAGGGAACTGTGCGTCGTGCGGATCACGCCCCGACACATCGGCATGGGTGAGTTGCAGGCCCTGCGATGCGAACAGCTCGCGCAGCCTCGGCAGCGCCTGTTCCAGAGCGGCGCGTGTGTCGGGGTGGCTCGCACTGAACGATACCGACGCCTCGTCACCGCGCACCGCGATGCGGATGTCGAGCGGCCCGAGATGCTCGGGCGTGAGCCGCACCGAGGCCAATTGCCGACCGTCCGATGCGAGCAGCGCAATCCGTGTCGCCAGTTCATCGCCCCATGCCTGCGTTCCGACCGGTGTCTGCAGCGGCAGGTCTTGCCGCAGTGCGGAGTGCTGTGCCACGGCACGCGCGTCGGTAGCCTGGCCACTGCCCGCAACGAGGCTCGCCAGGCCGTCCAGGGCAGGCGTCGCGGCGGCCTGGGCGCTCATCGAACCGGTGAGGCCGGGCAGCATGATCGGCCCGTCGGAGACACCGCCCGCCGCGGCGGGCGGTGCGCGCAGCTCCTGCAACATGCCATCCAGTGACGCTTCGGAATCGAGTGCGGCGGGCATGGGCTGCGCAACGTGCTGCGGCGCGTGTCCCGGCCGCACACCGACGGGCGAGGCGCTACCCGCTGTCGCGGTCGGCGCATCGATCAGCGCGGACAGCAGCAATGCCAGGGCCGCCGGCGTCGACAGCTCCTCGTCGTGGCTCCCTGATTCCTCATCCAGCAGCTGTGCGAGCTCGTCACTGAACACGCCTGCGAGCGCCGCATCGGTCGGCGCGGATGCGGCGAGCGCGGTCGACGTCGTGGCGCCGGTCGCTGCAGTGGGAGCTGGCGGCAACGCCGGTGGGTTCGCCATCATCAGGTCGGATCCTCTGGTCACGGTCAGTGGGGCGCGCGGGCACGCGCACGTTGCAGGGCGCGCTCGTCGGTATCGACCTGTTCGCGACGCTCGCGATCGATCCGCTCCTGCGCCCGCCATTTGTCGACCACATGATCGACCGCCTTGGCGCGCTGCGCCGCGATCCGCCAGGCCTCGCGGGCACCGGCGTGCTCGCTCCGCGTCTGCGCGAGCAGGCGTTGCTGCGTGCGCACCGCTTCACTCAGTCGCGCGAGGAATGCGCGGAAATCCCGCATTTCGGTCGCGCTGATTCCGGCGGCGATGCGGCTATTGAGGCCAGTCGCGTAATCCGCCTGGTATTTCTCGAGCTCGGCGAGTCGCTGTTCGGCGTCTGCCACGCGCTGGCCGCACTCTGCAAGGCGGGCGGCGCACTCGCGCTCGTCGTGCCCGACCACGCGCACTACCGGGTCCATGCGCCGGGCGCGCGTCACGGGCCGGCCCCGTCTGCGGTCACCTCGGACAACGCTGCCAGGCTCGCGGCCAGGTCGGCGCGCTCGCGCATGTGCTGGCGCAGGAAGCCCTGCATGCGCGGCCAGAGCGCAAGTGCGGCATCGACGCGCGGATCACTGCCCGCGCGATAGGCACCGATCGAGATGAGGTCGCGGTTCTGCATGTAGGTGGACAGCGCGTGGCGAAAGCGCCGCGCCGACTCGAAGTGCGCTTCGGGAATGATGTCGTGCATCGCCCGGCTGATGGATGCTTCGATGTCGATCGCCGGATACTGGCCCGCTTCGGCAAGCTGGCGGGACAATACGAAATGGCCGTCGAGGATCGCGCGCGCGCTGTCGGCGATCGGATCGTTCTGGTCATCGCCCTCGGTGAGCACCGTGTAGAACGCCGTGATCGAGCCACCGTGCCGGCCGCCGTTGCCCGCACGCTCGACGAGTTGCGGCAGGCGTGCGAACACCGAGGGTGGATAGCCCTTGGTCGCCGGCGCCTCGCCGATCGCAAGTCCTATCTCGCGCTGTGCCTGCGCAAACCGGGTCAGCGAATCCATCAGCAGCAGCACGCTGCGCCCCTGGTCCCGGAAGTACTCCGCTACTGCCGTTGCAAGCCATGCCCCGTTCAGCCGCATCAGCGGCGACTGGTCGGCCGGTACCGCAACGACGACCGCGCGCCGCCGCCCCTCCTCGCCGAGGATGCGCTCGATGAATTCCTTCACTTCGCGTCCGCGCTCGCCGATCAGGCCGACGACGATGACGTCCGCCGCGGTATAGCGCGCCATCATGCCGAGCAGCACGCTCTTGCCGACACCACTGCCCGCAAACAAGCCGACGCGCTGGCCGCGGCCCACCGTCAGAAGCGAGTTGATCGAGCGCACGCCGACGTCGAGCGGCGCGGTGATCGGCTCGCGCGCCAGCGGATTGATCGGCCCGCTGCCCATCAGCGACACGGGCTCCTCGCAATTCAGTGCTCCGAGTCCGTCGAGCGGCTGGCCGGCACCGTCGATGACGCGCCCCAGCAGTTGCTCTCCGACCCGGACGGTCTGGTGGCCGCTGCGCGGCACGACACGCGCATTGGGCGACAGGCCATGCGCATCCGCGGTCGGCATCAGGAAGAGCCGCTCGCCGGCAAAGCCCACGACCTCCGCTTCGATCCTGCCCCCGAGCGTCGACACCAGGTCGCAACGATCCCCGACGGCCGCTTCGCAACCGGCGGCCTCGAGCGTCAGACCGACCACGCGCGTCAACGTGCCCTCGACGGGTGGCGGCAGCAGCGACTGCGCCCGGAACTGGTAACGCGCGAGCCCCTGGCTCCACAACGCCTGCCTGTCCTGCTGCAGGCTCATGGCTGGTCACGCTCCGTGCCGTGGCGCTCTTCGCCCAGCACTTCGATGATCGCGGCCTTGAGGCGCGATTCGAGCCGCGCATCGATTCGCGAGCTCTCCGCAGTCACGCGGCAGCCGCCGCGCGCCATCACGGGATCCTCGACCAGGATCCACGCCCGCTCGCTGGCGGGAGTGGCCAATTTCTCGTTCACCAGCGCAGCATCATCGGGATGCAGGTGCACGCGTACGTCGCGTGCGGCGGCCGGCAGCAGCGACACGGCATGACGCAGGATGCCGATGATCTGCGAACGATCTATGCGCAGCTCCCGCCGCACCAGATGGCCCGCCACGGTGAGCGCGAGCTGGGCAAGCTGCGATTCGACTTCCGCATCCAGCTCGGCCAGCGGCCGCGCAAGCAGCGCGATGATCTCATCGAGGCGCGCGATGCGCGCATCGAGGGCAGCGTGCCGGCGCTGCGTTTGCTCGGCGGCCGCCGCGAGGCCGTCGCTGTAGCCTTTGGCATGCCCTTCATCCCAGGCCGCGCGCGCGATGTCATCGAGCTCCTCGGCCGTGACCGGCCTGGCGCGCTCGCCTGCAACGCGGCCCACGACCACCGGCAGCTCCCAGCGCGCCGGATCAGACATACGCCTCTCCACCCTTGCCGCCGAGCGAAATGGTGCCGGCATCCGCCAGGCGCTTCGCGGCAGCAAGGATTTCCTTCTGCGCGGCCTCCACTTCGCTCACGCGTACCGGGCCCTTCGATTCCATGTCGTCCTTCAGCATCTCCGCCGCCCGTTGCGACATGTTCTTGAATACCTTGTCCTTCACGCCCTGCTCGCAAGCCTTGAGCGCCAGCATCAGGCGATCGCCCGGCACCTGGCGCAGCAGTTCCTGCATGCCGCGATCGTCGACCGAAACCAGGTCGTCAAAGGTGAAGATGAGGTCCTGGATCTTCTCCCCCAGTGACTCGTCGGCGCGGTTGATGCGCTCCATGATCACCGTTTCCTGGCTCGAATCGAGGAAGTTGATGATGTTGGCGGCGACCTTCGGTCCGCCGAACACCGAAGCTTTCGCCGAGCTGTTGCCGGCGAACTGCTTCTCCATGATCTCGTCGAGTTCATTGAGTGCCGAAGGCTGGATGCCGTCGAGCATCGCGATGCGCATCAGGATGTCGGAACGCGCCATTTCGGGCAGCTGCCCGAGGACCGACGCCGCCTGGTCCGGATCGAGGTAGGCCAACACGATCGCCACGATCTGCGGATGCTCGAAACGCATCATTTCAGCGACCGAGCGCGGGTCCATCCACTTCATGGCCTCGAGCCCGCGGCTCGAGCGGCCTCCGAGGATGCGGTCCATGAGGTTCGTGGCGCGCTCATCGCCGAGCGCCGACGTCAGTACCTTGCGCAGGTACTCGTCCGCGCCGACGCCGAGCGAAGTATGGCTTTCGACCTGCGTCGTGAAATGCTCGAGCACATGCGAGACCTCCTCGCGCGTCACGCCATCGAGCGCCGCCATCGCCGTGCCGACACGCTGCACGTCCTTGGCACTCATGTGCTTCAGGACCTCGGCGGCCTCCTGCTCACCGAGCGACAGCAACAGGATCGCCGCCTGGTCCGTACCGCTGCGCGCGGTTGCCAACTTCTCATTCATCCGTTCCCACCCATGTCTTGACGACGCGCGCCACGCGCTTCGGATCCTGTGTCACCAACGAGCGCGCCTGCGCGAGTTGCTGTTCGTACGCGATCGCGGATACCTGGCCGGCGATGCGCGAGCCGCCTTCGTCCACCGTCGCGGCGGAGTCGCCCCCTGCCGCGGGGAGCGCGGGCGCCAGCGCCGGCGCAAGCCGAGTCGGGCCGAACAGGCCGCGTGCCAGGGGACGCACGACCGACAGCAGCAGCACGATCACGATGACGGCGCCGGCGATGATCTTGACGAGCTCGAGCACCCAGGGCTGGCGCCACAACGGCAAGGCGTCATCTTCGATGTCGAGGGCCTGCGCCGTGTCGCTCGTGAACGAGGCATTGACGACATTGACGCTGTCGCCACGCCCGGCATCGAAGCCGACCGCGTCCTTCACGAGCAGCGTGATGCGTGCAAGCTGCTCTTCGCTGAGCGGCTTGTGCACGGCCGCGCCGTCCTTCTGGGGCACGACCTGGTCATCGACCAGCACGGCGACCGTCAGGCGCTGCAGGCGGCCGGCGGGCTGGCGCGTGTAGGCGACCGTGCGATCGATCTCGTAGTTGCGTGTCGACTGGCGCGAGACGTTGTCCGGTGCGGCCGACGCTTCCGCGGCTGGATTCGCGCTGGCCGGCTGGCCGCCGGGCGCCAGCGCGGTGCCGGGCACCGGCGGCTGGTTCGACAGCGCGCCGGGCACGCCGACGGTGCCCGTGGCGCTGCGCGAACTGTCCTCGGCGAGCTGTTCGCTGCGCACGATCTGGCTATCCGGGCGGAACTGCTCTCGCGCCTCTTCGGTGACCGACATGTCGACGGAGGCGACGACCTGGGCGCGCACGCGTCCCTCGCCCACCACGGGCGCGAGCAGCGACTCGATGCGCTGCTGGTACTCGGTCTCCAGGCGGCGCGCGAACTCGAACTGCTTCTCGCGCGCGGCGATGTCGGCGTCGTCCACGGGCTGCGACAGCAGGCGGCCACTGTGGTCGACGACAGTCACGTCTTTCGGGTCGAGCTCCGGAATGCTCGACGCGACGAGATTCACGATCGCGGTGACCTGCTCCGACTCGAGGCGCCGGCCCGCGCGCAACTGCACGAACACCGAAGCGGTGGCGCTGCGACGATCGCGCACGAACGCCGACTGGCGCGGCGCAGCGATATGCACGCGCGCGGCAGCAACCGGCTGCAGGCTGGCGATGGTGCGCGCCAGCTCGGCCTCGAGCGCGTGCTGATAGCGCGCACCCTCCATGAACTGGCTGACGCCGAAGCCCGAGTCCTTGGCCATTGCGCTGAAGCCGTCGCTCGCCTGCAGCACGCCCTGCGAGGCGAGTGTCAGGCGCGCGTCGTTGAGCTTCGCAGCCGGCACGCTGACGGTGCCGCGCTCGACATCGACCTGCTGGCGGATGCCCGCCGCGCCCAGCGATTGCTGTACCTCGACGAGATCGCCGGCGGCGAGCCCCGTATACAGCAGCGCGTAACCCGGTCGCTGCGACCACAGCACGATGCTGGTGCCGACGGCTACGGCCGCCGCGATGCCCACCAGCAGCAGCAACGGCCTCAACCCCGCGCTGATGCGGGTAAAGGCGGGCAGCTGTACAACCTCGGCATTCATTCAAGACTCCTGTACGACACGCCGCTCAGATCGGCATGTTCATGATTTCCTGATAGACACTCACCAGGCGATTGCGCACTTCAGTCGCGGCCCGGAAAGACACGCTCGCTTTCTGCATCTCGAGCATTACCTGCGGCAGCTCGACGCCCGGTACACCCTGCTGGAAGGCGCTCGTGAGCTGTGCGGCATTCTGCTGCGTGGCGTTCACCTGCTCGATGCCACGCTTCATCAGCGTGGCGAAGGCGCCCGGATCCGATGCCGGAACACCGCTGACTGCGCCCGCTCCCGGCCCGATGCCCGCCGCCGGCGCCTGCGGCCGCGTCGCCTGCGAGGAGAGCGCACGGATCTGTGCGAGGACTTGATTGATTTCCATCTGGCTCATGCGTGGTCTCCGGGATGCGCTCAGCCACAGGCCGCAAGATCGACGCCCGAGGCGCGCAGCTGGGCGAGCTTGTAGCGCAGCGAGCGCGGACTGATGCCGAGCCGTTCGGCGGCGGCGCGCCGGCTGCCCTGGCCATCGCGCAGCGCCTCGAGGATCAGATCGCGTTCGGCCGTTGCCATGGCGCTCGACAGCTGGCCCCGGCTCACGGCCGGTGCGGCGGCCGGGGTGCCCTCGTCCATCTCGAAGCGCACGTGCTCCGGCAGGATCACCTCACCGTCGAGCAGGATCAGCGCGCGCTGCATGACGTTGTCGAGTTCGCGCACGTTGCCAGGCCAGGCATGCGTGAGCAGCAGCTGCGCTGCGTCAGCGGACAGTGCCGGAATGCGCTTGCCGGGCGCGCAGCGCAACGACAGCAGGTGCATGGCCAGCGGCAATACATCGTCGCGGCGCTCGCGCAGTGGCGCGATCACCATCGGGAACACATTCAGGCGGTAGTACAGGTCCTCGCGGAACCTGGCGGCCGTCACTTCGCTCCTCAGGCGGCGGTTGGTGGTCGCGAGCACCCGCACGTCGAGCGCGACAGGCCCGCGGCCACCGATACGTTCGACTTCGCGCTCCTGAAGCACGCGCAACAACTTCGCCTGCAGGCCGAGCGGCATCTCGGAAACCTCATCGAGCAGCAGGGTACCGCCCTGCGCCTGCTCGAATTTGCCGGCGTGCGCGGCGTGGGCACCGGTGAAGGCGCCTTTCTCGTAGCCGAACAAGACGGCCTCGAGCATGTTCTCGGGGATCGCGGCACAATTGATCGCGACGAAGGCGCAGCACGCGCGCGGCGATGATCGATGGATGTAGCGCGCAAGCACTTCCTTGCCGGTGCCGGACTCGCCGGCGATCAGCACCGTGCAGTCGCTCGCAGCGACACGGCTGGCGAGCGCGAGCGTCTCGCGGGACGCGGTGGCGCATGCGACCGGGTCGGTCGACGTGCTGCTCGTGTCTCGGTCCATCCAGTTCACTCCGCCGGCAAAATGCCGGGCATCACTGGTATGGAGCAATTTCCGTGCCGGGCCGGTTCCGCGCCGGAACCGTGAGGCACATCACATGGTAGCGCGGCAGGCGCCCTGGTCCGTCAAAACTCCGGCAGTTTCAAGCGCCGGTTCGCCGAGCTTGCGCAGCTTCTCGACGAGCGTCGTGCGACGCAGGCCGAGCAACCGGGCGGCATGCGCCACCGTGCCGCTCGAGCGATCCAGCGCCTGCTGCACGAGCGCGCGCTCTATCGCATCGAGATGGCCGCGCAGGTCGATGCCCTCTGCTGGCAGCCGGGTCAGCGAGTCGGGCTCGTAGCTGCCTTCGAGCACCTGCAATGCTTCGACCTCGGTGATCGGCGCCTCCTCGTCTGCGGCAGGTACGACGGCATCGGGGATGTTGGCGCGGTAGCGTGCCGGCAGATCCTGCACGTCGACGCGGCGTCCACCGTGCAGGATCGAGAGGCGCTCGACCAGATTGGCCAGTTCGCGGATATTGCCCGGCCAGGCATAGCCCGACAGTGCGCGCATTGCGTTCGGCGTGAAGGCCACGCGCCCGCGGCCGTCGCGTACATTGACGGCGATGAAGTCCTCGACCAGCGCCGGCAGGTCGGCGCTGCGCTCGCGCAGCGCGGGCATCTCGATAGGAAAGACATTGAGGCGGTAAAAGAGGTCCTGGCGGAAGGCGCCCTTCTCGATCGACGCCTCGAGGTCGCGATGCGTGGCGGCGATGATTCGCACATTGCAGCGCATCGGCTGGTGATTGCCAACGCGCTCGTATACGCGCTCCTGCAGCACGCGCAGCAGCTTTACCTGCATGGGCAGGCTCATGTCGCCGATTTCGTCGAGGAACAGGGTGCCGCCCTCGGCGATCTCGAAACGGCCTTTGCGCGTGGCGATCGCACCGGTGAAGGCGCCCTTCTCGTGGCCGAACAGCTCGCTCTCGAGCAGATCCGCCGGTATGGCTCCGCAGTTGATCGCGACGAACGGCCGGTGGCGGCGGGGACTCGCCTCGTGGATGGCGCGCGCCACCACTTCCTTGCCGGTACCGGACTCACCGAGCACCAGCACGCTGGAGTCATGCCCCGCAACGCTGCGAATCAGCCGTACGACGGCCTGCACGGCCGGCGATCGGCCGCTCGGCATTCTTGGTTCGTTGCTTCCCGCCCTGGCGTCACTGCCAAAATCCACATCCCTGTGAATGTCATCCGTACAGACAGACATTCACTCACCCTGTGGTCTTATTGCCGGCCATTCTGTCGGCGCATACGGGCGTCTGGTGTGACACGGTTCAACCGGTGCGGGGACTACCGGCGTATTGCGTCGCAATATGAAAAGTCGACTAGGCGTTCTTCGGCTGGCGAGTGCCGGCAACCTGGCGTCGATGGCGGCGGAAGGCGAGCTTCTCGATCAGGTCGGCGAGCGGCTGGCCCAGCGAATTGAAACTGACTTTCACCCGCCGGTCGACCCCGACGGAGGCCACGCGGCCGTACAGGCGCAGCGGCTCGACGAGCGCCTCGCGCAGGTAGAGCTCGAGCTGGCCGGATTCGCCCACCTGCGGCACGGGATCCTGTGCCCGCCAGATGGCCGCGTGCGCGTTGAAGCGCATCGGCATCGCCGGCGGGCGCGGCTGCGCCCTGACCAGGATCTGCCCGACCAGGTCGAGCAGCAGGTTGACCTTGAATTCGAGGCGCATCAGGTCCGCGGAATGCGGTGAGTTTTCGTCGGACTTCTCGTTCGGGCCATAGTCTTCGAGTGCCGCGAGGGCCTGCAGCAACCGCAGGTTGTGTTCGGCCTGGGCCGCAGCCTGGTCAGCGCCCAATGGCCGGGCCAGCGCCACCCAGCGCAGCGGCACGACGTCGACGTACGCCAGTTCCTCGTCGAGCACGATCGTGTCGATGCCGTCGTCCATCAGCGTCCCTGTCCTGCGCGCCGGGCCTCGGCCGGCAACAGCACCCATGCGCTCCTGATTTCGGTCAGCAGCCGGATCACTTCGTCGAGGATCTCGGCACGGTCCTCTGCATTCGCCTTGGCGAGCCGCTGCACCATGTAGTCGTAGAGACTGACGAGATTGGCGGCGATGACCCCGCCCGCCTCGAGATCGAGGCTCGAGCGCAGCTCGTGCACGATGTCCATGGCCCGCTGGATCAGCGCGCACTTCTCCGCCGTCCGACCGTGCGCGAGGTTGCCCTTCGCCGCCGAGATGCGCTCGAGCGCCCCGTCCATCAGCATCAGCGTGAGCCGGTGAGGATCGGCGGCCGCGACGCCACCGTGGGTCGCCACGGTGCGATAGGTCGCGAGGCGGTTGGCTTTGCTGTATGTCATGCCCGGGTTAACGGCCGGCGGCGCCGGGCCTTGAGGCATTGCCGCTCGCGGCATCCACCTCGGGACTCTGCCGCAGGACCTCCCCTGTGGTGAGGTCCCTCACCGTGACGACAATCGCCCCGGTGCCGCTATCGCGGCGGAACTCGAGCGCCCGGCTGATGCCGCGAAGGAAGCGGTCGAGCGGCGCGACGGCCTCGCGCAGCCTGAGGATGCCAGTCGAAGTGTGGTCTTCCGGCGGTGTCATTTGTCGCGGCCCAGCATCCGCGACAGGGAATCGAGTTGTGTGTCGAGGTACGAGGACGTGGTGTCGAGCTGCGAGAGCAGCATGTCGAGCGTCGTGAACTGCTGCACGTAGCGCGCGAGCATGGCCTCCATGCGCGCATCGACGTTGGCCTGGCGTTCCTCGAGCCGCTGGCGTTCCTCGCCGAGCGCCGTGGTACGCACGGCAATGCCACCGGCCGAAGACAGCGCGCGCTCCAGCGTATTGAACAGGCGAAAGCCGATGCCGCCGGTCTTGCCGAACAGCTGCGCGACGCCGTCGAAGCCGCCCGCGATTGCGCCATCGAGCTTCGCATCGTTGATCGTGAGGGTGCCATCCGCCGTGGTGGTGATGCCGAGCGCGGCGAGCGAGCTGTACGGACCTGCGAGCCCGTCGACCGCGTCGGTGAGGCCGCGACGCAAGCTCGCTTCGAGCGTGAGCAGCATCGAGTCGCCGAGCAGGGGTCCGCCCGCACCGCTCACTGGGTCGTAGGAACGCAGGCCGGATATCGCCGTCTGCATCGCATTGTAAGTGCTGACGAAGGTCTCGATGCGCGTACGCACCGTCGCCGTGTCGTTGGCGACCGTCAGCGTGAGCATCCTGCCCTCTTCCGCCGCCTTGAGCTCGAGCGTCACGCCGTCGATCACGCCCGTCAGCGTGTTCGTGGCGCTCGACTGCTCGAAGCCGGCGAAATGAACCACCGCGTCGGCCGCCGCGGTCACCTGTGTATAGGCGCCCGGCGCGCCGGCACTGTAGGCCAGCGAATCAAGGCCATCGGCGGCATTGCCAGCCGTCACCTCGATGGTGTTGGCCGCCCCGGTAGCGCGGGAGCCCAGCACGAGGCGCGCCCCTTCGCTGCTCTGGACGATCGTCGCGGTGATGCCGGTGTTGTCGCGCGAGTAGTTGATCGCATCGCGCAGGCCGGCGAGCGTGGTCCCCGCCTGCACTCGCACGTCGAAGCTCGCCCCGCCCACCGCCAGTGTGAGCGTGCCGGAACCTACCGTGGCGGCGCTGCCGGCGGCGTACGCACCCGAGGCGATTTGCTGGGCTGCGGCGAGGCTGCGCACCTCGACCGCATAGCTGCCGGCGATCGCGGTTTCATCCGCGCGCGCCGCAAAAAAAGTCTCGTCGCTGCTGACGGCGGTCCGCACCTGGAAATCAGCCAGCAGGGACAGCTTGTCGACCGCCACCTGGAAGGTCGACAGTGCGCTCTTCAACGTGCCGAGCGCAGACATCGTGGTCGTGACGCCCGCGGTGGCGCGCTTGATCTGCGCATCGAGCGGTTGGCGCTCCGCGGCGACCAGTTGCGCGGCGAGCGACCTGGCGTCGAGCGTGGAACCGCCCGAAATGCTGCTTGCCGACGTCGCCATGTGTTAGCCGCCTCCGCTGCCGGGAACGCCGAACGGCGGGCACCTTCCGGTGCCCGCCGCGCGGCTGGATCGGGTCTGACCGCGAGCGGTCATACCTTACTCAGGTCACCATCAGCCCTGCAGGAGCGCGAGCACGCTCTGCGGGGCACTGTTGGCCTGCGCGACCATCGCCGTACCTGCCTGCTGCAGGATCTGGGCGCGGGTCAGCTGGGCCGTCTCGGCTGCATAGTCCGTGTCGAGCACGCGGCTCTTCGACGCCGAGAGGTTCTCGGAAGTCGTCTGCAGGCTGTTGATGGTCGACTGGAAGCGGTTCTGGATCGCGCCCAGCGTGCCGCGCAGGCTGCTGACCGAAGTCAGGGCCGCGTCGACGCGCTGTATCGTGTCATTCGCACCCGCCGCGTCCAGCACGTTCGCCGAACTCAGTGCGCCCGAGAGGGCCACCGTGCCGTCCGTGACGCCGAGCGCCGTGGTGCCCGCACCCGCAGCGATCGTCAGGGCGCCCGTCGAGGAGATCGACAGGAAGCCCGTGTCCGCGTCAATGCTGGCATTCACGCCCGCAAGCTGGCTGTTGATCGCAGCGACCAGATCGGCTGACGTATCGTAGTCACCCGCGAAGTCCACCGCCGTGCCGTCACCGACCTGGACGCTGAAGGCGCCAAGGGAGTAAGTGGCCGGCGTGCCCGCCACGCCATCGGTGCCGGTACCGGCGCCGATGATCGCACCGCCACCGACGATCGTCGGCGCCGTGCTGGCGGCACCCACCGCGACCCTGGAGATGACCAGCGCGTTGCCCGTGTTGCTGACGTCATAGACGTTCGCACCGGCCTCGGTGTCGAGGTCTCCCTGTACCGCCGCCACCAGGCCGGCGATGTCGGTCACGTTCGTCGCGATCGACACGGCATTGCCGTCGACCGTGAAGGACAGCGTGCCGTCGGTGTAATCGAAGTCGGCGACCGCACTGCCGGTCCACGAGCCGGCCGTCGCGCCGGTCTCGAACAGCGAGGCCATGTCGACCGAGCCCGTCGCGCTTGCCAGCTGGCCGATCGCCGAGGCCTTCATGTTGGTCGACAGCGCGATGTTGATCGTCTCGCCGACGTTCGCGCCCACCTGGAAGCTGGCGTTGCCGAACGAGCCGTCCAGCACCTTGCGGTTGTTGAACGCCGTCTGCGTCGCGACGCGGTCGATCTCGGCGATGCGCTGCTGCACTTCCTGGTCGAGCGCCTCGAGGTCAGATGCCGAGTTGGTCGAGTTGGCGGCCTGCACGGCCAGCTCACGGATGCGCTGCAGGTTGTTGGTGACTTCCTGCAGGGCGCCTTCGGCGGTCTGCGCCAGCGAAATGCCGTCATTGGCATTGCGGGCGGCCTGGTTCAGGCCATTGATCTGTGCGGTCATGCGATCGGAGATCGCAAGGCCGGCGGCGTCGTCCTTCGCGCTGTTGATGCGCAGGCCCGAAGACAGGCGCTGCAGCGACGTGGCGAGCTGGTTGCCCGAGGTCGTGAGGTTGCGCTGCGCATTGAGCGACATCACGTTCGTGTTGATGACAAGTGCCATTACAAATACTCCTGTAGTTGCCTGTCCGGTACGGCGAGGCAATCGCCTTTGGCCGTTACGTGTCCTGTATCGGAGCCGGCGGGGAAAGCTTGAGTGCCGGCAGCACGGGATTCGTGATGCCCGTCACAGATAGTCGAACAGCGAAAGTTGCGAGAACTGCGCAAAAGACTTCTGGGCCGCAGTCAACGCACTTTGCTGCATCACCAGGCGACTGATCGCCTCGACGGGATCGATGTCGCGCAACGTCGATACCGCCGACTGCAGTTCGAGCTCGAGCCCATCGCGTGCCGCGGTGACATTGTCGATGACATTGAGTCGCGCGCCGACTTGCGCGCGGATGTTGAGCAGATGGTCGAGCCCGGCGTCGATCGCGCCTAGCGATGTCGTGATGCCGGTATTGAAGTGCGCACGCTGCTGCTCCGTGCCGGCAGGCAGGCGCAGGGTCGCGGCCAGCGCGTCGAGCGACGTGAACAGGTCCTGGCGACCGGCATCGGCGATCGTGAAGGTGTCGCCCGCTGCGGGCGCACCGTTGATCGAGAAGCGCACGCCGTTGAAGTCGATCGCATCGCCCGAAGCATGGTTGCCGGTGGCGACCTGGGCACTCGAGGCGTCGAGAATCTCGTAGCTGCCGGCATCGATGAAGCGCAGCGTGTAGCTGCCGCCCGTCCAGGCAGCAGGGGCGACGACCGAGAGCGGTGCAATCCAGCCGCCGCCGACATTGAGCGCCCCGGTGGCCACCGTGAACGTGCCATTGCCGGCTGCAATGTCCATGAAGACATCGAAGCCATTGTGGCCGGTGCCGACCGCTTGTGTCGGGCTCACCTGTACTTCGCGCACACCCTGGTCGCCGGCATAGGCGATGCCGGCGGCCGTGCGCACGAACGGCTGCGTTCCGGTACTGTGGCCCGCGAACAGGAACTCGCCCGCGGCGTCGCGTCGATTGCCGATGGCCTGAAGCTCGCGGATGCGCTCATCGATCTCGGTCGCGATTGCGCCGCGCGACACGTCGTCGAGCGCCCCACTGTTCGCCTGCAGCGTCAGGTCGCGTACCCGTCGCAGCACCGTCCCGGCGTCGGCCAGCGCCTGTTCCTCGATCGACAGTCGGGTCTGCACCGCGTTGGTGTTGCGCTCGTATTGCGCATAGGCGGAAATCTGGTTCTCGAGGGACAGGATGCGGCCGGCGGCGATCGGATCGTCCGCGGGCGTCAGTACGCGGCGCTGGGTCGAGATCTGCATCTGCGCCTTGGCCATGTCGGACTGCTGGCGCAGCATCTGATTGAGCAGGCTGTAGTGCGAGCCGAGCGTGGACATGCGCATCGCTATCTCCTCGTCGCATCGAGCAGCGAGTCGAACATCGACTGCGCCACGGCGATGAGCTGCGCGGCAGCCTGGTAAGCCTGCTGCAGCATGATCAGGTTGGCGGCTTCCTCATCGAGATTGACCCCTGACACCGATTGCTGCGCGGCCACGTCCTGCCGGTGCACGACGTCGAAGGCATCGCGATTGGCTTGCGCCTGGGCGGTCTGCATGCCGATCCTCGAGACGATCTGGGTCGCGGCATCGCCGATGGAGGTCGTGCCGCCGCCGAGCGATGGCGACTCGAGGGCGCCGATCATCGCCATCAGGTTGGCGTTGTCGCCGACGCCACCCGTATTGTCGGAGACCGTGAAGCGGTCGCCGGCCGCGGGTGCGCCGGTGAGCTGTGCCCGCCAGCCGTTCACTTCTATATCCGCGCCCGGTACATAGGCGAACGGTCCCGAGCCGTTCACCGTGTAGGCCGAGGCGCTGGTGAACTCGATCGTGACCGTGTGGCGCAACGTCGGCTGGGCGGCGTCGGTGACGACAGGCGCGGCGATTGCACCACTGCCGAGGTTGCCTGCCGCTGCGGTACTCCTCACCGGAGACGCTGCGGCGATGGCCGCCGGATCGCCGATCCGCAGGGCGAGCCCGTCGATCAGGTCACGTGTCGGCTCGACGCGGAATCTGTCGCCCAGCGCAGGAACGCCCGCGACGACCAGGCGCAGTCCGTCCGCCGTGAAAGGATCCAACGCCGTGCCGGATCCCGACATGGCGAGCGGCGCGCCCGAGGTGGCATTGCGCAGCTCCCAGCTGCCCGTGTACTCGAGAATGTAGTCACTGCCCGTCAGGTCGCCGGCCGCGCCGATCTGTGCCGTCAGCGACGACCCACCGGTGTTGCCGGTGGAAGCGAGGACGGTCGGCGTACCTATGGCGAAGAACTCCGCGCCCATCGCGCCGGTCAAAGTCATGCCTTGCACATGCTGGCCGTTGATCGCCTCGACGATGCCTGCGGCCAGTTTGCCGAGTGCATCCCGGGCCGGATCGAGCACCTGCGCTCGAAACTCGAGCAGGCCGCCGAGGCTGCCGCCGCTCACCTGCGAGGCGAGGTCGATGGTTGCACCGTTGCTTTGCACGGCCACCGTGAGTCGCGTCGGATCGAAGGGGTCGGCCGCGACGCCCAGCGTCGTGGCGATGCGGCCCACCACCAGCGGCTGTCCTGTGCCGATGAAGATGTTCGCCGAGCCGTCTTCCTGTCCGACGACCGAGACATCGACGTGGCGTGACAACTCGTCGACCAGCCGGTCGCGCTGGTCCAGCAGGTCGTTCGGTGGCTGGCCGGTGCGGCCGTAGGCCTCGGTGATCTGTCCGTTCAATTGCGCGAGGCTTGACGCCAGCGCCGACACCGCGGCCGTGCCTGCCCGCAACTGCTCGTTGACGTCCGCGGCAAAGCTGCGCATGCGGTTGTCGAAGCTCGCCATCTGGCTGACGAACACTTCGGCCTGCGACAGCAGCGCCTGGCGTGACGTCGCGGAAGATGGATCGCTCGCCACATCGTGGAAGGCATTCACGAAGTTCTGGAATGCGGCCGCCACACCGTGCGAGGAGTCCCCGAGCACATTGTCGAGCCGGCCCGCAGCCGTGGCGATCGTGTCGTAGCGGGCGAGACTGCTGGCGCTCGAGCGCACCTGCGTGGCGAGGAAACTGTCGTAGACACGCGCCACGGTCGCGATCTGCACGCCCGAGCCGATCCAGCCGCTGCCATAGGGTTGCGCGGGTCGCGTGGCGAGCTCGACGCGCTGGCGGCTGTAGCCCGGTGTCGCCGCATTGGCGATGTTCTGGCTGGTCGTGTCGAGCCCGCGCTGGAAGGCGAGCAGGCCCGAGACCGCCGTTGACATGACGTCTGCCATGGTCGATCAGCTCTCCACTGTGGGGGCCGTGAGGCCGCTCGCATGCCCGTCGTCACCTGATATCGGCGCGCGGGCGGCAATCTTGAGGGTGCTCTCCGACGACGGGCGCGGCACTTCGCGCGCGACCCGCTCGAGTTTCGCGGCGTAGTCCGGATCGGTCGCGTAGCCACCTGCCTGCAGCGCGCGTGCAAACGCCGCGACGTCGGCGCCGGTGTTGCGGGCGGCCGCGTACCGCGGGTTGTCGCGCAACAGCGCGACATAATCCCTGAAACTCTCGCCGGTGCTGTCGTATGCGCGGAACGGCTCCGTGCGCGCCTGCGCGACCCCGCCCGAATACTCGAGCGTGACTGCGGCCACGCGCTCGCCACGCCAGCCACCCGTCGCCTTGATGCCGAAAAGGTTGTGGCTCGCGCGGCCCGCGCTGTCCGCCGGCAAGTGGCGTCCCCAGCCGGTTTCGAGCGCCGCGTGGGCGATCAAGGTACGCGGATCGACGCCGAGTTCCGCGCCCGCCGCCTGCGCGTGCGGCCACAGGTCCTGCACGAACTGCTCGCGGGAAGGCGGCGCGCGCGACACCGTGTTCGCAGGCGCCGGGGCGCTCGCCGCACTCGTGGCCTGATCCGCGGCGGGACCGCCCGCCAGGCCCGAGCGTCGCAGCTGTTCGACCAGCACATCGGCCAGCCCGAGCCCCTTGCCTTTAGAAAGCTCGATCGCCAGCTGGTCATCGAACATGTCGCGATAGAAGAGTTCGCCCTGCCCCGTCATCGAATCGTCGAACGAAGTCGCGCGCATCGACTTCAGCAGCATGCGCGTGAACAGGCTTTCGAACTGCCGCGCCGTCTCGCGCAGCGCTTCGGGAGTCTGCGATCGATCGGCATGTTTCAGCGACGCGAGCGCCGCCGCGTCACCGAATGAAGCCGGCGGCGTGGCGTGCAGGCCCATCAGATGACGATCAGCTCGGCGCGCAGCGCGCCGGCTACCTTCAATGCTTCGAGGATGGCGACGATGTCGCCCGGAGCGGCACCGACCTGGTTCACGGCCCGCACGATCTCGTCGAGATTCACGCCGGCATCGAACTTGAACATGCGCGATTCCGGCTGGGAGACGTCGATCGTGCTGTGGGGCACGACCACGGTCTCGCCACGCCCGAAGGGTTCGGGCTGGCTCACATCGAGCCGCTCGGTGATCGTCACCGACAGCGAGCCGTGTGCCACCGCCGCCGCGCGCACCTGGACGCGATTGCCGATCACCACGGTGCCGGTACGCGAATTCACGATCACGCGCGCCGGCGCTTCGGCCGGCCGCACGTCGATTTCCTCGAGGGCGGCCAGGTAGGGCGTGCGCTGGCCCGGATCCTGCGGGGCGAGCACCCGCACGGACACGGCGTCGATCGCCTCGGCAGTGCCGCTGCCGAGCAGCGCATTGATGCCCTGCGCAAGATGAGTGGCGGTGGTGAAATCGGGCGAATGCAGATTAAGCATCACCCAGGGTTCCGCGCCAAAGCTGTGGCCGACCTCGCGCTCGACCGTGGCACCGTTCGGAATGCGCCCGCCGCTCGGCACGTTCACGGCAATGCGTGAGCCGTCCCGGCCCGAGGCGCCAAAGCCACTGACCAGCATCGAGCCCTGCGCAATCGCATACACCTCGCCGTCTGCGCCGCGCAGCGGCGTCATGATCAGCGTGCCGCCACGCAGGCTCTGCGCATTGCCGATCGACGCCACAGTGACGTCGATCGTCTGGCCAGCCTTGGCGAACGGCGCCAGCTCCGCCGTGACAGTCACGGCTGCGACGTTCTTCAGCTGTGGATTGACGTTGTCGGGTATCGTGACGCCGAATTTCGCCAGCATCGTGCGGATGCTCTGGATCGTGAACGGCGCCTGGCTGGTCTGGTCGCCGGTGCCATCGAGGCCCACGACCAGGCCGTAGCCGACCAGCTGGTTGGTGCGCACACCGGCCACGGACGCGATGTCCTTGACGCGCTCGGCATGCGCAGGCATCCCGAGCAGTGTGGTGAGCAAGGCGGTGGTCAGGATTCGCATGTTCAGAACGGCATCAATGGGGAATTGAAGAACCGGGCAAGCAGCCCGGGCTTGTTGGCATCGGCGAGCGAACCTTTGCCGCCGTAGCCGATGCGGGCATTCGCGACCTTCCACGACTCGATCGTGTTGTCCGGCTGGATGTCGATCGGGCGAATGACACCCTCGACCCGCACGTACTCGCTGCCCTGGTTCAGCGTGAGCCACTTCTGCCCGCGCACTACGAGGTTGCCGTTGGCGAGACGACGCACGACCGTCGCACTGATCTCGCCGCGCAGGCGGTTGCTCTGGGCACTGCTGCCCGAACCGTTGAACTCCGACTCGTTCTCCATACCCATCTGCAGCACCGGCGTGCCGTTCACGGTGACCGGCCGGCCTGCGATGGTCGGCCCGGGCAGATCCGCCGATGTCGACTTCTTGGTCGTCGTCGTGGCGCTCTTGCTCGCCTGCGTCTGCTCGGCGAGACGGATCACGACGAGGTCGCCGACATTGCGGGCGACCGCGTTCTCGAACAGCGCCACGTCGCGTCCGGCCTGGTAGATCGCGCCGTTCATCGCCGGCGCCACGGTCAGGTCCTCGACCTGCCAGTCGTCGTCGACTGCGGGCGAACTCGCGCAGCCCGCAAGCCATGCGGCGAGCAGCGCGACGGGCAGTGTGTGGCGTACCGGCATGTTCATCACAGCTGGTTGGTCACGTAGGCGAGCATGTCGTCGGTCGTCGCGATCGCCTTGGAGTTCATTTCATAGGCGCGCTGCGTCTCGATCATGTTGACGAGCTCTTCGACGACATTGACATTCGAGCCCTCGAGCGAGCCCTGCACGACGGTGCCGAGGCCATTCAGTCCGGGCGTGCCGGCTTGCGGCGGGCCGCTCGCGACCGACTCGACGAGCAGATTCTCGCCGCGCGGTTGCAGGCCGGCATTGTTGATGAAGTCGACCAGCTGCAGGGTACCGACCTGCACGGGCGTCGATTGCCCTGCGGTGAGCGCGGTGACCACGCCGTCGGTACCGATCGTGACGGACTGGGAGCCGTCGGGAATCGTGATGCCGGGCTGCAGGCGGTAGCCACTCGCAGTCACGAGTTCGCCCTGCGCGTTCAACTGGAACGCGCCGTCGCGCGTATAGCCGGTCGTGCCGTCAGGCAGCTCCACCTGGAAGAAGCCGCGGCCGCTGATCGCGACATCGAGCGCGTTGCCGGTGTTGGCAAGGCTGCCCTGTGTGTAGAGTTTCTCGGTCGCGACGACCCGCACACCGGTACCCAGCGACAGGCCCGAAGGCGCCTCGGTGTCCTGCGAGGTCGAACCGCCGACCTGGCGGACATTCTGGTACATCAGGTCCTCGAAAACGGCCCGTCCTTTCTTGAAGCCATTGGTCGCGACGTTCGCGAGGTTGTTCGACGTGACCGCCATGCGCGTCTGCTGCGCGTCGAGTCCGGTCCTTGCGGCCCACAATGCTGTGTTCATGTGCTGTCCTCAGTGAAACTTGGTTCGTCGCCTCAGCCCATCCGCAGCAGGCGGGCAGCGGCAGCGCCGTCCTCCTGCGCCGTGCGGATCGCCTTGACCTGCAACTCGAAACGTCGCGCGAGCTCTATCATCTCGACCATCGCGCTCGCGGCATTGACGTTGCTCGACTCGAGTACGCCGGACGCGAGCTGCACCGCCGCGTCGGCCGGCGCCGTGGCGCCGTCCTGCAACCTGAACAGGCCGTCGCTCCCGCGCACCAGCGTTTCAGGTGCCGGGTTGACCAGCTTGATGCGCCCGACGATCGCCGTCGTTTCCGGCCCCTGCCCGATCGGCACGATCGAGACCGAGCCGTCCGCAGCCACCGTGACCGAGCTGTGCGGGGGAACGGTGAGTGGCCCGCCATCGCCCAGCACCACGTCACCGGCGCCGTTACGGAGCAGGCCCGTGGTGTCCACGCGCAAGTCACCGGCGCGCGTATAGGCCTCGCTGCCGTCGGCCGCCTGCACCGCAATCCAACCCTCGCCGTGTACCGCCACGTCGAGATCGCGGCCCGTGGCGAGCAGCGCACCGCTCGATGCGTTCCAACCCACCGTGGCGTTGGTGGCATAGGCGCGCGAGGCGTGCCCGGTGCCCTCCACCATGCGCGTCTGGAACGCGGCGAGGTCCGCCCGAAAGCCGGTGGTGCCCGCATTCGCCAGGTTGTGGCTGTTGACGGCCTGCGCGCGCAGGGTTTCCTTTGCGCCGGACATCGCCACGTACAGGTACTTGTCCATATGCGGCTACACGGGCATTCAGCGGATGTTGATCACGGTCTGCGTGATCTGGTCCGCGGTGGAGATCATCTGCGCGTTCGCCTGGAAATTGCGCTGCGCAATGATCATGTTCACGAGCTGTTCGGTCAGCTCGACGTTGGAGGCCTCGAGGGCACCCGACTGGATCACGCCAAAACCCGAGCTGCCGGCCGTGCCGCGTTGCGCGGCACCGGAACCAAAGGTCTCGCCCCACTGTGTGTCGCCGAGCTTCTGCAGGCCCTGGACATTCGCGAAGTTCGTCACGGCCACCTGGCCGAGCGGAATCGAGCGGCCGTTGGTGTAGCGTGCGCTGACCACTCCGGTTGCATCGACATCGATGCCACTGAGCGCACCAGTGGTGTATCCGTCCTGGATGTACTGCACGCCGAAGTTGCTGCCGTACTGCGTCGCCCCGCGCACGTCGAGCGTGATCTCGAGCGCTTGTGCTCCGGTGGCCGGCAGGTGCGGAGGAAAGGCGATCGAGCCACCGGCCGGTGCGACGAGCGCACCATTGCTGTCGAACGTGAGCGGTTGCGGCGTGCCGACCGGAGCGCCATCGGTGTAGGCCTGCACGGTCCATTCATTGGCTGTGGCGCCCTTGACGAAGTAGAAGCTGTTGGTGTGTGCCGCCCCCAGCGAGTCATAGACGGTCATGGATGTCTGGCGGTTGTAGCTCGTCGCATCCGCCGGATCGAATGCCGCCAGCGGCGTGGTGGCATCGGCCGGCAAGTTGAGCGTCATCCGGATCGTCGAGGTCGCCTGCGGGGCGCTTTCGTTGGTCGCAAGTTGCAGGTCGGAGAGGCCGCCGGTGTTGAAGCCGCCGTTCGCGAGTGGCGGGTAGACCTGCATCCGCGAACCTGTCGGACTCACGACGTAGCCCTGGTTGTCGACCTTGAACGCGCCGGAGCGCGTGTACGCGAGCGCACCACCGTCGCTCAGCGTGGAGAAGCCGTCGCCCGAGAGGGCGAGGTCGAGATTGTTGTCGGTGAAGTCGATATTGCCCTGCGTGAACTGCTGGGTCACCGAGGAGACCTTCACGCCGTTGCCGGTGGCGGTACTCGCCACGCCGAAGGGTGATACGGCGAACAGGTCCGCGAACTCCGTGCGCGAGCTCTTGAAGCCGCTGGTCGAGCCGTTCGCGATGTTGTTCGCGGTGACGGCGAGATCGGCCGAGGCCGCGTTCAGCCCGCTGAGGGCAATGGTGAATGGCATGTTGCGTGTACTCCTGGGATTCGGATTCGGACTTCAGAACACCTGGCGGACTTCGGCGAGGGTCACTGGCCCCCCGGACGCCGTGTTCAACTGCAATGCGTAGGTCGCCGGATCGATGCTGACACTCGCGACCAGGTCCGCGACCATCGTTGTCGCCGCCTCGGTCCGGCTGCCGTTGGAGGCGAGCGCATTGAAGCGGTAGCTGCCGGGCGCGGCGAGCGTGCCGTCCTGCTGCACGCCGTCCCAGCTGAAGAGCGTGGTGCCCTCGGTCGGCGCCATCTGCATCGAGTGCACGAGTTCGCCGCTGGCATTGCGGACGTTGACCGTGATGGATGTCGCACCGGCCGGTGTCGTCACGCCGCCGACGATCGAGCCGTCCGCGGCGAGCGTGGCGGTATCGCCATCGAGCAGCACGAAACGCCCGACCAGCGCAGCGCCGTCGAGCACCGCCGAGCTCTTCAGGCTGCTCGCGAGCGCATGCAGCGATGTATTCATCTCCTGCACGCCGGAAACCTGGCTGAACTGCGCGAGCTGGCTCACGAACTGCGTGGAGTCGAGCGGCTTCAGCGGATCCTGGTTCTTCAACTGCGTCGTGAGCAGCATCAGGAAGTCCTGCTGGTCGAGCGAGTTGTCGCCGGCGGCGGCGATGCCGGGCGCGGACGTATTGAAGCCGAGCCCTGCATAAGGATTGGCGGCATCATTGTTCACGATGCTCATGACTGCCCGAGCCTCAGCGTGGCGAGCATCATGCTCTTGGCCGTATCCATCACCTCGACATTGTTCTGGTACGAGCGGGACGCCGAGATCATGTCGACCATTTCCTCGACCACGTTGACGTTCGGCGCATAGACGTAACCGTCGGCGTTCGCCAGCGGATTGCCCGGCTCGTAGCGCGCGACCGGCGCGGCATCGCTCTCGACGATGCCGGTGACACGCACCGCTGCACCGCCCTGCGCGCCCGCGTTTGCACCGGCCAGCTGCTGCCTGATCGCCTCGAACAGCGGATGGCGGGCCTTGTACACGGCGGCGGCATCCCCGCTGACACTGTCGGCGTTGGCGAGATTGCTCGCCACCGTATTGAGGCGCACGGACTGGGCGGCCATGCCCGATCCGGCGATATCGAAAGTCTTGAACGAGGACATCATGCGTCTCCTGTGTCAGTGCGCCGCGATCACTGTCCGGTGATCGCGGTCATCAGGCCGCGAAAGCGCGCGTTCAGGAAGGCGAGCGTGGCCTGGTAACGGACCGCGTTCTCCGCGAAGGCTGCCTGCTCGAGCTGGGGATCGACCGTATTGCCGTCGAGGGAAGGTGCGAGCGGCGTGCGATAACGCAGCGCCGACGTCAGGTCGCCGTCTGCACCACCCGTCGACAGATGCGTCGCGCGCGTCTGCGCCATCGCGAGCGACCCGCCGTTGCCGGCCGCGGCCAGCGCCGCGCGAAAGTCGATGTCGCGGGCCTTGAAGCCGGGCGTGTCGGCATTGGCGAGATTGTTCGCAATCACTTCGGTGCGCTTCGCGCCAAGCTGCAGCGCCTGCTGATGCACCCCGAGGTAAGCGTCAAGATTGAATCGCATATCGGTCCCACCGTCAGAAATCTGACTGCGCAGGAGCACAGCAAGCACTGTGCCACCCTGTATCGATCAACGGCTTGCGGCCACCGGGCCCCCGGCGCGGCCGGCACGCTGTGAAGCGCGTCACACGAATGCGGCAAAGCCTGGCCGCGGCCGCGGCAAGCGCTGGCAGTGATCGGCGCGCGCAGTCGCTGGCATGCAATCTGCAATCCTCTTCGGCATGAGGACTCGATTCACTTGGCGGTTGCGCGGGTACGCGTCGTGCGCGTTGCTGCTCAGCGCCGCACCAGTCGCGGTCCAGGCACAGGCGATCGAGGATCCTGCGCACATTGCCGCGGCAGCCGAGGCTTTCGTGCTCGCGCAGGTACCCGCCACTGCGGGTGTCACCTCGCTGATCCAGGCGGCCCGTCTCGACCCGCGTCTGCGGCTGCCGAAGTGCGGCGGAGCACTGCAGGCGGCGTGGTCGCCGGGCTCACGCCCGGCCGCGCGCACCAACGTCGTCGTCACCTGCCGCCAGGGCAACGCATGGCGCGTGAACGTGCCGCTGACCCTGCGCAGCCGCCTCGACGTACTCGTGCTCACTGCGCCGGCCGCGCGCGGCCAGACACTCGCGGCCGGTGATCTCACCACCCGCAGCGTCGAGGTCGACGGCTTGTCCCACTCCTATATAAGGACTCCCGGGGAGATCGAGGGACGCCATCTCGCCCGACCGGCGCCCGCCGGAGTGCCGCTGCAGGCGGCATGGTTCGCGGCAGACAAAATGGTGAAACGCGGCCAACAGGTCACACTCGTCGCGCTCGCTGCAGGCATACAGATTCGCGCACCGGGTCGTGCGCTGGGCGATGCGGCTGCGCACGAGCGGGTGCGGGTACAGAACCTCTCGTCGGCGAAGGTCGTCGAGGGCATCGTCGAGAACGCCACCGAAGTGCGCGTGAGCCCATGAGCAGGCCCGCACCTTGCGCAACACGTGGCGGAACTAAAGAATTCTCCCGGCGGGCCGTTACAGGGCATGACACGGATGGGAGACTGCACTATGCCTAATAAAATCAATGGACTGGATCGCACTGTTGCGAAATCACCTGACGTAAGCGCCGTCTCCCGCGCGCGCCAGGCCGCCTATGGTGACGCCGGCGCCCGGGCCCAGGCGAGCACCGCCGGCATACAGATCACCGAAGGTGCGCGCCAGCTGGCCGCACTCGAAGCCACGATCCGCAAGCTCCCCCAGGTGGATGAAGCGCGGGTGGCGAGAATCCGGAAAGCCATCGAGGACGGCAGTTACACGATCGATGCCGATGCCACTGCCACCAAGCTGATGGTGTTCGAGCACGACCTCGAAAGCCTGACGCGTTCGGCGGCGGCGCAGGACTGACGGGCCCATGGATCCGGCGTTGACCCGCGACAGCGTGGAGCGGCTCGTTGGCGAGCAACTCGCGACACTCGCACGACTCGAGGAGTTGCTGGACCGCGAGCACGCGCTGCTCGTCGAACGCAACGTCGAGGCGCTGACTGCCGCGGGCCGCGATCGGCAGGCGTGCGTCGGCACGCTGCTGCGTCTCGACAGCGAACGAATCCAGTTTTGCCGCATGTTCGGACACGCCGCCGACGCCGACGGCATGCACAGGCTCCTCGCCTCCTGCGACCCGGGCGGTCGCCTCGCGACGCGCTGGCAATCGTGCATCGAACTCACACGCCGCTGCCGCAAGCTCAACGACCGCAACGGCGCGCTCGCCACTGCGCAACTGCGCAGTGTCGCGGGGCGCCTCGACGCACTCACCGGCGGCGCACCGCGCAGCCTGGAAATCTATGCGCGAGGCGGCGCGACCCGCTCGAACGCCGGCAGGCTGCTCGCCGCCAACGTCTGACGCGCGGGTGTATGCTCCCGGGGTCGCCCGCTCAGGAGCAGATCATGATCAAGAAGGCTTCGGCTGTCTGGCAAGGCGGTATCAAGGACGGCAGCGGCACGATCTCGACCGAGACAGGGGTGCTGAACGCCGCCCCGTCTGGCTACAAATCGCGAAGAACTGATCGGCGCGGCGCATGCGGTCTGCTTCTCGATGGCGCTGTCGCTGATGCTCGGCAATGCCGGACTCACGCCATCGAGAATCGAAACACGGGCCGCGATTACCCTCGAAAAGGTTGGCGAAGGCTTCGAGATCACCGCGAGCCACCTCGATGTCGTGGCGCGCGTGCCGGGCGCAAGCGCCGCACAGTTCGCCGCGATCGCCGCGGAGGCCAAGGCGGGCTGCCCGGTATCGAAGCTGCTGAAGGCCCGTATCACGATGAATGCGAAGCTCGAAGACTGAGTGACTGCAACGGGGAGAACGATCATGCCTTCGCAACTCATGCGTCTCGCCGCCGGCTGCGCGCTGCTCGCATTGTGTGCCTGCGACAAGTCGCCAACGGACCCCGCGCCGGGACCTGCGACAAGCGCACCGATGAGCGCCGAACTGCCTGCGGCGGTCGCCGCGGCCGTGGCGGAAATCGCCGCGGAATGCAGCGACGTCGGCGGCACGCCGCACACGCAGGATGCGGTGCGACGCGTCGACCTGAATGCCGACAGCCGCGAGGACTACGTGCTCTACACGGGCTGGGTGATGTGCGAGAACGCCGTGAGTGTTTATGGCGATCGGGCCAAGCGTGTCGCGGTGTTCACCGGCGACGGCCAGGGCGGCGCTGCCGAATCCTTCGCGGACTGGACCTACGACGCGCAGATCGAGGCTGACCCCACCACGTTGTGGCTGGTGGTGGCCGGGCAGAACTGCGGCCGCCCACCCGCGCCGGATTTCGCGAGCGAAGCGTTCTGCCAGCGCGCGGTCGCCTGGAACAGCGCAGCCGGTGGCTTCGAATTTGCTCCGGTGGAGACGGTGCGCATGATCGAGTAGGCGCCGGCCTTGTCATTGGGCGGGCGACCCGCACCACTGGCCTACACTTCTCTCGCCGGTTCGTTTGCCCCACAGGAGCCCGTCTTGAAGATCGCCCGCCTCGTCGCCGCTCTGTGGCTGTGCGGATCCGCGCCTGGCGTTGCCGCACAAGCGGAAGATCCCGGGGTGTCCGCTGTGGCGCCGGCGGGTCCGCCGCCCGAAGAGGCCGTGCCGGAGGCCGTCACGCTCGACGCTGCCGCGGTCGACGCCGAAATCGCGAACCAGGAGCTCTCGGGCGACGCGAGGGTCCGGCTCGACGCGGCACGCGACGCCGTTGTGCAGATTCGCGGGTTCTTCGACAAGTCCGCCTCGAGCGCATTCCACGGCAGCGGCTTCGCCGTCGATGACGGGCGCCGGATCGTGACGAACTATCACGTCGTGGCGCAGGCCGTGCTGTATCCGCGACAGTACCGCCTGGAATACCTGACGGGCGACGGGCGCACCGGCCCCCTGCACATCCTCGCCATCGACGTGCGCCACGACCTCGCCGTGGTGGCGGCCGATGAACTCGAATTGCCACCCCTGAAGCTGCGTGGCGAGATTCCCGCCCAGGGCGAACGCGCCTGGTCGATCGGTTTTCCGCTCGATCTCGGGCTGGCGATCACCGAGGGCGTTGCGAACGGGTTGGTCGGGAACAGCATGGGGCAGCGCATCCACTATACCGGCGCGATCAACCGCGGCATGTCGGGCGGACCCGCGCTGGACACGCGTGGCCGCGTGTACGGAGTCAACGTCTCTCTCGTCGCCGACCGGCAACTGGTCGGCTTCGTCGTGCCGGCCATGCACATTCCGGCGCTCCTCGCGCGGGCGAAGGAGCCGCTGGACCTCACATCGAGTGCGCAACAACTGCGCACGCGCGTCACGGCGCAAGTGCTCGCCTACACGGCCGAAGTGCTCGAAGCCCAGCCGGACGCGGCCCGCACGCAAGTCGTGCGCGGCTACGCGTTGCCGACGCAGATTTCGCGACACGTCGAATGCAGCACGGTCGAGGAACGCAGCCCGCACGTGCGCACACGGGTGGAAGCCGTCAGTTGCGCGATACCGGCCCGCATCACGGCGCAAGCCGGCGTGAACGTGGGCGGGCTGACCATGCAGCACCGGATTCTGCAGTCGATCGGTTTGCATCCACTGCAGTTCGAACGGCAGGTGAACCGTCTTGCCGAGGCCCCGCGCCGGACGGGTGCGTCGGCCTACGTGGCGCGCTTCGCCTGCAGCGACGCGCTGGTTTCGCTGGACGGCTTCGATGCGCGAATCTCGACCTGCGTGCGCCAGTACCGGCTGTTCGTCGAACTCTACGATTTCGACGTCACCGTCGTCGGCATCGACGACCCGGAACAGGCCCTCGTCAGCCGGCTCGCGCTCCGGGGGGTCGGATTCGCATCCGGCAAGCGAATCATGGAGCGCTACCTGGGGGCCCTGCAGTGGAAGCGGTGATGCTGATCGAGCAGATCGACCCGCAGGGGCACCATGTCCTGCGCCAGCGCCTCGGGGGCGCCGGCACCGAATGCCATGTTGGCCGCGATCTCGGCTGCGATATCGTCGTGGACGACGAGTATGCAGCGCCGCGACATGCGGTATTGACGCTGCTGGACGATGGCCGTGTCAGCGTAAGGGACCTCGGCACACGAAACGGGACGCGCGTCGACGGCAACCGGGTCCCGGTGGATCGCGGCGCAGTCATCGAACAGGGCGAGATCATTGTCGGTCGCACGCGGCTTCGCGTGCGCACACAGCACACGCCGCTGCGACCGGAACGCGTTTTCCGGCGCAACTTCGTGCGTCGGCACCGTACGATCCTCGCGGTTACCGGCGTGTCCGCATGCATCGCCCATGGCGGGTTCATGCAGTGGCTCGACGCGCCATCGTCCTTGCTCCGTAGCGCCACGACGGCGGCGCTGCTGGTACTGGCGCTGATCGCGACGTGGACCGGACTGTGGGCCCTCATATCGAAACTGAACCAGGGAAGCTGGAAAGTCCGGGTCCACGTGACGATCGCCTCGATCGGCGCGGCGCTCTGCGTGTGGGGTTACTGGCTGGCCGGACAGTTGGCATTCGCCGCGCAGTGGTCGGTGTTTGTCCAGGTGGGCATTGCCGCCGCGGGGGCGGTGGCACTGGCCGCGCTGTACCTGCACTTGCGGGAGGCAACCCGTTACGGGCGCCGCACGGCATGGGCGCTGGCCGGAGCCGCGACTCTCGTGATCGGCGCCATCGCGTGGATCATCACCTTCGCAGTCGAGGAAGGCGACGTCAACCGCGTGGCCCTGGGTCCGCAGGTGCGCCTCGGGGCGCAACGCGTCGTGCCGAATCGGGATATCGCCGATTACCTGACCGAAGTCGACAAGCTGCAGTTGGCTGCCGGTCGGGAGCGCCAGAAATCGCTGCTCGAGGCACCGCTCGCCGACGCCGACGACTGAGCAGCGCTACCGCATCGTGGCATTGCCGCGCCAGCCATCCACCGCATAGACGGCGAGGCCCAGCCAGATGCAGGCAAACCCGATCATCCTGTCTTGCGTGAAGACCTCACCCAGCAGCAGGCCACACAGCAGCTGCAGGGTCGGCGACACATACTGCAGCAGGCCGAGCAACGAATACGGCAGACGGCGCGCGCCATATGCGAAGCCGATCAGCGGCAGGGCTGTGAGCGCGCCTCCTGCGATCAGCAGCACCTCGGGCAGCCCGCCGCCATGGCCAAATACACCGTCACCCCGTGTCTCGCTCCAGCCGAGCCAGGCGAGCGCAGGCAAAAGAAGAAGCAGGTTCTCGATCGCCAGCCCCGGCACCGCGCCGACCGCGACCACTTTGCGGATCAGCCCGTAGAGGCAGAAGCTCGACGCGAGGACCAGTGCGACCCAGGGCAACTCGCCGTGGCTGAACGTGAGCCACAGCACACCGAGCGCGGCGAGTGCGACGGCACCCCATTGCGGGGCGCTCAGGCGCTCGCGCAGCAGCAGCACGCCCACCAGCACGTTCGCGAGCGGATTGATGAAATAGCCGAGGCTCGCTTCGAGCACGCGGCCATGGGTCACGGCCCAGATGTAAACACCCCAGTTGGCGCTGATCAGTGTGCTGCTCGCGACCAGCATCGGCAGCACGCGCGGCGTGGCGAGCGCACTACGCAACCAGCCGCGCTCCTGTCGCAATGTGAGCCAGCCGATCACGAAAACCGCGCACCACACCACCCGATGGGCGACGGTCTGCACCGCCGGCACCGTCTTCAGCAGATACCAGTAGAGTGGGAACAGCCCCCACATCGCGTAAGCGCCGATCGCCGCCGCCAGTCCGCGGCGGTCGAAGCCAGGTGCAAACACCGCCGCCGCATCACGCGCCGGCAGGTTGTCCCGGACGACCGCGGGCTTCATGTTCGCAGGAGATCCTCCGGCGTATTCACATCGGCACCCGGCGGCTCCGCGGCATCGACCACGCGGATTTCCATGCCGTGCTCGAGCGCGCGCAACTGCTCGAGCTTCTCCAGTTCTTCGAGCGCCGTGGGCGCCAGTGCCGCGAGACGCAGCAACGCATCGACCCGCCAGGCGTAGAGCCCGATGTGACGGCGCGCAGGCGGGAAGCTCCCGGACGCCGCAGCGGCGCCGTCGCGATCGAAGGGAATGGGCGCGCGACTGAAGTACAGCGCCCTGCCCTCGCGGTCGGTGACGACCTTCACGACATTCGGATCGAGATACTCCGCGCGGTCCTGCACCGGATACGCCGCGGTCGCAATCGCCGCGGACGGATGCGCCGCGAGCGCGGCGGCGACCTGCTCGACGATCGCCGGCGGCATGCGCGGCTCGTCGCCCTGCAGGTTCACGATGATGTCCCGACCGTCAAAGCCGCGCAGTCGCGCAACTTCGGCAATGCGGTCGGTACCCGAGACGTGGGTCGTAGCGGTCATGCAGACATCCGCGCCGGCGACTCGTGCCGCAGCCGCAATGCGCTCGTCATCGGTCGCAACGATGACCGCAGCGGCACTCGTGAGGCGCGCACGCTCGTAAACGCGCACGATCATCGGAAGTCCCTCGATCAACGCGAGCGCCTTGCCCGGAAAGCGCGACGACTGGAAACGGGCCGGGATGACGACGCGAAACATGTCGGCGGGACTCAGCGTTCGAGCAGCGGATCGTCCACTGCGAGCGGCTTCGCCTCCTCCACGAGCATGATCGGCACGCCGTCCCGGATCGGATAGGCGAGCCGGTCGATGCGGCAGACGAGCACGGCCTCCGCGCGGCGATGCACGACGGGACCTTTGCAGAGCGGGCAGGCAATGATGTCGAGCAATCGGGTGTCCAAATCGGATCCTCAGCGTGTGGACGCGGAAACCTTGGCCGTGACGAGCGCCAGCAGTGCACTCGCCTCGGCGTCACTGAACGCCGCACTGACCGGCACATAGCCGGTCCGCGACGAGGCGAACGCCGTGCATTTTACGGCATCCTTCTCGGTCATGAGGATCGGCAACTCGTCGTCGAAAGCCAGGTCCGCGGCCGAGTAGACGTGGTGGTCCGGGAAGGCGTGCGCGATCACCTCGAGCCCGGCCGCGCGCAGCGTGCGAAAGAAACGATCGGGATTGCCGATGCCGGCCACGGCGTGCACGCGCTCGCCGGCCAGGCTCGCGAGCGCGAGCCTGGCATCCCGCGGGCCCGCGAGCGGTACGACGTATTCGGCAACGAGCTGCATGTGGAAAACGGGCCGGCCGGCAAGGCTGCGCTCACTCGAGCCGTCCACCATGATCACCGCATCCACGCTGCGCAACCGCCCGGCGCCTTCACGCAAGGGTCCCGCCGGCAGCATCTGCCCATTGCCGAAGCCGCGCGCGCCATCGATCAGCACCAGTTCGCACTCACGTGCCAGCGCCAGGTGCTGCAGGCCATCGTCCGCAACGATGACATCGACCCCCTGGGTCCCGAGCAACCGGCCCGCCACCGCGCGCTCGCGCCCGACGGCGACCGGGCGTCCGGTGCGCCGGCGGATCAGCAGCGGCTCATCCCCGCTCTGCGCAGCGCTCGAGTCCATATCGACCAGCAGGGGCGCAGCATTGCGGCGCCCATAGCCGCGCGAAATCACCCCGGGCCTGCGGCCTGCCGCCGCGAGCTGCGTGACCAGCCACACGACGAGCGGCGTTTTGCCGGTGCCGCCGACAGTCAGGTTGCCGACGACCACGACCGGCGTCGGCAATTTCGTGACGGTGAGCAGCCCGAGCGCGTAGGCCTGCCGGCGCGCGCCGACGACCAGCGCGTAGAGCCACGCCAGCGGCCGCAGCAGCACCGCAATGAACGAGCGCCCGTACCAGATCGAATTGACCCACTGCTCCATGGCGCCCGGGGCGACTCAGGCGTTGAACTGCATGCGATGCAGCTGCGCGTAAACACCATCTTGCGCCAGCAGCGCGGCGTGGGTGCCGCGCTCGACGATGCGCCCTTCGTCCATCACCACGATTTCGTCGGCCTGCTCGACGGTGGACAGGCGATGCGCAATGACAAGCGTGGTGCGCCCGGACTGCAGGCGTCCGAGCGCTGCCTGGATGTGACGCTCGGATTCGGTGTCGAGCGCCGAAGTCGCCTCGTCGAGCACCAGGACCGGCGCATCCTTCAGGATTGCGCGCGCAATCGAGATGCGCTGGCGCTGGCCGCCGGAGAGCAGCGCGCCGCGATCGCCCACCAGGGTATCGAGGCCCTGCGGCAACTCGCGCACGAAGTCCATCACGAACGCCGCCTCCGCGGCCGCCTCGACCTGCGCCGCGCTCGCTTCCGGCTGGCCGAACGCGATGTTCGCCCGGATCGTGTCGTTGAACAGCACGACGTCCTGGCTCACTACTGCGACCTGGTCGCGCAGCGAATCGAGCGCGTACTCGCGCAGGTCACGGCCGTCGAGTTGCACGCTGCCCGAGTCGACGTCGTAGAAACGCGGCAGCAGCGCGACCAGTGTCGATTTGCCGCTGCCCGAACGACCGACGATCGCCAGCGTGCGGCCTGCGGGCACCTCGAGATCGATGCGCTCGAGCACCTGCCCCTTGTCCGCGCGATACGCGAAGCTCACGTCGCGGTACGCAATGTCGCCGCGCGCGCGCGTGATCCGCAGCGTACCGCCCTCGTCCTCCGCGGGCGCATCGAGCACCGCGAACACGCTCGCACCCGCCGCAATACCCTGCTGCAGCGGCACGAAGATGTTCACGAGGCGGCGCAGCGGCGCCGTGATCAGCAGCAGCGCGGTCAGGAATGACATGAAATCGTCGACCCGCATCGCACGCGATTGCACCTGGCTGATCGCGAAGTACAGCACGCCGGCGAGTCCGATCGCCGCCACGAGTTGCACCACCGGATTGCTCATCGCACGCGCGTTGATCAGGCGCATGTTGCTGTGCCGGTTCAGCTCGTTTGCGACCTCGAAACTCTGCTCGAGCTGCTGCTGCGCATTGAACACGCGGATGACCCGCTGGCCGTCGAGCGACTCCTTCGCGACGCGATTCACGTCCGCCATCGAATTCTGGATGCGCGTGCTGTAGCGGCGGAAGGACTTGTTGATGCCCCGGATCAGGCCCGAGATGAGGGGCGCGAGGGTCAGCGCGAAGGCGGCCAGCTGCCAGTTGATCCAGAAGAGGTAAGCGAGCAGTGCCACAATCGTCAGCGTGTCACGGATCATCACCGTGACGGCGTTGGTAGTGGCCTCCGCGACCAGCTCGATGTTGAAGGTGAGCCGCGAGAGCGCCTCGCCGGTCGACGTGGCATCGAACCACGACACCGGCAGGCGCAGGTACTTCGCGAACAGCTCGCCGCGCAGCGCCTTGATGATCCGCCGCCCGACCAATGCCGGGAAATACGTGGAGACGTAATCACCGACGCCGCGCAGGAAGAACAGGGTTACCGCGCCCAGTGGCACGATCCAGATGATGCGCGGGTCGCGCTCGATGAATGCGCCGCCGAGGAAGATCTTGACCAGATAGGCGAGCAGCGCGTCGGTGGCGGCGAACAGCACCATGCCGCAGACGCCGATCAGGAAAGTGCCGACGTAGGGCCGCGCGTAGCCGAGCAGGCGGCGATAGACCTGCCCGGGATTCGCGACGACGAGCGGTGAGGGGGTCACGGGCCGGCGGCGTCCGCGTCGTTCACCGTAGCGATATTGATCTCGGCGAAACCGAGCTTGCCGAGCACGTCCATGGCGGTGACGACCGACTGGTGGGACGCACGCCCGTCGGCACGCAGCGTGACCGGCGCGCCGCGCTCGCTCCCTGCCACCTGTTGCAGGGCCGCGCCCAATGTATCGGCGCTCGCATTGACGAGCTCGCGCTCATTGACACGATAGCCGCCACCCTGCGTGACGGTCACGACGATCGGATCCGGTGCGGGGCGGGTCACCGGCACATCGCGAGCCTCGGGCAGGCGCACGCGCAACCGGCCTTCCTGCGCGAATGTCGAGGACAGCATGAAAAAGACGATCAGCAGCAACACGACATCGATGAGCGGCGTCATGTTGAGCTCGGGCTCGTCCGTGCGGCGCGGCTTGAAGTTCACGCAGCGCCCGCCCTGCTGCGGCCGGCGGCCGCATCGACTTCGTCGGCGAGGCGCAGCGCATCCTTTTCCATCTGGATCACGATGCGGTCGACCTTGCCGCGCAGCAGCCTGAACCCGATCAGCGACGGGATCGCGACGCACAGTCCCGCCGCGGTCGTGATCAGCGCTTCGGCAATGCCGCCGGAGAGCATGCGCGGATCGCCCATGCCGCCTGCCTGGACGGCATCGAACGCCTTGATGATGCCGGTCACGGTACCGAGCAGGCCGAGCAACGGGCTGACGCCCGCGATCATGTTGAGCGAATTGAGGAAGCGCTCGAGCTCATAGATCACGTGGCGTCCGGTGTCCTGCAGGCGCTCCATCATGATCTCGCGCGGGCGGTGGCGATTGGCAAGGCCCGCGGCCAGGATGCGGCCCAAGGGCGAATTCTGTTCGAGCGCGGCGATCACCTTGTCGTTGATCTGGTTGCTCTCGACCAGCTGCGCGACCTTTTTCGTGAGGTCGGGCGGGATGACCCGCTTGTCCTGCAGGGTCCAGAAGCGCTCGAGAATGATCGCCGCGGCACCAATTGAACACAGGATGATCGGCCACATCAGTGGCCCACCGGCGCGCACGATTTCCCACATCCGCTCGACCCTCACAGCTTGGCGACCCGTGCGCATCATACCGGAGCGCGCCATGGCCATGGATAGCCGTCGCGGGCACGGTGGCGCCGGACGGCACCAGTGTCCCTGTCAAGGCCCAGGGTGATGGCGCCATCGCGGGCGCTATCGAGCCGCTCGCGCCCCGCCCCGGCGTCCAGAACCACCCCCTTGCCGGTGATCTCGAGCCGGGTCGCACCGACCGTCACGGTCATGTCGCAGGACGGAGTCAGCGCAAACTGCGCTGGCGCGCGCGTCCAGGCCGTGTGTCTGCCGCACGGAACCGCGCGTTGAGGACCGCCCGGCCAGGGACGCGCCACGAGCATGCGGTCGATACCGAAGGCGATATCGAGTTCGGCGGCGCCGGCCGCGTAGTCGCGATACAGATGCGGCAACACGAGATCATCGACACGCGCAATGCGCTGCGTGCGCAGCCACGGCACGACCACTCGCGCCATGCGCCGCCCTTCGGTCCCGAAACTGTCGCCAGTCCCGTGCACGATCACATGGTGTGCCGTGCGGATCGCCACGGCCTGGCCTCGCCCGACGTCGAACACGGCCACCGTGACCTCGCTGGCTGCGGGTACGAGGGCCCGCGCAAAGGCAAGCGGCAGGATGGCCGCCGCCGCCGTGGCGCGCAGGCCTCGCGGCCAGGGCAGGATCGCGATGCCCACGGCCGGCACCAGCATCAGATAGGCCCACCACGGCGGTGCCAGCTGCACGAGCGCATGCGGCCAATTGGCCGCGGCCTCGAGCCAGGGCCACAGCTGCGCATGCAACCACGCCGCAAGCCGCAGCAACAACGTGGCGAGCGCGGGCCACATGGCCATTGCGGCCGTGGCTGCGAGGGCGAGCGGCACTAGCAGCAGCGTGAACACCGGAATTGCCGCGGCATTCACGACGAGGCTCGCGAGCGACACGCTGCCAAAGGCCGCCAGCGTGACCGGTACCAGTGCGATCGTCACCGCACACTGCACGCGCACCGCTTCGTGCAACCAGTGGGCGCGACCGAGGCGCGCGCCGGTGGCAAGCAGGATGGCAGCCACGGCACCGAACGACAGCCAGAAGCCGCTCGCGAGCGGCGCGAGCGGATCGAGCAGCAGTACGACGATCATCGCCACGGCGAAGGCGTGCAGCGCACCGTGCGCACGCGCGACATGGCGCGCCATGAGCCACGCAGACAACATGACCAGCGTGCGCTGTGTCGGCACCGAGAACCCGGCGAGCAGTGCGTAGCCCGCCGCCGCGGCGATGCCGAGGGTCGCGGCGAAGCTCTCGCGGGGCAGTCGAGTGCACCAGCCCCCGGCTGCGCGCCAGGCACGGCGGGCACCAGCAATGGCGATCATCGCAAACAGCGTCACGTGCATACCCGAGATCGCCACCAGATGCGTGGTGCCGGTGGCATTGAACACGCGCCACTGCTCGCGCGACATGTCGCCGGTGACGCCTACCGCCAGCGCACTGAGCAATGCGGCG
>CADEFJ010000007.1:17956-59547 GCA_902826575.1 uncultured Pseudomonadota bacterium | reverse complement strand
CGACCGAGCCTATGATACTCCTGCAGTTGCGTTTACCCTGCTTCGATCAGGCCATGGCGGCGTGATCGCGCAGGGCCCAGGAGTTGTGTGCCGACGAGAACCGCAGTACCCAAGGCGGCGGGTGAGCCCAAGCCGGTAACAACCGTGGAACGCATTGCCGACGAGCTCCGCCGTGGCATCAAGAGCGGGCGTTTCGCGCCCGGGCAACGGCTCATCGAAGCTGATCTCACCCGGCTGTTGAACGTCAGTCGCGGTCCGTTGCGTGAGGCGATGGCGCGCCTCGCGGGCGACGGGCTGGTCCGCATCGAGCCCAATCGCGGCGTGACCGTGCGAACACTGACGCGCGAGGAAGTACAGAGCATCGCGGCGATCCGCGAGATGCTCGAAGGCCTGGCTGCGCGGCTCGCCGCCGAGAACATCGACCGCGACGGGCGCCGGGCCGAGTTCAGGCGCGCATGGCAGGACATGACCAGCGAGCGTGCCCGCAGCGATCCCGGCGATTATGTTGACGCCAACGAACGCTTCCACACGACCATCGTGCGCATCGGGGGCAATGCACCGCTCGAGCAGTTGCTCGAGCAGCTGCGCACGCCTTTGTTCCGCTTCCAGTTCCGAAGCCGCTTCACGATGACAAATCTGGCCCGCGGTCACCAGGACCACAGCGCGATCGCGAAGGCGATCCTTGCCGGCGATGCGGATGCCGCCGAGCGTGCGATGCGCCGGCACCTGCGAAATTCCACCAAACTCATCCAGTCGCTCCCCGACGAAGCATTCGCCTAGCGACGGGGTTGCCCCGCCCGCGCGCCCCGGGCTTCCCGGTTGACCGGGCGTGAATGTAATATAAGATTGTCTGACAATTAATTAGGACGATCAGAGTCGTCCAGCCAGGGGGGCGCATGCACGTCAAATGGGTCAGTTTACGCGGGGCAGTGTGTGGACTGCTGGGCCTCGGGGCGACGGCGCCGCAGCTGTTGGCCCAATCGGTGCCGGCAGGCATCTCCTCGCTCGAGGAAATCGTGGTGACGGCCCGCAAACGCGAGGAGCGGCTGCTCGACGTGCCGGTCGCAGTCACGGCCGTCGGCGCCGAGCAGATCGAATCCCACTCGATTGCCGCGCTCGACGACATCACCTACGTCGTGCCGAACCTGTCGATCACGCGTGGCGGCACGGACGCGGGCGGTACCGGCTTCAGCGTCATCTACGTGCGCGGTATCGGTCAGGTCGACTATGCGAACTCGATCGACCCTGGCGTCGGCACGTACTTCGACGGTGTCTACCTGGGCCGCTCGGTCGGCGGCAATTTCGACCTGCCCGACGTCCAGCAGGTCGAAGTCCTGCGCGGTCCGCAAGGCACGCTGTTTGGCAAGAACACGATGGGTGGTGCGATCAACGTCACGACCAGGCGGCCGACGTTCGAGAACGATCTGTCGCTCGCCGTGACCTACGGCGAGGACAATCGCCTGGACGGCGAGATCGAAGCCGACGTGAGGTTCACCGACACGCTCGCGGCACGGGCCGTTGCGGCCTATCGCAGCCAGGACGGCTATCTCGAGCGCTATTACGGCGGCGATGCGCTCGGCGAAGAAGACACGTTCGTCGGTCGGGTGAAGCTCGAGTACCGGCCGAGCGAGACGCTGAACGTGCTGTTGTCGCTGGACCAGACTTCTGCCGGCGGCTCGAGTGGCAAGACGGTGAGACTGTTCGATCCGTTCGCCGTCGGCGACCAGCTCGGCATCCTGTGGAACGACGTGCCGCCCGCGTTCGTCGCCGACCTGTTCGACGACGGGGCGATCAACGGCTCCTCGCCGCAGATTCCGGGCTTGCCGACCGTGCCTTATTCGGTGCTCGAAGGCGAGCGCATCGGTCCGCAGAACGACTTCAACGACCTGCGCACGAACGCCAGCACCGGCCCGCTCTCGAACGACTTCGAGAGCTTCGGCGCGGCGCTGCGCCTCGAGTGGGAGCTCGGCGGCGCCACGCTGCGCTCGATCACCGCCTATCGCGAGCTCGACTCGCTCGTCGGTGGCGACCAGGACGGACAGCGTGCCAACGCGAGCGTCGCGTACTGGGGCGACGAGCAGAGCCAGTTCAGCCAGGAATTCAACCTGTACGGCAGCACGGAGCGCATCGACTGGCTCGCCGGGCTCTACTACTTCAGCGAGGACGCCGATGCCGCGCAGGATGTCCGCCAGAATCTGCCGTGGTTCATGGTCGACCTGAAGTTCGGCACCAGGACCGAGAGCTACGCCGGATTCGCGGAGGCGACCTGGCGGTTCGCGGACCGCTGGTCGCTAGTCGGAGGCGTGCGCCATACGTCCGAAGACAAGGATTTCTACGCGCACCAGGCCTGTCAGCCGGGCATGCTCCTGCCGTGCGTGAACGGGGACTTCCTGCCGTACACCACCACGTCGGATTCGTGGTCGTCGACCGATCCGCGCCTCGGCTTGCAGTTCCGGCCCAACGACGACTGGCTGCTGTACGTTCAGTACTCGACCGGCTTCAAGTCGGGAGGATTCAACGCGCGGCCGAGCAATCCGGCCGATGCACAGAAGTCGTTCGACATGGAAGAGCTCGAGGCGTGGGAGATCGGCGCCAAGGGCACGTTCGCCGACGGCAAGGCTGTCGTGTCGCTCGCGGCGTTCACGTATGACTATAGCGATCTGCAGATGGTCATTGCGGGTATCAACCCAACGAGCGGAACGGCGGTCGCGGTCGTCGGCAATCTCGGCGACGCGTCGATCGCCGGGGCCGAGGCGGAACTCACCTGGCAACCGGTCCCGCGCCTGTTGTTCAATGCCGCGGTCGGCTACACCAGCGCGAGCTACGACACCCTGGATCCCGCCGTCCTCGATGTCATCACCTCGGTAGGCAGTCCGGCCGTGTCGCTCGACAGCAATCTGCCCCGTACGCCGGAGCTGACGTGGCATGCCGGCATCGAGTACGGTTGGCCGGTCGGCGCTGCCGGCGATTTCAGCGCGCGCCTCGACTACGCGTGGGTCGACGAGCAGTACAACGACATCCAGAACTTCCGCGCGGCGATGACGCCGAGCCACGAGAACGTCAATGCGCGCATCACGTATCGGCACGGCGAGCGGTGGGAGGCCGCGCTTTACGCGCGCAATCTGACCGACGAGGAATACGTCGCCAACGCCTTCTGGCCGCAGGGCGGGCAGGCCTCGGTGCTGTTCCTCATCCCGAACGAGCCGCGCGAGGTCGGGCTCACGTTCAAGTTAAGGTTCTGAGGCGGTTGGCAGCGGCAAACCGCACGCAGGCGTGCGGTTTGCCGCGCCATCCTCATTCGAGCCCGAGCGCCCCGGGGTTCATGTGGCCGTCCGGATCGACCTGCCGCTTGAATCCCGCGAGCAGGTCCCAGCCGGCATGGCCTGCCAGTGCGTCCCGCAGCGGGTAGTACTTGCCGGTCTGGTAGTGCGCGGGCCGCAGGCGTTCGAGGCGCGCAACGAGTCGCGCCCGCAGGTCGATCGCGTAAGCGCGCGCTTCCGGTTGCGGCGCGACGCCGCCGAATCGTTCCCGGTGCACCGGCAGCGCCGTCGCGTGGCGCAGCACGTTGAGTCGGTCGGGCCAGTAGATGATCGGCTCCATGCCGAACGTGCCCTTGATGCAGATGTAGAGCGTCGTCGTGTGGACACCGTGGCACTGCATCTGCGCGGAATTCTCGGCGAAGAACGCGCGCGCCTCGCTGGCGAGCTCGCTAGCGAGCGACAGCGGCACCGTGAAGTTCGACGGGAAACTCGACTCGCCCTCGAGCCCGACCATCAGCGAGCCGATCTCGAAGAACGGCTGCGCGCGCAGTGCAATGCCGATGCCGCCGGGCAGGCGCCGGCCCCCGCGACGGCGCATCAGGGCATCGATCGTGCGCGCGTTCGCATCCGCTCCGCGCTGCGTCCAGTCGTCGCAGATGACCGTGACCGACCTCGGCCAGTCGAGCAGCCGGCCGAGCCCGCGCGCCATTTCCGCGAGATTGCGGTAGCCGCGCCAGCGCGAGGAGGCCGCCGCGACGACTGCGCGCGCCATCGCCCTCATCTCTTCCGGCGGTGGCTTCGGCTGCGCGGCGAAGACCCGATGATGGTAGGCGCCGAAGGAGGTGATCTCGCTCGCGATGCCGAGCCGCGTCGTTTCGCACATCGCATCGATGAGCGCCGCCTCGTCACGGAAGCCGTAGCTGCGAAACGCGACGCCCGCCGGGCGTCGCACCAGGCGGAAACTCGCGGCCGTCTTGATGCCGAAGGCACCGGCATCGTGGGTGAAGAGGCCGGTGAAATCGGGGCCATAGCCGCGCACGCCCGGTTGTGATGCGGCGTGGGCGCGGGCGCCGGTCTGCACGATCCGCCCGTCGGGCAGCACCACCTCGATGCCGAGCAAGTGATCGCCGATGTCACAGGCGCCGTGCCCGGTCGCATTGTTGCCGAGCCCGCCGCCGACCGTTGCCTTCTCGCCCGAGTAAGTCCCGAGGAAGGGCACGCGATAGCCCGTTGGCCGGAGCGCGGCATCGAGCTGCTTCCACGTGACGCCGGGCTCGACGGTCACGCGCAGGTCCTTGAGATCGATCTCGAGGATGCGGTTCATCGCGGTCATGTCGAGGATGACCGTGCCGGAGCGGCTCGGGACGTACGTAAGCGTGTACGACATGCCGCCGCCGCGGGCCACCAGCGGCACGCGGTGCAGCCGCGCGGCGCGCGCGAGTGCCACGATGTGGTCACGGTTGCGGGGTATGACCACTGCAACGGCGATCTCGAGTTCGATCTCGCTGAAGTCCGTGGAATGATGGCGGCGTTCGGCCTCGCCGAGCAGCACCGCGGCGTCGCCGACGATGCTTGCCGCCTCGGCGAGGAAAACGGGCAGCGAAGCGGCGCTGGGCAGGTCGGGTACGCTGGCGGACATCGGGGGCCTCGCTTGCAGGCAGCGGGTGGTCGCGCGTATTGTATGACAATCTTGTACTATTAAAACGGGGTGTGCGATGTCCGTCGATTTGCAGCAGGCTCAGCAGATCATCCAGCGTGCACTCGAGGCCGCCACGGCGCAGTCCGTGCGCATCGCGGCCGTGGTGCTCGACACCGGCGGGCACATCGTGGCGGCCGCGCGCATGGACGGCGTCGGGCCGCTCAATCTCGATGTCGCGCGCCGCAAGGCCAATGCCGTGGTGAACCTGGGGGTTTCGACGGCCGAAATGCTGCAGATGATCAGCCGGGACCAGCTCATCACGACGGTGCTGCATTCCGAGCCGAGCATCGTCCTGTTGCCGGGCGGGCTGCCGATCCGCGACGATGAGGCGCTGATTGGCGCGCTCGGCATTGCGGGCGGTTTCTACCCGCAGGACCAGGCGATAGGCGAGTACGCGATGGCGGCGGGAGCGGACGGGGAAAACTCATGAGCAGCACAGCGACGACGATCGCGGCCGCAAGGGGCGAGGCGGGCAGGCGTGGGCAGATCATCCCCCCGCAGAGCGTCGAGAACGGCTACGACCAGGCGTGGTACCCGATCTGCCTCTCGACGGAGCTCATCGACGGCCAGGTCCTCAGTGTCGATTTCATGAACGGCCGGGTCATCGCGGTGCGTGACGCGAACGGAAGCCCGCACGTGCTGAGCGCCTTCTGCCGGCACCTCGGCGCGGATCTCGCGGGCGGGGATCTCGTCGATGGCACCGTGCGCTGTCCCTACCACCACTGGCGCTATGACATGCAGGGCCAGTGCGTCGCGACGGCCATCGACAAGGCGCCGCCGGGCGCCAAGCTGTTCCGCTTCCCGGTGCACGAAGGTATGGGGATCGTGTGGGCATTCAACGGCGCCGAGCCACTGTTCGATCCGCCGAGCTGGGATGTGCCCGAGTCGCAGATGGCGTTCGTCGCGGCCAAGGAATACATCGAGAACAACGATCATTTCGTGCCGTTTTCGAACTCGTGCGACATCCAGCATCTCGTCGTCGTGCACGGCATGAAGCTCGATATCAACCCCGAGAGCGTGAAGATCACGCCGCACACGCTCGAGTACCTGCAGTCGCAGGATGCGCCCGGCATGGGCCATCTCGACATGTTGATCCACCTGCACGGCTCGAGCACGCTGCTGCTGTCATCGATGACGATGGGGCGCATGATGTACATGGTGTCGTGCGGCCGTCCGCTGCCCGGCAACCGCACGCAGATCTACCAGGCCTGCGGTACGCCGCGTCGCGACGTGCCGGGCCATGAGCAGATGGCCGCGGCGATGAACAACCAGTCGCTCAATTTCGGGCGCCAGCTGTTCAACGAGGATCGCCCGACCTTCAGCCGCATCAGCTTTCGGCAGGACATCCTCACGCATTCCGACCGCATGCTCGCCAGGTACTTCGAGTGGGTGCGTGCGTACCCGCGCACAAGCATCGCCTGCGACTACATCGCCACGTGAACCGCTCGCAGTGGGTGACGGTCGCTGCGGCCCTGGCGGCGACGTGGGTCGCCTGCGCGGCCACCGCGGACGACGGGGCGGATCCCGTCGCTGCCTACCTTGCGGCGTGGAACGCCACCGGGCCTTTTCCGCAGGCGCTGCTCGCCGCGGATTTCGTGGACCGCTCGGCGTTGCTGCCGCTCGAGCGCATGGGGTTCACGATGCAGGCCGGCGCATGGCGGGAATCCTTCCCGGACCTGCGCGTCACGCTGCTCGCGCGGGCGGGCGCGCCGGGGCGCGAGGTGCTCAGGCTGCGTTATGAAGGCAGCGCGCGGGATGGCAACGGGTTGCTGCCGCTGTCCGGGGCGCGGATCGCCTTCGAGCAGACCGAGTGGCTCACGATCGACGATCGCCGCATCCAGTCGCGGCAGGCCTACGTCGACGAGTGGACGCTCCCCACCGAATGGATGTTCGTCGCGCCGCCATCAGTGCCGCTCGAGCCATACGCGGCCGAGCCCATCGCCACGTTCGGCGCCGGCAGCTTCCTCGAGAGTATCGCGATCTCGCAGGACGGGCGCCTGTTTGTAAGCACCGGCCCCGACGGCGGCATCTCCATCGTGGGACAGGATGGCCGCGTGCAGCCGCATGCGCAGGTGAATGTAGGGCCGGGCGGCTTAATGATGTGCCTCGCCTTCGACGCTGCGGGCGTGCTGCACGCGAGCGTGCACTCCGCGGACGACGGCGTCCGCGGCGTTTGGCGATTTGCCGCCGACGGACGCGGTACACGCATGGCGGCATTGCCTGCGGGCTCGGTGCCGAACGGTCTCGCCGTCGATGCGCGCGGCAATGTCTACGTCGCCGATTCGTTTGGTGGCGTACTCTGGCGGGTGAACGCCGGCGCCAGTCAGGCCGAGGTATGGCTCAAGCACGCTTGGCTTGCCCCGCGGCCGCTCGTCGGGCGCTATCCCGGCGCCAACGGCCTGCAGATCGCACAGGATGCCGTGTATGTGGCCGTCTCGGACCGCAGCCTGCTGCTGCGCGTGCCGATCGCTGCCGATGGCACGGCGGGCGCGCCGCAGATATACGCGAGCGGCCTGCCGGGCGATGATTTCGCCGTGGCTCGCGACGGCACGCTGTACGTCACGACGCATCCGTTCAACACGGTGGTGCGTCTCGGGCGCGACGGGCGCACGACCGTCGTGGCGGGCCCGGGCCAGGGCGTCGTGGGCCCGACGGCTGCAGCGATCGGGCACGACGGCTCGATCTACGTCGTCACCGACGGCGGGCTGTACCGACCACTCCCTGGTGGACCACTATTGCCCGCCGTAATGAGGCTCTCTGCGCCTCGCCACTGATCAGGGCCGGTAAGCGCGGGCAAAAACGCGCACGTGCTCACTGATCAACGCGGGGATTGCGAGCGGGCGGCAGCGAGTGCCGCCGAGATCGTGCTGGTGCAGCAGCGCGAGCACGATCGGGGCGAGCAGCATCAGCGCTGCATGACGCGTATCGCCGGGGGCCATGTCCCCGGCAGCGATATGCGCCTCCAGGCGTTCTTCAAGGGCCTGCAGCGTGGGCTCGAGGACGTCGACGAGGTAGTCGAGGCCGGCGCCGGGATTGCGCAGGCCCTCGGCGAGGCCGATTCGATGTACGGAGCCGAGCTGGCCGCGCGTCCAGCCGGCCACTACACGCTCGAGAAACTGTTGCATCGAGGCCGCGAGGTTGCCGGGGAGCGCGACCCGCGCGCGCGCGAGGTACGGCGCACCCCCTTCGCGGGACGCGGCCAGGACAGCCTTGATCAGCCCATCGCGGCTGCCGAAATAGTGGCGCAGTGTCGCCACGCTCACGTCCGCGGCCAGCGCGAGGTCCCGAAAGCTCGGGGGCGTGCCTGACTGCACGGCGAGCCGGTCCCTGACCTTGTCGATCAGTACCTGCCGCCGGCTGGCGTAATCCGCGTTGCGGGATCCCGTGCTCCGTCCCATTGATAGATTAGATCATATGGTATACGATACTTCAATGATGCTTCCTCGCACTCGCTGGACCCTCGCTGCCGTCGCCGCCATTGCGGCCATTGCTGTCTTCACCTGGCGCGGCAGTCGGCCCGAGCCGGTGGCCGTCGTCGACATTCGCGCCGGCAATGCCGAGCGTGTGCTCGCGATCACCGGTCGCACGCGACCGCGCGTCACGGTGACGATCATGCCCAAGATCGCTGGCCAGATCATCGAGCTCACCAGGGAGGAGGGTGAACACGTCGAGGCTGGCGAACTGCTCGCGCGGCTCGATGCCGATGCCGCACGCGCCGCGGTGGAGCAGGACGAGTCGGCGAGCGCCTGGCAACAGCGCGCGGTGACCGAGGCCGAACGCAACCTCGCGCGCAGCAGGCAGCTTCGCGAACTTGGGCTCACCCCGCAGAAGGAACTCGATCAGGCCCAGTTCGATCTCGACCAGGCACGTGCGGAGCTCACCCGGCGCGCGGCGTCCATGCGCGAATCGCGCTCGCGGCTCGCCGATGCCACGATCCGTGCACCGGTGTCGGGCGTGGTGCTCTCGCGTCCGGTCGATCGCGGGCAAGTGGTCGGTGCGCAGGCGACGATCTACGAAATCGCACCGCTGGCCGATGTGGAAGTCGAAGCGGATGTCGATGAGCAGTACCTCGGCGAGCTGCGCGACGGCCTCGCGGCCGAAGTGCTCATTGCCGGTCGCGCGGGCAAGATCCCGGCGACCTTGTATTACGTGGCCCCGAAGGTCGATCCACGCACCGGCGGGGCGAAAGTGCGCCTGCGGCTGAATCAGCCGGCCGACAACCTGCGCACGGGTGTCACGGCCGACGTGAACCTGATCATCGAGCGACGCGCGAATGCCGTGACGCTCGCGCGCAGTGCGATCCTCGGTCGCGAGGCGGATGCGCGCGTGCTCGTCGTCGCGGACAGTCGCGTCGAGCAGCGGCCGGTCCGTTACCAGGAATGGCCGAGCGAACGCGTCATCATCGAAGCCGGCCTCGAGCCGGGCGATGCGGTGATCGAGCAGCCGCGCCCCGACCTGGTCGGCGCGCGCGTGCAAGCGCTGCGCGGCGGGCCGCCGGATGCGGCGCTGGCCCAGCGACCTGCGCATCGGGGGCAGCGTGCGCTTTGAACTGCGGGTCGCGCTGCGTTATCTGCTGTCGAATCCCCTGCAGAGTGCGCTGCTGGTCGGCGGGGTTGCGATAGCGGTGACCGTCTTCACTTTCAATTCGGCACTGATCAACGGGTTGCGCGAGTTCCAGATCCAGCGCGTGGTGGGAAGCTCGGCGCACGTGACGATCGAGCCCGAACGGCGTTCGCCCGCGATCGCGGCAGCCGACGATGGCGCCGAGCGGCTGGTGGCCTCGCAACGCTCGCTCGAGCGGCGCGAGCAGATCCGCGAGTGGCGCAGCGTCGAAGCGTTGATCGAGGCGACGCCGGGCGTGTCGGGCCTGTCGCTGAACATCGTCGGTACCGCGCTCGCCTCGCGCGGCCAGCAGACGCTGCCAGTGACGCTGAAGGGGGTCGATCCGGCGCGCCTCTCGGCGATCGCGCCGATCGACGAGACGATCGTCGAAGGCCAGCCGCGCCTCGGCCTGAACGACATCGTGATCGGCCGGCGTCTCGCCGGCGAACTCGGTATCGGCGTCGGCCAGCCGCTGTTCGTGCAGAGCGAGCAGGGGCGCGAGCGCAGCCTGACGGTGCGCGCGCTGTACGAGACCGGCGTCGACAGCCTCGATGGTCGTCTCGCGTTCGTGAACCTTGGCACGGCACGCGTACTGTTCGACCTGCCGGAGGGACTCACGGAGATTGAACTGAAGCTCGGGGACATCTACGCCGCACCCGAGGTCGCGCGCCGGATCCGCGAGGCCACCGGCCTCGAGGCAAGCGCATGGACCGAGCGCAACCAGCGCCTGAAGGATGCGATCTCGGGGCAGCGCAGCTCGGGCGACATCATCAAGCTGTTCACGCTGCTCACGATCGTGATCGGCGTCGCCAGTGCGCTGCTGCTCACCACGTTCCGCCGCCGCCCCGAGATCGGGATCATGCGCAGCTTCGGCATTTCCGGGCGTTTCGTGCTGCTCGTATTCATGCTGCAGGGCGCGCTGATCGGCATCATCGGATCGGTGCTCGGCTGCCTGCTCGGCTTCGGATTCAGCTCGCTGCTCGCAACCCTGCCTCGCCAGGGCGGCGGTTCCGCGCTGCCGGTCGATCCGGCGCTGGGTGAATACCCGATCGCCCTCGCGCTCGCCGCCGTCGCGAGCATCCTTGCGGCGCTGTGGCCGGCGCGCGCTGCGTCGCGCGTCGATCCGCTCGAGGCCATTTCACAATGATGCCCACCGTGCGCACCGAGCCGCTGATCGATGTCGCGGCCATCCACCAGGTGTTCCGCGAGAAGGACTTCGAGACACCCGTGCTCAACGGAGTGGACCTGACACTCGCGCACGGCGAGATGGTGGCGCTGCTCGGGCCGAGCGGCAGCGGCAAGAGTACCTTGCTGGCCATCCTCGGTACGTTGATGACGCCGACATCGGGCAGGCTGCGCATGCTGGGCCGTGAACTCCAGGGACTACCCGAGGCGGCGCTGTCGGAGTTCCGCAATCGCCACATTGGTTTCATCTTCCAGTTCCATCATCTTCTGCCCGATTTCACGGCGCTCGAGAATGTCTTGTTCCCGAACGCCGGGCGGGTCGGGCGCGAGACGCCGCAGGCGCGCGCGCGGGCGCGCATGCTGCTCGAGCGGGTGGGGCTCGCAGATCGGATGAACTACCGCGCGGCCCGCCTGTCGGGCGGCCAGAAGCAGCGCGTGGCGATCGCGCGCGCGCTGATGAACGAACCGGAGCTCGTGCTGGCCGACGAGCCGACGGGCAGCCTCGATCGCGAGAATGCCAACCAGGCCTTTGCGTTGATGGCCGGGATCCAGCGGGAGACCGGCACGACGTTCCTGCTATCGACGCACGATCAGGCGCTCGCGCAGCGCTGCGACCGGCGGATCTACATGCAGGGCGGCCTCCTGACCGGTCACGACGGCGCTTCGGCCCCCGGCCAATAGTGGCTGTCCGGTGTCGGGCGCTGGCCGAAGATGGCCTGGCCGATGCGCACGACGGTCGCACCTTCCTCGATCGCGGTCTCGAAGTCGCCGGTCATGCCCATGGACAGTCCGCTCACGCCGGGGTGGCGCTCGATGGCCTGGTCGCGCAAGGCGCGCAGCAGGACGAAGCACGACCGGACCTTCGCCATGTCTACGCTGAACAGCGCGAGCGTCATCAGTCCGCGCGGCACCAGGCGCGGGAACCGATCGAGCGCATCGACGAACGGCAGCAGCGCATCGGGATGCAGGCCGAACTTGCTCGCTTCGCCGGACGTATTCACCTGCACGAAGACGTCGAGAGTCCGACCCTCGCGCGCGAGCCGCTGGTCGAGGGCCTCGGCGATCCGCAGGCTGTCGAGCGCCTGGAACTCGCGGGCGAAGCGCGTGAGATACTTGACCTTGTTGGTCTGCAGATGCCCGACGATACTCCAGTCGATCGCGAGGTCCGCAAGCTCGCCGTGCTTCGAGCTCGCTTCCTGGATCTTGTTCTCGCCGAAGCATGTGAGGCCGGCCTCATGGGCATAGCGAAGAATATGGGCCGGCACCGTCTTGGTGATCGGCAGCAGCCGCACGGAGGCGCGATCGCGCCCCGAGCGCGCGCAGGCGCTCGCAATGCGCTGCTCTACCGCCGCGAGATTCGCCTGCAACACGGCGAGCGGATCGGGGCCGAAGCGGGCGATATCTTCTGCTGAAAGCGGCGCGCTGCCGTCAGAGATCGTCATTTGTCCCAAATGCCCTTTTACGCGCTTCCATCTTGTATAGTGGCTTCAGCCCTGCGGGGCTGCACGAAGAACAATACATAATCCAGCCTGTGCGCGGGGGGCGGGGCCAATGATGAAGGAAGGGCCAGGAAGGGCCCACAAGCCTTTGCGTTGTCGTTGCCTCGCGGCCGTCGCCATGCTGCTCGCCGCGGGGTTGGCGGCAGCGGCGCCCCCGACGCGGAATTCGCCAGCGAATGCCGGGGCGCAAGGCGAGTTGCAGCGGGCGATCACGGCCAACGCCGCGTCAGACGAAGATCTCCTGCTGGCGGCGATGATATCGCTGGTCACGACTCACGACATTGCCATCATCGCCGGGGTGCTGCCCTTTCCGGCTGTCTCCTGGACCGCCGAACTGGTCGAATTCGGCAGCAACCTCGCACTCAAGACGCTGCCGCCACGTCTCTTCGCTCCCGACGATCTCGTGGTCGAGGCGGCCGGGCCCGAGGGACCGGGATACACACGCGACGGCTGCAGCATCAGCTTTCCGCTGCTCGCGGCGAATGCGGGTTACTCGAACCTCTTCGGCATCGCGAACCTGCGCGAGCCGTATACGCAGCTGCGGCCGCTGAAGATCTACCCATGGCGCGTCTCCGGCGAGGACACCAACGCCGAGACGCGCTGGGGTTTCCTGCGTGCACCACGCGTGTACCATGCCAACTCCGACGTGAACGTCGAGATCCACACGGCCGCGAGCGTGCAGCGCTACGACACGGCCGCTGGTGCATTCACCGACACCTACACGCCGATCGATACGTTCGCCGAGGCACCCCAGGTCGTGCACCTGCCGATCGGCCAGCACGCCATCGAGTGGCGCGCGACGACGCAGCTCGACAAGCTGGGCGACGTTGCCGTGCCGGGCGTGATGCTGGTCGTGAACCTGCTCACGGAACTCAGGAACGCCTACGGCGGCACGAAGGCCGCGAAAGTCGCGCGTGATACCGGCATCGGCACGCAGGTGGCGGAGGAGGCGCTCGACCCCGAGGGCGCCAAGCGGCTGAGCGACGGCGTCCTCAAGTTCAACGATGTGTGGAAGAAGGCCTTCGACGATCGCCAGGCGCGCAAGAAGACCACCGCGGCGCAGAAGGCGACGGAGAAGCTCCGAAAGGAACTGCGCGACAACGTCTCCGAGCTGGTCTGCGAGCAGTTGCGCGACACCTTTGAGGACTTGGCCGAGAAAGGCATCAGCAGCCTGAGCGCCGCCTCGCGCGAGGAGATCCGGCGCCTGGCAGGTCCGAAAGTCGCGGCCATTGCGGACGCGGTCTACTGGGTCTTCAACGAGCGTTACCCAGCGGTGGGCGCATTCTCGCTCGAGTTCGTCAAGGGTGCGATGTGCGGTGACATAAAGGAGTCTCTCGTCGTCGGAATTCTTGCGCGCCTCGACGTGCAGGGCATCCTCGACCTGGCCACCGTGGATACGGCGTCGGTCTCGAAGGTCCAGCGCATCACGGTGCTCGACACGGTGCCGCCGACGCTCGACCTCGATCCCGCGCCGCTCGTCATCGAGGCCACGGATTTCGGCGGCACGCGCCTCGCACGCGTGCGCGGCGACCTGCTGGCCTATGCCGAGGCGCGCAGCGCCGACAACTGCGGCCGCACGCCGGAGATCCTGATCGCGGCGCCGCAACTGCTGCCGCTTGGCGAGCAGGAGGTGACTTTCATCGCCCGCGATCGCGGCCCGAACCCCGCGGCGAGTCCGCTGGATTTCGCGCCGCGCGCCGTGCAGCGCATCGTGGTGCGAGACACGCAGCCGCCGCTGCTGCTCGCGCCCCCGGGCAAGGTCATCCTGGATACCGCGCCGGTGCCGCTCGAGCTGGCGGCGATCGGGGCGGCCGCGACCGTGGATCTCGTCGACGTGCAGCCGCGGGTCGCGAACGATGCACCGGAGGTGTTCCCGGTGAATGCGCGCACCGAGGTGCGCTGGAGCGCGACCGACGCGTCGGGCAATGCGGCCCACGCCACGCAACTCATCACGGTCAAGGATTCCAATACGCCGCCGACGGCGAATGCGGCCACGGCTGCCACGATCACCGCGCAGCCGGTCGACATCCGCCTCACGGCCAGCGACCCGGACGAACTCGGAGGCCGGACCGATCCGGTGTGGTTCCGCATCGACCAGGCGCCGGCGCGCGGCGAATTCGTCGCGCCGCTCTATCCGTTCTTCATCGAGGATTACCGCACGCGCCCGAACGACGGCCTCGGGCCGGACTTCGATCCCGTCAACGACGATCTTCGCACTTACATCGGCACGCGTTTCTGCAGCAGGGACCTGCCCGAGGCCGAGCGGCGGCCACCGCGCGGCTTCGTTCACAACGCGCGCTACGTCCACGTGACCGACGACGGCATCCGCTACGTGCTCGACGACTACTGGGTCTGCGATCAGTTCGACGACCGGGCCGTGGAGCACCATCGCTTCTCGCGCTGGACGACGGACGGGGCGTTCCTCGGCCAGCTCGCGCTGGGCGACAACGATGATCTCATGCCGATCAACGACACCTTTCGCGTGGATCGGGACGGCTTCCTCTACTACAACACCGACACCGGGACGGGTTCGAGCAACGAGCTGCGCCTGTGGCGCTGCCGGACCGAGTGGTCGCAGGAACTCGATCTGCACCAGTCCACCCGCTGCACGCAGGGCTACGGCTTCGATGGCGGCTCGGCGGCCGAAGTGGACGCCGTGTCGCTCGCCTACGCGCGCATCGACAGCCGCCTCGATGTCGCCTATGTGGTCGACGGCCACAGCGTGCTCGCGTTCGAGCTGCTCGACAGCGGCGGCGTGCGCTACCTGGGCGAGCTTGGCCCGCAGGGGGTCGATGGCCTCGTCCTCGCGCAATGGTTTGGCCGCATCACGAGCCTCGAGGTCGGCTCGGACGGCGCCCTCTACGCCAACGACGACGCGCTGCATCGCATCCACAAGATCGCACCACCCAAGCGCAATGAGGCAGGCGACTTCACACTCGGCGAGTACATCGGCTGGGCCGGCAAGTGCACCGGCAGCGCCAACAACGCCTGCGACCTCGAGCACGAGCGCAGCCGCGGCTACAGTTGCACTTACGCGCCGGAGAGTTGCAGCGTCAGCGGTTCGCTCAACGGCGCGCGCCAGGGCCAGTTCGATACGCCCCGCTACGTGGCGCTGGATCCGAATGACATCCTGTACGTGGCGGATTACCAGAACGGGCGCATCCAGCGCCTCGCGCCCGACGGCAGCTTCGCCGGCGAGGCGGTCTCGACGGGCAGCGGCATCAACCAGGGCGAGCGACCGAGCTTCGTGCTCGGCAACATGGGCCGGCCGGCATCGGTGGCGGTCAACTCCACGCAGTTCCACGTCGTCGATCGCGCGGAGCAGTTCGTGCACGTCTTCGGCACGCTGCCGTTCAAGGACATCACCGACGGAGCGGCGACGGTCACCTATGTGTCCGACCAGGATTTCCCGCGGCCGGCGTCAATCGCGCACGACAGCTTCACCTTCAGCGTCACCGATGGCCTCGAGCGCAGCGCGCCTGCGACGGTCACGGTCCAGGTAAGCCGCGCCTTCAGGCCGCCCGAGGCGCTGGAGCAGACGATCGAAGTCGCCGAAGACGGCTCCATCCAGTTCTCGTTGCCGGCGCGCGATCCGGACGGCATTGCGGGACGCGATTTCCTGGGCCTCGATACGCTCAGGTACACGCTGACGCGCTGGCCCGAGAACGGCTTCCTGAGCGGACACGGCGAGCACTGGACCTACACGCCGCGCGCGGATTTCCACGGCGAGGACTCGCTCGCCTTCAAGGTCAACGATGGCCGGGACGATTCGAACGAGGCCACATTGACCTTCCGCGTCACGCCGGTGAACGACCCACCCGTGATCGTGATCGAGCCACCGGCGCGTGTGGCGCTCGGCTTTCCGGCGCAGATCATCGCGAGCATCCGCGACGATCGCGTCGCGCCGCTGCCGACGGATGTGCCGGACGGCCACACCGACCACTACGAAGCGCTCGTGACCTGGGGTGACGGCTCGAGCGACACGACCGGCGAGTTCAGCTCGGAGGACGGCGAGGCGCAGACGCGCGGCGTCGCGGTGATCGCGCCGGCCAATGACACGAGCGAGGGACGCGCCGTGGCTGCCCACACCTGGGAGACAACGGGCACACGCACCGTGCAGGTCTGTATCACCGATCCCGGCGGGCTCCAGGGCTGCGCTGAATCGACCTTCGAAGTCGAGCGCCTGGCGAGCCTCGGCGTGGCGGGCCTCATCTACGTGGATCCGCTGCCGGAAGGCGAGCCTTCGCTGCAGGAAGTGCCCGACGGCACTGCGTTCACGTTCGAAGTCATCGCCGCCAATGGCGAACCGTCCGCAGGGGACGGCGTGACAGCGCAGGACGTGACGCTCGAACTCGATCTGCCTGCGGACCTCGAAGTCGGCAATCCGGTGCCCACACAGGGTCAGTGCAGCCGCAGTGGACTTGCGGTGCGCTGCGCGCTCGGCGCGCTTGCGCCGGGTGCCGAGGCGAGGATCACGATGGCGATGCGTGGACCGGGGAACCTCGTGTACGAGCTGGCGCGGGACTTCGAAGCCACGCTCAGCACGAGTTCTGCGGCCATCAATCCCGACGTCGGCCTGCTCGCCAGCGTCGAGCTCATTGCCGATACATCCGACACCGACGGTGACGGCATGAGCGATGCGTTCGAGCGCACGCACGGCCTCAGTCCCGCCGTCGACGACGCCGCGGGCGACCCTGATGGCGACGGCCTCGCCAACGGCGATGAATACGCGCACGGCACTTCGCCGCGAGTCGCGGACACGGACGGTGACGGCGTGCACGACGGTGACGAGGTCGCCGCCGGCACGGATCCTCGCATCGACGATATTGCACCCGAACTCACGGTGCCGGCCGACATCACCGTGGCGGCAACGGGCGTGCTGACGCGCGTGGCGCTCGGGGCGGCCACCGCGATCGATCGTCGTGACGGCGCGATCGCGCCGCAAGCGGACCGCAGCGGGCGATTTCCACCGGGACCCCACGTCGTCACCTGGACGGCCATCGACGCCGCCGGCAACCGCGCCACCGGACACCAGTTCGTCAACGTCGCGCCGATCGTGAACTTCGAAGTCGATCAGGCGGTGGCGGAGGGCAGCCAGGCGCGCGTGCGTGTCGAGATCAACGGCCCTGCGGTGCAGTACCCGGTGCGTGTGCCCTATACGATCTCCGGCACGGCGACGACGGGGGACCACGACGCGTCTGACGGCGAGGCCGTCATCGCCGCGGGCCTCGCGACTGAAATCGTGATCGACACGGCGAAGGACGGCAGCGCCGAACCCGACGAGATGATCGTGTTGACGATGGGTGAGCCCGTCAACGCGATCGCCGGCGTGCGCACGCATACGATCACCGTCACCGACCAGAACCTGGCGCCCCGGGTCGCCATCGGCATCGAGCAGCAGGGTCGCGCCACGACCACCATCGTCAGCAATGCCGGTCTTGTCGGCCTGCTTGCCGATGTACGCGACGATCCGCTGCAGGCACACATCTTCGACTGGAGCACTTCGGATCCCGCGCTCTTCAATCCGGTGACCGTGCATGATCCGGCCTTCCTGCTCGATCCGTCGGGGCTGGCGGGTGGACTGTATGGCCTCGGCGTCAGCGTGATCGACGACGGCGTGCCGCCCGCGCAGGCGGGCGCCCGCTCACATCTGTTCGTATCGAACGAGCCGCTGCTGCTGCGCTCGGACCATGACAGCGACGGCGATGACGTCAACGATGCGGCTGAAGGGCCAGCGGATCGCGACGGCGATCGCATTCCCGACTACCTCGATGACCTGCCGAACGCGAACCTGCTGCGTCTCGCTCCGGACGGCCGGGTGCTAGAAGCGCTCACCGGAGTGGGCCTGCGGCTCGGCACGCGCGTCTTTGCGCGAAGCGGGGCCCAGGCGGTACTGGCAGAGCGTGACGTGGCGGTCGATGTGGAATTCGGCTACTCGAGCGACGTGCTCGACTTCGAAATCACGGGGCTTGTACCCGGTGGCCAGGCGCGAGTCGTGCTGCCACTCGCCTGGCCGTTGACGCTCAACGCCGAATTCCGTGTGCATGCAGGCGGGGAGTGGCGGGCGATCGTCGAGGGCGCGGGCGAAGCGCTCGAATCGGCGGCAGGCGGCGAGGGTGTGTGTCCGCCGCCGGCGAGCAGTGCCTACCTCGATGGGCTGCAGGTGGCTTACGGCTGCCTGCGACTCACGCTGACCGACGGCGGCCCCAACGATTCCGACGGCCTGGCCGATGGCGTGATCCGGCTGGTAGGTGGACTTGCGGTGCCGGTATCAGCCGCGGTGAGTCCGTTGCCACAGCCGCGCACGGTCATGGACGCCGCGGCGGACGGTGAAGCGGTCATGGCGCGCACCCGGCTGCACAGCGCCTCCGGGGACGCGCAGCTTCGCTCGCTCACCGTGCAGGCGCACGGACCCGGCGACGAGCGCGAGGTGGACCATGTCGTGCTCGTGCACGATCGCAATCACGACGGTGAGTGGGACGCCGGCGATGCCGTGCTTGCGACCGAGCGGTTCGCGATCGACGACGGCGCATTGACGCTCACGCTCGCCGCGCCGCTCGATCTTGATGTCGGCGACACCGACCTGCTCATTGTCTATGTATTCGGCGAACTGGGCGAGGAGTGATGCCATGAACGTGGCAGGTGCACGCACGAAGGTGATCGCCGCGATGCTGCTCGCGGTGCTGGCATTGCCGGCGGCTTGCAGCCGCGGCAGCGACGGATCGGGTGATCCGACGCGGCCCACGCCAACGCTGCCACCTACCGGCGATGCATACAGGCTCGAGGTGATTGCGGTTGATGTGGTGAACAAGGACAGCGGCGCATCGCTCGAGGTTGGTGGCCTGCCCGCGCAGGGCGGTTCGCTCGACGTGCCGTAGCCCGGGTGTGCCAGGTGGTCGATGCCCTGGCGCTCACGCCGGCCCGCGGAGTGGCGGTGGATGGCGCCGTGAGCCCCGTCGCGAAGGCGCTTGCAAGCCCGGCGACCTGAGGTCGCCCTTCGCGGATGAAGGCAGGCCGAAACGATCCATGCCCCTGCGGAAGTGGGAAGAAGTACAAGCAATGTTGTCTGATGAAACTGCTGTACGAGGCGCATTCGCAGCAGGAGTTGGCTTGGCGCCGCATACGGCGGGCGCTGGAGGGGCTCCCGGTCAGCATGCTCGAGTTCATCGACGAGACATACGGGAGCGTTGCCGTCCCTGAGGCCTGGGAGGAGTTCTTTCAGGGCGAGCCGCCGACCTTTGATCCAGAGTCGCCGCACTTCGGCGTTTTCTGCAGCTGGTGGCATTTCCGCTGGACCCCGGACTTTCCGGAGTCGGACGTCATCGACAAGTCATTGATCGACACCGCGCCGGCGCTTGCTTTGCTTCAGCGCAAGGGCCACCGCGTTGATCCTGTGCTGCAAAGCTATCTACGCTCCGCGCTGCAGGCGCCGCTGAGCTTCTACGAAGTTGTGTCGGTGAGCCCGGGCCAGGGACTGCGCCTGCGGGAATTCTTCACTCAGCGAGAATCCGCTGTCATTGAACATTCCGCCTCGCAGGCGCTGCGCACCGGAGAACTGGTGTTCGGGAGTCTGGTCGCATGCGAGGGAGTGATCGTCATCGAGGCCATGGGCGGCGTTGCATTGCCGCCGGCCGTCAAGCAGGCGCTCATCGATTTCGCAGAAGAGTTCCGTGTCACGCCGCGCACCACACTGGAACGACTGGCGGACTACGACCTCGAGCTGATTGCGTTGTACCTGGACGCGGCGGCGGACTTGCTGGAGCCCGCCTTGCCGAAGCTGAACAACACCGACGGCGAAGCGCTGGAAATGCAGACATTGATTTATGACATCCATTCGGCGGACGAGGCATTCAGTGCGCTGGGGGATCTGGACTTCAATGAGAGCGAAGCCGAGCAACGCAAGATGTGTACGCTGACCGGGTCGGGTGCGATTCGCAAGCCGGGATTACCTGGCTTGAACGGGGCAACAAGCTGCATTCGTCGTGGAACAACACCGTACTCGGCAGGCTCCTGATCAATGACAAGCGCCTGCGAGTGGAAGTGAATTCGGACAGCCGGGCGGCGCGGATCCGCGAAATCATCGAGGCGCGTCCCGGTTCAAAGGCACGGCATCGCGTCACTGAGCGGCAATCGCTGGAGAAGATGCTGAGCGAGGCGAGTGAGGCCCGCGGGTCAGGGGGCGATCGCGAATCCGCGCTGCTGCTCGCCGAGCACTACGAAAGCTGGCCCGATGTGACTCTCGCGGCGCTGAGCGGCAAGACGCCGCGCGAAGCATGCCGAACGAAGCGGGGACGCGAGCGTGTCGCCGCGCTCGTCGATGGAATCGAGTGCAATAGTACCGAGGAGCCCGGTTTCGATCCGGCAATCATCGAGAGGCTGCGTGCGGAGCTTCGCTTGTGATTGCACGAGCCGCCAGGGATATATCGTTGACAATGTAGCCTCGAGTGACTACATTGCTTCTCATGCAAACCGTCGGCGTCCGTGACCTCAAGAACAAGCTGAGCGAATACCTGCGCCGCGTGCGGCTGGGGGAGAGCCTGTTGGTCACCGACCGAGGAGTGGTGGTGGCTGAACTCCTGCCGCCCGGGCAGGGACAAGCCGATCCGTCGGTGCCGGCGGGACTTCAGTGGCTGAATCAGCGGGGCCTCCTGACCCTGGGTGTTCCGGCTGGCGGGGATCTGTATCCAGCGCTGCTTCGCAAGCAGGGAGAGCGTCGGCGCAGCGTCGCCCAATTGCTCGACGAGGAGCGTGGCTCGCGGTGAATCTCTACGCGGAGTCGAGTGCGGTGCTGGCATGGCTTCTGGATGAGCCGACCGCACCCGCGGTGCGCCGCCTGCTCGGCGAAGCCGAAGTCATCGTCGCGTCGGACCTGACCCTGATCGAATGCGATCGCGTGCTGCTGCGGGCGGTGGCGCTCAAGGAACTGTCGGAGGCCGGCGCCGCAGACCGTCGGGCGCACCTGATCGCGGCGGCTGCTCATTGGCATGTACTGCGAATCGCAGCCGAGGTAGTCGATCGCGCGCGGCAGCCATTTCCCGGCGATCCGATTCGCACACTCGATGCCATCCACCTCGCATCGTTGCTCGTCGCGCGCTCCGCGATCGCGGGTCTGCGGCTGCTGAGCCTCGACGAGCGCGTGCGGCAAGCTGCGAAAGGGTTGAGTGTCGCTGTCGAGCCTGCCTGAGCATCGCGGTTGCGAATCGGCGTGCGAATCGGAAGCCGAGCGGCGTCGCAGACGGATTGAGTTGCTCCGCGCCCATAGCGGGATCGAAGTCGCGCAGGCAGGACATCAGGTGTCGGCGCAGTGCCGCGAAATCCACCGCGTCGACCCCGGGTGAAAGAACCTTGGTTTGCAGATATTCCGGGCAACCATCGGAAATGTCTTTGGAGCGGTTATGGCATCCCCACGGGTGACCTCAAGTCAATTTCAGGAGGAATACGGGCGGTACTCCACTCTCGCGAAACGGCACGCCGTGACCATCACCAATCACGGCCGCGCAGGGCTCGTCGTACTCGACGCCGAGGAGTACGAGCGACTGCGACTGTTGGATACCCGGGTTGCCATGCCGACGGACGCCCTGAGTGAAGCGGAGTTGGATGAGTTGGAGCGCTGACCCGGGCAGGTCATCGGCTATCGTTATTTGTGGTGGAGTGAGCATCGCAAGGGGCACGCCGAAGGCGTCAAGTAGCGTCCTTGCGCAGTGGTGTATGCGGTCAAGAACGTGGCGGCAATACCCGCGTCTACGTCCTGCCGATTACGCACACCAAGCCACATGACACCGAGGACGGTATCGAGCTGCTGCCGCAGTGGAGGCAGGTTTTGGGGCTCGATGCGCGGCCATCGTGGATCATGACGAGCGACCTGAACCACTTTGAGTGGCCGGACGTCGATATGCGCGGGGCGAGTACCGGGGATATTTCTTGTGGATCTCCGCCTCACCAGGTCACGATGCGGTTGCGGGAAATTATGCGCGAGCGGTTTCGTCGTAATCGTGCGTGCACGGTCGGACGAGATGTCCAGGGACTTGGGGGCCGCTGCGCGCGAGAAGCGACAGATCCGCCGATCCGCAGCGATCCAGGGCGACCTTGCCACCAACCGGCGATGCTTACATGCGCCTTGGCCTTGACAGGCGGTCTGCCGCGCGCCTAGAATTTGAACGACTGTTTAAACCAGTCGTGCAAGAATCATGAAGGACGACCTCGCCCTCACCAAGGACAGGATCCTCGAGGCGGCGTTCCAGCGCCTCGCGCGCAAGGGCTACGCGCGCCTCTCGGTGCGCGAGATCGCGAGGGACGCGGGCGTGAACCACGCCCTGATCAACTATCACTTCCGCAGCAAGGACCAGCTCGTCATCGCGGTGCTTGACGAGGCGAACCGGCGCCTGCTCGAGCGCCAGGCGCGCATGTATGCCGGGCCCGGCAATTTCGCGTCGAAGTGGGCCGAGGCACGGCGTTTCTACAAGAGCGATCTCGCCTCCGGGTTCGTGCGCATGCAGGCGGAGCTCTGGGCGGCGAGCCTGTCGAATCCCGGATTGCGCGAGAAGTTCCTGCCGCGCCTGGTCGCCTGGCGCAAGGTGGTACTCGGTGCGGTGCGCGACGCCGTGGCGACGCTCGAATCTAACGGCGTGGTGCTGCCGCCGCCGTTCACCGCCGGGGTCATCGCCACCTGGATCTCGGAGTTCTGGCTTGGCATGGAGTTCGTCGACCTGGTGGGCGGGCGCGCCGAGCACCGCGAGCACCGCGCTGCACTCGACGCCATGGAGCGGCTGCTCGAGTGGCTGGATGAGCGCGTGCAGGAGACGGCATGACGCGCCCGCCGGATTTCGACAAGATGGTGGGTGAGCTGCCTGCTGTCGGCCGCTTGCCAGACGAGGGGGCTTACCCGTTCGAGACCGTACGCCCGGCGCGCGAGGGTTTCGTCGAGCGCGACGGTGTGAAGAGCTGGTACGCGGTCTGGGGCGAGGGCGGACCGTGGATCGCCTTTGCACCCATCTTCCAGATCACGCACAGCCGGATGCTCAAGACGACGGTGCCGTATCTCTCGCGCCACTTCCGCGTGCTCGCGATGGACGGCCGCGGCAACGGCCGCTCGGACCGGCCACGCGGGCAGGAGCACTATCGCTTCGACGAGTACTACGCGGACTTCGTCGCGGTGCTGGACGCGGCCGGCGCCGACCGGGTCGCGGTGGTGGGTATCTCGGCCACCGCGATGACGGCGATCCGCCTCGCCGCCGAACATCCCGGGCGCGTGAGCCACCTGGTTTGTGTCGGCGGCTACGCCGATTCCCGCGCCGACGATCCGCAGGTCGCCGAGCGGGTGCGCGCCGAGAGCGAGCGCATGAGGGGCGATTGGGCGGCCTACCTCGACTGGTTTTTCTCCATCGCCTTCACCGAGCCGCACTCGACCAAGCCGTTCGAGGACGGCGTGCGTTACGGCTGGGCGTCGAGCGGCGAAGTGGTCGACTGGGCGAGGAACGGCTGGCTCGGCAGTGACGTCACCGCGCTCGCGCGCACCGTGAAGTGCCCGACGCTCGTCATCCACGGCGACGCCGACAAGCGTGTCTTCCATGCGAAGGGCAGGCAGATCGCCGCGCTCGTGCCGGGTGCGCGCCTGCTCACCATCGGCGGCGGCGGGCACCTGCCCTCGGTGCGCGATCCGGTGCTCTTCAACCGCTCGCTGCGCGACTTCGTTGCGGGCAGCCCGCGCGCCGGGACCTGGACGCGTGCCATGAGCCGCAAGCGCCGCGCGCTGTTCATCTCGAGCCCCATCGGCCTGGGCCACGTGCAGCGCGACCTCGCGATTGCCCGCGAGCTGAAGAAGCTCCAGCCCGACCTCGAGATCGACTGGTTCACCGTCGACCCGGCGGCGCGCTACCTCGCGCAGGAAGGCGAGCGCGTGCACCCGATCACGGCGCGACTCGCGAACGAGAGCCGGCACTTCGAGCATGTCGCCGGCGAGCACGACCTGCACGCTTTCTTCGCGCTGCGCACGATGGACGAGGTGATGGTCAACAACTTCATGACCTTCGCCGACCTGATGGAGGAGCAGCACTACGACCTGGTGATCGGGGACGAGGCCTGGGACGTGGACTACTACTACCACGAGAACCCGGATCTGAAGCGCCAGCCCTTCGTCTTCCTCACCGACTTCGTCGGCTGCGTGCCGGTATGTGGTGACGAGCGCGAGGCGCACCTGTGCGCCGATCGCAACGCCGATGACATCGAGCACGTGGCGCGCTTCCCGTATGTGCGCGACGCCGCGGTCTTCGTCGGCAACCCGGAGGATGTCACCGACGAGCCCTTCGGTCCGGGCCTGCCGCGCATCCGTGATTGGACCGACCGCAACTTCTCCTACAGCGGCTATACCTTGCCCTTCGACCCGCAGGCCTACGCCGACACGGAGCAGCTGAGAAGCAAGCTCGGGTATGGACCGCAGGAGAAGATCGCGATCGCCTCGATCGGCGGCACCGCCGTCGGCGGGGCGCTCCTGCAGCGCATCGCAGCCGCGTTTCCCATCATGAAGCGCGAAGTTCCGCAGCTGCGCCTCGTGCTTGTCGCGGGGCCACGTTTGCCGGTCGATGCCTTTCCGGAAATGCAGGGCCTGGAGATCAAGTCCTACGTGCACAACCTCTTCGAGCATCTCGCCTGCTGCGATCTCGCGCTCGTGCAGGGCGGGCTGTCGACCTGCATGGAGCTCGTCGCGACGCGCCGGCCTTTCCTCAGCTTCCCGCTCGCGCGCCATTTCGAGCAGCGCGTTCACGTGCGCAAGCGCCTCGCCAACTACGGCGCCGACTCCGCCGTCGAGTACGACGGCCTCGCGCCCGCGGCGCTCGCCGCTCGCGCGCTCGCCGCCATGCACGCGCCGGTGCGCTACAAGCCGGTCGAGACCGACGGCGCCGCGCGCGCCGCAGGAAATATCGCGCAAGTGCTCGAAAACCGCTGGTGGGTGCAGCGTTAGTCCCTTTGACAAGGAGGTCCAGGTGAACATCATTTCAGCTTTGTATGGTGTCGCGGTCTATGTCTTCTTTCTCGCGACGTTCGTCTATGCAATCGGCTTCGTCGGCAACGTTTTCGTGCCGCGATCGATCGACTCGGGCGCGCCGGCGCCACTTGCCGAGGCGATCGTCGTGAACCTGCTGCTGCTCGGCCTGTTCGCCGTGCAGCACAGCGTGATGGCGCGCCGCGGCTTCAAGCGCTGGTGGACCCGCATCGTCCCGGAGCGGGTCGAGCGCAGCACCTACGTGCTGGCGGCCACCGCGGCGCTTGCGCTGCTGTTATGGCAGTGGCGGCCGATCCCCGAACCCGTCGTGTGGCGAGTGCAAGGCGCGGGCGCGGCCATGCTCATGACCGTGTTCTGGCTGGGCTGGGGGATCCTGCTCGTGAGCACCTGGCTCATCGACCACTTCGCGCTCTTCGGCCTGCGGCAGAGTCTCACCGGCAAAGCGGAGGCGGCGGAATTCCGCACGCCACTCTTCTACCGCCACGTACGCCACCCGATCTACCTCGGATTTCTGCTCGCCTTCTGGGCGGCGCCGGTGATGACCGCGGGGCATCTGCTGTTCTCGATCGCCACGACCGGCTACATCCTCATTGGCATCTGCTTCGAGGAGCGCGATCTGGTGGCGCAGTTCGGCGGGCGCTACCGCGCCTATCGCGCGCAGGCGGGGATGCTGCTGCCGAAGCTGCGCGCGCGAGCCAAGCTGCAGCGCGAGTAGGCGACACACCCGGCTTTGGTGCGAGATTTTCAACAGGTAATGAACACTGTATCTTGCAGGGACCTGACACTGCCGATCAGCAGATGCGATATGCCGAAAATAAGACCGAGCTTCCAGCTGCGCGCGGGCAAGCGCGCGGGCAAGCGGATTGGCAAGCTGAGCCGGCAGCACCAGATGCCGCGCGCTGCTCGCCTGGAAACCTCGAAGAAGGCGCAGCGAAGCCTCGAAACTCGCGATCGCCTGCTCGACTCCGCTGAAGCGCTGTTTGCCAGGCACGGTCTCTACGGCGTGACAGTGCGCAACGTGGCCCAGCATGCGCATGTGGACACGGCGCTGGTGTACTACTACTTCGGAACGAAGCGAGGCATGTTCGACGCGGTCTTCCAGCGACGGGCAGAGGGCATCAACCAGGCACGAATGGATGCCATGCGTGCCTACGAGGAGGAGAGCAGCAGCATCACCGTGGAAGGCGCACTCAGGGCGTTCCTTGACCCCATTCTCGATGCCGATCGACACGCCGATGAAGGCTGGCGCAATTTTTCCGCGCTGGTGGCTTCGGCAAACAACAGCCAGGACTGGGGAGGAGAGATGATGAGTCGCTATTTTGACAGCGTCATTCACCGCCTCATCGACTTGCTGAAGAAGGCGCTGCCGCATGCCAGTGAAGAGGACCTGTACTGGAGCTACATGATGCTCTCCGGTTCACTGATGGTTCTCCAGGCGAGCACCGGCCGCATCGAACTGCTGTCGGGAGGAATCTGTCGATCGGACGACGTCGACGCCTTTGGCGAGCGCCTGGTCACCTATGCAGCGGCGGGACTCAGCGCCGTCTGCGCTGCCCGCCACCGCGAGACGAATTCAAAGCGCCCTTGAATCCGCGGCCGCAGGGCCATGCCGTACGCTGTTCCCCTGCCATCCAGTTCGTTCATTGACTGGTTGGTGAACATTAAGATAAGGTTTGCGCCTCGGGCCGCGCGGCGTGTTCGCACAGGGGAGGGGAGTCAGGATGACCCGCTACCGCAGGAATGATTCGTACCTGGCATGGCTGGCCATGCTTCCCGGCGCCCTGGCCGTGTCATATGGTTCCCTGGCGCAGGAGGTTGCCAGGAGCGCGGTCGCACCCAACGCACTGGAGGAAGTGGTCGTTACGGCCGAGCGGCGCAGCGTAGACCTCATGTCCACCTCGCTGGCAGCCACGGTGCTGTCGGAAGACGATCTGATCGCGCGACAGATCCTCAATCTCGACGCGCTGCAGTTCAACACACCCGCGCTCAGCGTCAGCAACTACGGGCAGGCCAACCTGCTCAACATTCGCGGCATTGGACGCACGGAGGTCGCCACCAATGCGGCAGCAGGGGTGCCGCTCTATCGTGACGGTGTTGCGGTCTTCAACGCCTACTTCAGCTCGAGCGAACCCTATTTCGACATCAAGAGCATCCAGGTATTGCGTGGGCCGCAAGGCACCTTTGCAGGGCAGAATTCCACGGGCGGTGCGGTGTTCGTCACGACCAACGATCCCGACCCGGCGGATTTTGGCGGCTCCGCCCAGGTGCAGGTCGGCAACTACGACCAGCTGGGTGCGCGTCTGGTGCTGAATGTGCCCGTCAGCGAGACGTTTGCGCTGCGTTTCGCGGGCGACGCGGAGCGGCACGACAGCTTCCACAACTACTCCGGACCGTATACCGGACATCCCGGCGAACTCGAACGCGCGGCCGGCCGCGTCGGGATGCTGTGGGCACCGACGTCATCGTTCAGCGCGGTGGTCAAAGTGGACTACGACTACGTTGATTCGGGCGCCAACACTTATGCGCCGGTGGCGTCCACCGCGCCGTTGCACGACATCTCGAGCAACGCCAATCTGTTCGCGGTCGATCGCTTCGTGCGTGCAACGGCCAACCTGAACTACACCTTTGGCAACGGCACGGTGCTGCGCTCCATCAGTGGGTATCAGGATGGTGAAACGGAGCAGGGCAGCGATTCCGACGGTGCGGACGTGCTCTTCGATACGCTCGACTATCGCGCCACGGAACGAATCGTCTCGCAGGAGTTCAATTTCATCTCCCCCGACGACCGACGCTTGCAATACGTTCTCGGTGCCTACTATGCGGACAGCAGCGTCGCTATCCCGCGCTTCCTTCTGGCGGCGCCTCCGCTGCTGATCGATCTGGTGAGCACGCTCGAGCGTGAGAATGTGGCGGTGTTCGCCAATCTCAATTACGCCGTGACGCCGAAGCTGCGCGTGGAGATCGGTGGCCGGTTCAATCGCGCGAGCGTGGACCAGGACCTGCTGATCGATCTTTCATTCGCAGGCTTCCCCCTCGGTTCGACACCCGGGCCGACCACCTTGCCCGATGACGAGAAGTTCACCGGCAAGGCCGGCGTGTCCTACCAGTTCAATGACGACCAGTATGTATTCGTCGCGGCATCGTCCGGTTACAAGAACAGCGGTTTGAACACGAGCGTATCCGCCCCGCCCAGTTTCGAGGGGGAAACGCTCATCTCCTATGAGGCAGGCTACAAGGCGAGGTTCCTGGAAAACCGGCTCGGCGCGCAGTTGAATGTCTATCATTACGACTACGAGAACTATCAAATGACGCAGTACGACGTCACCTCCGGTCTGGCCGTACTGTCGAATGTGCCCGGTCACACCGAAAGCAACGGTGCCGAGCTGCAGCTCAATGCCCGCTTCGGTGCGATCGCACTCAATTTCGCGGCATCCTGGGCCGACAGCAAACTGCCGACATTCTTCACGGTCGATCCGCGCTTTCCACCGCCGCCCGGTTCGCCTGCCTGTTCTGCGCAGGGACCCTCGACGACTCCGCAGTGCGTGAATCTCACCGGCCGCAGTCTGCCGTACCAGCCTGAGTTCACGCTCGGCGCGGGCCTCGAGCATCGGTTCGATACGGGCATCGGTTCGTTCACGCCGCGTGTCGACGTCGCCTACATGAGCGATCAGTCCACGAAGGTATTCGAGGTTCCCGTGCAGGATGATCTCGAGGAACGGACAGTGGTGAACGCGCAGATCGCGTATCGGACCGGTCCGTGGTCGGCCACGCTCTTCAGCACGAACGTGCTGGACGAAGAGTATGTGGTGGCGAAGGTGCAGGGCTCCGGAGGCTTGCGTGTGGCCGGATTGCCGCGGCAGGTCGGCCTGCGAATCCAGCGGGAGTCCTAGCTCATGCGCGCGCGGCTCACGACGGCTGCCTGGCTGGCGCTGGCATCCTTCTGTCTCCCGCCGGCGGCACATGGAGTCGAGGAGGGTCCGCAGCGCCGCGTGGACAGCGGACTCATTCGCGGCAGCGTCGACCATGGCGTCGCGGCGTTCAAGGGCGTTCCGTATGCGGCGCCGCCCACCGGCTTGCTGAGATGGCGTCTGCCTGCGCCGCTGCCGTCGTGGGACGACGTGCGCCCAGCACGAGCGTTCGGACCTGCCTGTCCGCAACCGAAGGTGCCGCCGCCAGTCGGAGTCGAGGGTGCGACCAGCGAGGACTGTCTAACGCTCAATATATGGCAGCCGCTCGCAGCGGATTCGAAGTTGCCGGTCATGGTCTGGATTCACGGTGGCGGATTCGTCCTCGGCGCCGGGTCGCAAGCGTTGTACGCGGGAGCGGAACTGGCCCGGCGTGGCGTCGTCGTGGTGACATTCAACTACCGCCTTGGCGCACTGGGATTCCTGTCCCATCCGGCACTGTCGCGTGAGCAGGCAGGCAGCCCTCTCGGCAACTACGGCCTGCTCGACCAGATCGCGGCGTTGCAATGGGTGCGGCGGAACATCGCCAGCTTCGGCGGCGATCCCGCAAATGTGACGATTTTCGGCGAGTCCGCCGGCGGCATCGCGGTTCAGGCGCTGATGGCCAGCCCGTTGGCCGCAGGGCTGTTCCACAAGGCCATATCGCAATCCGGCGGCGGCACTGCTGCATTCCTGCAGGTCGACGGTGACCACAGGTCGGCGGAAGAATTCGGCAACGCATGGGCTGCCCTGGCGACTGCCGGCTGTGGACCCGAAGTCGGCCTGCTGCTGCAGAAGTCGTTCACGCTGGCGTTCTCGGCCACCGAGGATGGCTTTGCCGCCCCGGGAAACCCGGTAGTGAGCGCGGAAACACTGCGCGGATTGCCGCTGGAAAAGGTCATGGCGTGTCCGTTCTCATCCTTCCCGACCATCGATGGACACGCGCTGCGCAGGAGCCCGGGCGACTCCTTCGGACGGGGCGAACAGGCGAGGGTGCCGTTCCTGGTGGGCGCGAATTCGTTCGAGGCAAGCCTCGCGGTGACCTCGGATGCGCTGGCACGCGCGACCCTGGGTTCCAGGTACGACGGGTTGCTGGGCGCGTACGCAGCTCGCGCCGGATTGCCGCAAGCTGCACAGGACGTGCTGCGCGGCGAACTGTTCTTCGTGCAACCTGCGAGATTCCTCGCACGTCGACAAGCGGCGCTCGGCGCGCCGACATTCCTGTACTACTTCGATCATGTCGCGGCGTCGCGGCGCGCTGACACTCCCGGCGCGCCGCATGGCGGCGAGATCCAGTATCTCTTTCGCACACCCGACGCGTTCAAAGTGGCATGGGACGCTGCGGACCAGCACGTCTTCGACACGATGGCGGGATACTGGGTGCGCTTCGCCTCGACCGGCGATCCCAACGGGGAGGGCGCACCTCGCTGGGATGCCGTCAGTGGCTCATCCGAAGCCTTCCTGCGGCTGGGCACGGCGCCGAAGATGGTGCGACCCGATCCGCTCGACGATCGAATGTTCGCCGCCGCTATCGAAGCCGCGACCGCGACATGGCGGGGCCGCAGATGACGCGGGTCCTCGCTATCGCTACAGTTCGACCACCTGCCGTACCGACCGGCCATCGGCGAGCCGGTCGAATGCTGCGTTGATGTCGCCAAGGGCGACGCGTTCACTGAGCAGTCGATCGACAGGCAGTCTGCCGTTGCGATACATGGCGACATAGCGGGGAATGTCCCGGGCGGGGTTGCAGCTGCCGAGATAGCTGCCCTTGATGGTGCGCTCTTCGGCAACGATGCCGACGTGGGGAATCGACAGCATGTGTGCCGGATGGGGCAGGCCGGCCGTTACCGTCGTGCCTCCCCGGCGCGTCACCTGGTACGCAAACTCCATAGCTGTCACCGCGCCCGCCATTTCGAACGCATAGTGAACGCCACCGCGGGTGATGGATCTGACTTCTTCCACTCCGGTGGGAGTTCCTGCCTTGATCAAGTGCGTCGCACCCAGTCCCTTCGCGATTGCGAGCTTGTCTTCATTGACGTCGCAGGCGATGAGCGCGGCAGGCTCGACCAGCCGCGCACCCAGAAGGGCCGACAGGCCGACGCCGCCCAGGCCGATCACGGCGATGGCGGAGCCGGGTGGGGGTTGGACCGTGTTGGTTACGGCTCCCACGCCTGTCATGACCGCGCAGCCAAATATCGCCGCCTCATGGAACGGCAGGTCCGCGTCGACGCGGACGAGCGACTTGCGGGCCATCGTGGCGAATTCGGCAAACGCCGAAACGCCCAGGTGATGGTGAATGGGGATTCCGTGTCGATGCAGCCTGCGTGCACCGCCGAGCAGGGTGCCGGCCGAGTTCGCTTCGAACCCGGGTTCGCACAGCGCCGGGCGGCCGCTCGAGCAGGGTTCGCATGATCCACAACAGGGCACGAATGCCGCAACGACATGATCGCCGACCTCGAGGTCCGTTACACCGGCACCGATTTCGACAACTTCGCCCGCACCCTCGTGGCCTATGGCCATGGGCAGCGGCCGGGGTCGGTCGCCGGATAGAACGGAGAGATCCGAATGACACAATCCGGCCGCACGCAGGCGTACCAGGACTTCTCCGGGCCCCGGGGGATCGAGGTCGACTTCGACGATCTGCAGCGGCCTGCTCTGCGCATACGGTCGAGGCAGGCCCGCCTGGCCCAGGATCGCGGCCCGGGTCTTCATGGCCGGTTGTTCATGCGCAGCATGTCGGCCGCCACGGTGCGCGCCGCGGCCCACAGTGACAATGAACACAGGATCGCCAGTGCCGGGATGACGTACATCGCAGTGTGCAGGCCGCTCGCGCGGAACTGCGGCAGCATCTCGGTCGCGCTGGCGGCGTGCATCGCCTGCGACGCGAAGTGGTCGCTCAATGCACCCATCAGCGTCGAGCCGAAACTGGCGCCCAGTACGTACATCGCAACGAAATAGAGTGCCACTGCCGTGCCGCGCAACTGCGGCGCAACGACGTCCTGGATCGCGCTGTACACGGTCGAGTAATAGACAAAGGTGAATGCCGTCGCGACCGACATGCAGATCGTGAAGCCCGCGACGCTGCCTGAGGGGCGCTGCAGTGCGAAGAAAACGAATGGCGCAGCCGCGGCGAGTGCCGCCGCCGCAAGCGCCAGCCGCCCGGTCGGAAAGCGCCGCAAACGATCGCCGAACCAGCCGCCCAGCAGCAGACCGACGACGCCGGCGAGCCCCAATGAGACCGCCGACAGGTTGTTGGCCTGCTGCAGACCCAACCCGTGGAAGCGCTGCAGGAACGGAGTCTGGAACGTGTTCACGGCATACATGTTGAAGTTGAACAGCAGTCCCGAGAGGATGATCCACCACATCGTCGGGATACGCAGCACGGACGCATAAGGCGATCGACCGTGAGCGGCCGCGGCGACGTGCTCCGTCGCGCCGCGCGCCGGCTCGCGGATGTAGAACGCCAGCACGGCAAGCACGAGTCCGGGTGCGCAGGCCACGAAGAACGCAGCCCGCCAGCCCCAGGCCTCCCCGATCGCGCCGCTCAACAGGTAGGCCGCGAACAATCCGAGTGGCAGGCCCAGCATGAAAATCGCCATGGCACGGGCACGCCGCTGCGGCGGATACAGATCGCCGATCAGCGACTGGCTCGCCGGCGCGCAGCCGGCCTCGCCAATGCCGACACCGATGCGCGTGAGCAGGAACGATGTGAAGTTCCAGGCAAAGCCCGACGCTGCGGTGAACAGACTCCAGACAGTGACGCCAAGTCCGATGAGACGGGTGCGCGACCATGTGTCCGTCAACCGCCCGATGGGCACGCCGGCGAATGCGTAGACGAGCGTGAACACCGTGGCGACGAGTCCGAGCTGAGTGTCGTTCAGCCCGAACTCGATGCGTATCGGCTCACCGAGCGCGCCTGCAACCTGGCGGTCGAAGAAGTTCATCAGGTTCACGCCGAACAGCACGGCGAGCGCGTAGCGCGCATTGCGCTGCTGCGGGTCAGTGATGGCCACGGCTTTGCGTGTCAGAAACGATACTGAATCGAGGCACGCACGGTGCGCGGCGGGCCATAGAATCCGATCAGCGAGTTGTTGAACAGCGCACCGGGGAAGAAGTAGCCGCCAGTGCGGTAACGCTCGTCGCCAAGATTCCTGCCGTAGACCCCGAGGCGCCAGGCGTCGCTGTCCGAAGTCCACACGACACTCGCGTCGTAGAGTGTGTACGCCTCCTGGTCGATGATGGGCGAGGGCGTTTCAAAGAAGTTCACGCCGTCGCGATAGGCAGCCGAACCCGATATGGCGAGAGCGCCCGCCCCGAGCGGAACGCGATACGTCAGTCCGAGAAACCCCATCCACTCCGGCGTGTTCTGGAGCTTGCGCAGGTCGGCGACGTCGATCGTGGTTCCCGACACCGGATCGTAGGTGAAATACTCGAGGAACTCGGCGTCCAGGTAGCTCGTGCTGAACCTCGCGGTCAGGCTCTCGGCAAGCAACGCAATGCCTTCGAACTCGAAGCCCCGGATGCGCGACTTGCCCACGTTGTCGACCACGCTCGCGACGAGGGAGGGCGGCGGAGCGGGGAACTGCGTGGTGACCTGCTGGTTCTTGTACTCCTGGTCGAAGATCGCGGTGGAGAAAGTGAGGCGCTTGCCGAAGAGGCTGGCCTTCATGCCGAGCTCGTAGGAATCCACGGTCTCCGGGTCGTAGCCCTCGACGGTGCCCGGGTAGGCGACCGCGTCGCCGCGCATGTCGAAGCCGCCGGACTTGAACCCCCTTCCGTAGGAGAAATAGACATTCATGTCGGCAGAGATGTCGAACATCAGGCTCGCGCGCGGCGTGAACTCACTGAAAGACTTGGTGCGTTCATAGTCCGTGAGCACCTGCAGCGGCGCCACGTCGCGACCGGACAAGGGACTGCCGAGCCCGAGGTAGTTCGCCTTGAACACCTGCCCGTCCTTCTCGTCATTGGTGTAGCGCCCGCCGACGGATGCCTTCAACCGGTCGGTGATGTCGAAGTTGACATCCGCGAACGCCGCATAGCTTTCCGTGTCGACACGGCCGCTGACCTGCTGCGTGAGGCCGAGGCCGGGTACCGCATTCGCCAGCATCGTGTCGAAGCCGCCGAGCGCCATCGCGTCCAGGTAATAGACGCCGATCACGCCCTGCCAGCGGTCGAACTCGAGCAGTGCCTGCAGCTCCTGCGAGAACTGGTCGTCGTCATAGCCGCCGTTCGGTGCCGTGCGGATATCGAGCACGGGCGCGGGCGTGCCGTCGAAATCGATGCCGATCGTGTCGGTCTCGCCTTCGCGATAGGCGGAAATCGACTTGAACGTCAGCGCATCGGACACGCGCCATTCGGCCAGCAGCGCGTAGCCTTCGGTCGTCACCTCGCCGTCATCGCCGAGTCCGGCGCGTGTATCGAACACATCGGGCAGCACGGCGGAGTCGGCGCCGACACCCGCAGCTTCACGATGTCCATGGTACACATTCGACGTATCGCGCAGACGGTCGTAGCTGAGGCGGAAGAACCAGGCATCCGACGGCCTGAACTCGAGCGCCACCCGGCCGGTGAGGATGTCCTTCGCGAGGCCATGGTCCGCACCGCTGAACAGGTTCTCGCCGTAGCCGTCGCGGGAGTAGCGGCCGATTGCGCCGCCGATCGCGAGGGACTCGCCGATCGGTACCGATCCGATGGCGACCGCGTTCAGCTCGTCGTAGTTGCCCGCCTCGGCGCGCAACGTGAGCTCGGGTTCGCTGCCGAGGCGCTTCGTCACGTACTTGATGGCGCCGCCGACCGTGTTGCGGCCGTAGAGGGTACCCTGCGGGCCGCGCAGGACCTCGATGCGCTCGACATCGAGGATGTCGAGGATGGCGCCTTGCGGGCGCGCCACATACACATCGTCGATGTACAGGCCCACGCCGGGCTCGAAGCCCCACAGGGGATCCTGCTGGCCTACTCCCCGTATGAATGAGGTCAGCGTCGAGTTCGTGCCGCGCGACACCTGCAGGGTCAGGCTGGGCGTGCTCCGCTGCAGATCGGTGAAGTCCGGTGCACCGCGCAGTTCGAGCTGCGTCCCGGACATGACGCTTACCGCGATCGGTACGTCCAGCAGGGCTTCCTCGCGCCGCCGTGCCGTGACCACGATTTCTTCCAGGCCGACCGACCGGACCGGTTCCGCGGCCGCGGTCTGGGCGCGGGAGACTTCGGCCTGCATGCATGCGGCCCCTGCCAGCAGCGCGCAGGCCGCCGTGCGTGTCCATGTTGCCTGATTCATCGCGAACTCCCCTGTGGTTTACTTCGTGCCGTACTCGTCCCGAAGCTCGCGCTTCAGGATCTTGCCGTTGGGATTGCGGGGCAGGGCGGCCCGAAGCACGACATTGCTGACCCGCTGCTGCCGGCCCACCCGCTCATTGGTCCATGTCGCAAGTGCCTGCGGGTCAAGCTCGACTCCCGCCTTCGGCACCACGACGGCGAGCGGGGTTTCGCCCCACTGCTCGCTCTTCATGCCGATGACGGCGACCTCATCGACGTCGTCGCGTTGGCTGATGATTGCTTCGATGTCGGCCGGATAGATGTTCTGCCCGCCCGAGAGAATCATGTCTTTCTTGCGATCGACGATGTAGAGGAAGCCGTCCTCGTCCAGCCGACCGATGTCGCCGGTGCGCAACCATCGCGCGCCATCGCTGTTGATCCAGGTCGCTTCCGCGGTGGCTTCGGGCCGGTTGAAGTAGCCGGCCATCAGGAACCGCGATGTGCCGCAGATCTCGCCGGGTTCCCCGGCCGCGACTTCGCGATCCGCATCGTCGATGAGTTTCAGCTCGATGCCCGGCAGCGGCTTGCCCACCGACGCGAGCTTGCGGTCGAAGTCTTCGGGTGCAAGCGTGGTCACCAGGCCCTCGGTCAGCCCGTACAGCTCGATGACTTCGCAGCCGAGCAGCCGGCGCACCGCGTCCTTCAGCGCGGCACCCATCGGCGAGCCGCATACCATGATGGTCTGCAGGGAGCTGAAGTCCCGCTTCCGCACGCCCTCCAGGTCGAGGAGCCGCTGCAGCTGCAAGGGGACAAAAACGGCGTGCGTGACTCGCTGACGTTCGATCTGGTCGGCAAGCGACGCGGCACTGAACTGCGGCATCAGGACCAGGGTGGCCCCGCATAACGCGGTACACAGGAGTGCAACCCAGCTGATATTCGAGTAAAGGCCGAGCGAGCTGAGGACAACCGCGCCGCTGTGGTAGCGCAGGGCGAGGCCGAGATCGAAGGCCGTGTCGTAGCGACAACGATGCGTATGTACGATCCCTTTCGGGAGGCTGGTCGTTCCGGAGCTGTAGATGATGTTGCAGTGATCGTCCGGCGCGACCGCGTAACCTGGTGCGGCGGGCGCGTGATCCGCCAGCCAGCTGCCGTACTGCTGCCAGTTGCGGTTGGGTGCGCGCACCCCGATCTTCAGCTTCACGCCTGCAACAGGCAGCGCATCCACGCGTGCACACTGCTCGTCCGATGCCGCGAGGGCGGTGGGCCTGCAATCCGCAATCATCGCCACGACCGCGGCGTCGGAGACCGAAAGGTTGAGCGGAACGACGCAGATGCCGGCCTTCATTGCGCCGAACATGATTTCCGCCATTTCGGCGCTGCCGTGCATGAGAACTGCGAGGCGGTCCCCGGGCCGGCAGCCCGCGGCAAGCAGTCCGTTGGCGACCCGATTCGTGGCCGCGTCCAGCTCCCCCCAGGATGTGCTGCGTGCGCCGCAGACGATGGCCGGTTTGCGCGGCTGCCACTTGCCGTGCTGGGCGATCACGCCGGGTATCAGCGCCAGCCGATGGTCGAATGCCGACGGGGCACAAACGTTCACCATGTAGTGAACGATACTTCATCAAATGGTGAAAATCAAATGGCGGGATCGGGCAAGCGGTACTGCGTCTCGCCTGGTGGTCGGCTTACACTGCCCGGCCCGATGCTTGCCCCGAGTGCATTGAAAGCGCCCGCATGACCGACGAGTCCCGCCTGCAATATCCATTCGGTGACGAGCTGCCCGCCCTCGGCGGCACGCTCGAAGTCGCGCCCGGCGTGCGCTGGCTGCGCATGCCGTTGCCGTTCGCGCTGAACCACATCAACCTCTGGCTGCTGCGCGACCGTGATGCCGAAAGCGGCCGCGAGGGCTGGGCGCTGATCGACTGCGGCATCGCGAACGACACGACCCGCGCCGCCTGGGAGCAGGTGTTTGCGAATGAGTTGCAGGGACTGCCGGTGCTGCGCGTGATCGTCACGCACATGCACCCGGATCACATCGGTCTCGCGCACTGGCTCACCGAGCGCTTCGGCGTGCGGCTGTGGATCAGCGCCACCGACTTCAGCGCCGCGCGGCTCGCGAGCCAGTCCACCACCGGTTTCGGTGGCGACAACGCGGCCGCCTTCTTCGCGAGCCACGGTCTCAACGACCCCGAGTCGGTGGACAAGGTGCGCCAGCGCAGCAACTACTACGCGAGCATGGTGCCGCGGGTGCCTGAGCGCTACCGCCGGCTGATGGACGGCGATGAGCTGCGCATCGGCGCGCAGACCTGGACCTGCCACGCCGGCCACGGGCACGCGCCCGAGCACATCTCGCTGCACTGCCCGGCGCTCGGAATCCTGATCAGCGGCGATATGGTGCTGCCGCGCATCTCCACCAATGTCAGCGTGATCGACCTCGAACCCGAGGGGAATCCCTTGCCGCTGTACCTTGCCTCGATCGGGCGCATGCGTGCGTTGCCGGCCGACACGCTGGTGCTGCCCTCGCACGGCAAACCCTTCCGCGGGCTGCATGTGCGCATCGGGCAATTGGTCGCTCACCACGACGAGCGCCTCGCTGTCGTGCTCGACGCCTGCGCGCGCGAGCCGCAGACGGCCGCTTCGCTGCTGCCCGCGCTGTTCCACCGCAGGCTCGACCTGCACCAGACCACCTTTGCGATGGGCGAATCCATCGCCCACCTCAACGCGCTGTGGCACGGCGGCCGGCTGCAGCGCGAGCTTGGCGCGGACGGTGTTTACCGCTTCATCCCGGCCTGAGCCGGCAGGTCGATTTGCTATCATGCGCCGCCCCAAACAGGGGTCATTCGTGGTGATTCAGTGGCCGACCCAGACGACCTGACTGTCGAAGAGATCAGGAAAAGACGCACCTTCGCCATCATCTCCCACCCCGACGCCGGCAAAACGACCCTGACCGAGAAGCTGCTGCTGTTCGGCGGCGCGATCCAGATGGCGGGCACCGTGAAGGGCCGCAAGGCCGCCCGGCACGCGACCTCCGACTGGATGCGCCTCGAGCAGCAGCGCGGCATTTCGGTGACGTCGTCGGTCATGCAGTTCCCGTATCGTGACCGGGTCGTGAACCTGCTCGACACGCCGGGCCACGAGGATTTTTCCGAGGACACCTACCGCACGCTGACCGCCGTCGACTCTGCGCTGATGGTCATCGACTGCGCCAAGGGCGTCGAGGCGCGCACGATCAAGCTGATGGAGGTCTGCCGGCTGCGTGACACGCCGATCATGACCTTCATCAACAAGCTCGACCGCGAGGGGCGCGAGCCCATCGACCTGCTCGATGAGATCGAGCGCGTGCTCGGCATCGGGACGACGCCGATCACCTGGCCGATCGGCATGGGCCGCGAGCTGGTCGGCATCTACCACCTGATCGAGGATCGCATCTACGCCTACAACGCCGGCGAGCGCGGGCGGGTGGGCGAGAATACGGTGATCGAGGGTCTGCACAGTGCCGCTGCCCGGGAGTTCCTCGGCGAGCGGGCAGCAAGCTTCGACGCCGAGGTCGAGCTCGTGCGCGGCGCGAGCACGCCGTTCGATCCGGCGTTGTACCTGGCGGGCCGCCAGTCGCCGGTGTTCTTCGGTTCGGCGATCGGCAATTTCGGCGTCGAGGAGCTGCTCGATACCTTCGTCGAGCATGCGCCGTCGCCATTGCCGCGCCCGACGCTGCAGCGGCTCGTGCAGGCCGCGGAGCCGGCACTGACCGGTTTCGTCTTCAAGATACAGGCGAACATGGATCCGGCGCATCGCGACCGTATCGCCTTCATGCGCTTGTGTTCGGGTCGCTATGTGCGCGGCATGCGCCTGCACCACGTGCGCCTCGGCAAGGGGATGCGCATCGCCGACGCGCTCACTTTCCTCGCCGCGGACCGCAGCCAGGCCGAGGAGGCCTGGGCCGGTGACATCATCGGCCTGCACAACCACGGGACGATCAATATCGGCGACTCGTTCACCGAGGGCGAGCATCTCGTGTTCACCGGGATCCCGAATTTCGCGCCGGAGATGTTCCGTCGCGCCGTGCTCAAGGATCCGCTGCGCATGAAGGCGCTCACGAAGGGTTTGTCGCAGTTGTGCGAGGAGGGCGCCACGCAGCTCTTCAGGCCCCTGCGCAACAACGACCAGATCCTGGGGGCGGTGGGTCAGTTGCAATTTGAAGTGGTGCAGTTCCGCCTGCAGGATGAGTACGCCGTCGAGTGCAGTTTCGAGCCGATCAACGTGCACACGGCGCGCTGGATCGTGGCGGAGGACGAACGCAGGCTGGAGGAGTTCCGCGCCAAGGCCCATGACAGCCTCGCGCTCGATCACGCCGGTGCGCTCGTCTACCTCGCGCCGACCCGGGTGAACCTGTCGCTCACGCAGGAGCGCTGGCCCGGCATCCAGTTCCTCGAGACGCGCGAACACCTCGCCGCCTGATCGGCGCGGGTGATAGCCTGTCGCGATGGCGAAGGTTCTCACCCGCAAGCCCGTCGTCTCCTGGGCGCTCTATGACTGGGCGAATTCGGCCTTCGCCACCACCGTCATGGCGGGATTCTTTCCACTCTTCTTCAAGCAGTACTGGAACGCCGGGGTCGAGGCGACCGAGAGCACGTTCCGCCTCGGGGTCACGAGCGGTGTCACGAGCCTGGTCGTCGCGCTGATCGCGCCGATCGTCGGCGCGATCGCCGACAAGAGCGGCGCGCGGGTCAAGCTGCTGGCGATGTTCACGGTGCTGGGCGCGGCCATGACGGCGGCGCTCGCGCTGGTCGGGCAGGGCGAGTGGTTCGCGGCAGCATTGTTGTATGGCGCGGCTTCGATCGGCTTCTGGGGCGGCAACCAGTTCTACGACTCGTTGCTGACCGACGTCGCCGAGGAGCCCGAATACGACCTCGTGTCGGGCTACGGCTTCTCGCTCGGCTATCTCGGTGGCGGTTTGCTGTTCGCGGTGAATGCGCTGATGGTGTCGCAGCCGCAGCTGTTCGGCATCGCCGACGCGGGCATTGCCGTGAAGCTGTCATTCCTGAGCGTCGCGGTGTGGTGGCTCGTGTTTACGCTGCCGGTGGTTCTGTTCGTGCGCGAGCGGCCCGGCGCGACCCCGCTGCCGATGCGCGCGGCCGTGTCGGCCGGCTGGCGCGAACTGCGCCACACCTTCGCGCACGTGCGCGAGAACCGCGCGATGCTGTGGTTCCTGCTCGCGTACTGGTTCTACATCGACGGCGTCAACACGATCATCAAGATGGCCGTCGACTACGGCCTCGCGCTCGGTTTCCGGCAGGCGAGCCTGATCCAGGCGTTGCTGCTCGTGCAGTTCGTCGGCTTCCCGGCCGCGCTCGCCTTCGGCTGGCTCGGGGCGCGCATCGGCGCACGCACCGGCATCCTGATTGCGCTCGCGGTCTATACCGGTGTCACGCTGTACGCCTACCGGCTGAGTTCCGAGGCGGAATTCTTCATGCTCGCGATCGTGATCGGCTGCGTGCAGGGCGGCGTGCAGTCGCTGTCGCGCTCGTTCTACGGCCGGCTCGTGCCGCCGGGCAGGGCGGGCGAGTTTTTCGGCTTCTACAACATGATGGGCAAGGCCGCCGCCATCCTGGGGCCGCTGCTCGCCGGCACCGTGGCGCTCGCGAGTGGTGACTCACGGCTCGCGATGCTCTCGATCGCGCTGCTGTTCGTCATCGGCGGGGCGCTGCTGTTGAAAGTGCCTCAGGGCCAGTCGGCCGGATCCAGCCCGTAGAAGCCGCGCAGTTCAGCGTGCAAGCGCGGATGCGCGGCACGGAAATCGGCGGCGCGCTCGAAGAACACTTCGGTGGCGGTGGCGAAGAATTCGACCAGGTCCTCGGCACCGTACGGGTCGATCAGTGTTTCCTCGTCGCGATCGACGGCGTCGCACAGCGCATCGTATTCGGCCTGCAGCGTCGCATGCCAGCGCGCGGCGGCCGGCGCGAGCGCGCCACCATCGGTGAGCGCGCCGTCGAGCACGTGATCGAGGTGATGCGCGAACTCGTGCAGGACGACGTTGTAGCCGTCGTCTCCCGCGAGGCCCGCCTCGATGTCGTCCCAGGAAAGCACGATGCGCGCCACATCGATGGTCTGGCCCGACAGCGCGCGGCTGCCTTCGGTGACCAGGCCGTACTCGTC
>CADEFJ010000007.1:0-17856 GCA_902826575.1 uncultured Pseudomonadota bacterium | reverse complement strand
GGAATCCGCAGGCGGCGCACGTCCTGCGCGAAGCGGCGCACGTCGGCCGCGCGGGTGCCCGGGCCGTAGCGAAGTGCGGCGTAGCGCCGCGCGAGGGCGTCGGCGGTGGTGGCGAGATCGGGCCGGGCCTCGCCCACACGCGCCGCATGCGCGAGCGGTGGCTCGGAGGGCCTGCGCGCGAGACCGACGCGGGCGTATTTCGCGCCGAGTGCGCGCCAGGCGCGCGCGAGCGGATCGGGCCGCGCGGCGCGCAACCACAACCGCGATTGCCACGACATCCACGCCAGCCAGGCCACGAGCGTGGCAACGAGGGCATAGCCGAGATGGCGCCAGTGGGGTGAATCGAAGCCGAGGCGATCGAGCAAGGCGAACTGCGACTGCGGGCCGAACTCGAGCACACGCTTGCGCCAGGCCGTGTTGAGCGCATCCCAGGCGTGCACGAGGTCGCCGATCCAGGCCGTGTCGCGCGTGAGCCGCGTCGTGAACGAGGCCGCAGCGGGCATCAGGTCATAGAGCCCGCGTTGCAGGCGCTCCGGCGCGACGACACCGGTCGGATCGATGCGGACCCAGCCGCGCCCGTCGAGCCAGATCTCCACCCAGGCATGGGCATCGGACTGCTTGATCAGCAGATAGGCGCCGATCGGATTCCATTCGCCGCCGAGATAACCGGTGACGACGCGCGCCGGTACGCCACCGGCACGCATCAGGGTGGCGTAGGCCGAGGCGTAGTGGCCACAGAAGCCGCGGCGCGTGTTGAAGAGAAAATCATCGACTGCGTTCGCGGCGAGCTTGGGCGGCGTCAACGTGTATTCGAAACCTTCGCGCGCGAAGTAGTCGAGCACCGAACGCGCGTAGGTGGCCGCATCCGGCGCGGCGGCACGCAGGCGGGTGGCTAGCGCGGTGGTGCGCGGATTCTGGTCCGCAGGCAGTGCGAGCGTATAGCGGCGACCGAGGGTCGACAGCGGCGTGCTCGTGCGGGTGCGCGGCCGCGATACGGCGTTGTAGCTGACCGCCTCGTTGACCGGCTCGGCCGAGACCAGGCGGCGATCCATGGTGAGCAGCACTCGCCGGCTGGGTGACTCGACGATCGATTCGAGCGCGAACCACCAGTTGTGACCGTGGGGTTCGAGCGTCATGCGATAGCGATACTCGGGGCCGTCGAATTCGATCTCGGGCTCGAGGAACATCTGGCTGCGTTCGCGTCGCCACGTCACGCCGTCGAACGATTGCAGCACGGGTCCGCGCCAGTAGCGCTCGTGCGGGGGCGGCGCCGCACCGCTGAACTCGACACGAAAGGCCGGCGTGTCGGAGTCGGTGAGCGCATCGATCTGCCCGGGGCTCATTTCCTCGGACAGGCCGGTTACGGCGCTGCTCGCGCTGGGCAACGCCCAGAACGCGCCCTGCAGGCGCGGAAAGAAGAGGAACAGCAGTACCGCGAGCGGCAGCGCGTACAGCAGGCCGCGGCCCGCGAGGCGCAGCGGCGCCTTCACGCCAGCCAGTGCATCGGGTGCGGCGACCACGGCGATGGCACCGACGGTGAGCCACAGTTGCACGAAGTAGAACGGCACGCGGGTGAGACCCTGTCGGTCGAGACAGGCTGCGAGCAGCAGGAAAAGCGCCACCGCGATCATCACGAAGTCATCACGTCGTGCACGGGTCTCGAGCAGCTTGAGCGAGCCCATGGCCACGAGCAATGAGCTGCCTGCCGCCAGTCCGTTCAGCGTCCGGAAGCTCACGAGCACCGCGCCCGTCAGCAGGACGGCGACGCCCCCGCGTACCCAGATGCCAGGCAGGCTTGCGCCGCGCAGCGCGAGCAGCACGCGCGCAACGATCGCCGCGATGGCCACCGCGGTGATCCACAGCGGCAGGCGATCGATGTGCAGCAGTACGGCACTGCCGAACGCGGCGAGCGTCCATGCCAGCGGGCGCAGGCGCGCGGGCAGGGGTGCGCGCGTCATGGCGGCACCCGCGCGAGCGCCGTCAGGCACCGGTGCCGGTGCAGCGCGCCGCTGTCCGCGGCGATCCAGGCCTGCGGCAGGCGCAGCGCGTAGGGTTCGCCGCGTTGCTCGGCATCGACGATCCAGCGACTCAGCTGCTCGAGGCGTGCCTCGAGACCAAGTGGCGCGAGACTGGCGAAGTCGAATTCATGCCGGTCGCTGCCGCTCGCCGCGTATTCCCCGACGAGCAGCGGGCCGCCACGTGCATAGGCCTTCCACGCGATGCGCCGTGGCGGGTCGCCGTCGCGATACTCACGCAGGCTGCGCCATTCTTCATCGCCGGGCGTCGCGCGTTCGCGATCGCCCCGGCGACGTCCGCTGTCGGTGCGGGTGGGCAGGTTGCCGCGGGCGGCCGGGTAGACGATCAGCTCGCAGGGCAGGTGCAGCCAGGTCCAGGTGCGGAAAAGCCCGAACGGCCAGGTGGTCGTGAGACGCACGCGATCGATCGCGCGCACACCGCGCCGCGCGCCGATGATGTCGAGGTGCAGAGAGGCGCGCTCGCCGGATTGCACCTGGACCGGATCGCTGAGCGTGACGCCCTTGGCCTCGCGGATCGCGATCACCCACTCGTGGCGTGTCGCGCCACCGGCTTCGACAACCAGCTCGAGGCGGCCTTCCTCGCCGGCGAAGGTCGGAATGACCCGCGCACCGACGACACGGCAGCCGAGCAGATTGCCATGGCACATGTGCATCGCGGCGAGCGCGAGCCCGGCGAGCAGGAAGGTCAGGAACAGCGCGAGGCTGTTGGCGTAGTTGAGGCCCGCGAGCAGCATGCCGAGGAGCAGCAGGCCGAAGCCGATGCCGGCGCGGGTGGGCAGCACATAGAGGCGGCGCCGGCCGATCGTGACCGGCAGCGTGTCGGCGCCCTGGCGCCGCAGGACCCACGCCTTGATGCGCGCGTCGAGCCGGTGGCGAATGCGGGCGGCGATGGCCACGGGAGGCGTGAACCGCGGCTCAGGCGGGCACGGGCACGGCTTCCATGACGCGTGCAGCGAGTCGTTCGCCGTCGGCTGAATCGACACCATCGCGGCGCTCGAGCCGGTGTCCCGCCACGGCAACGAACACTGCCTGCACGTCATCGGGCAGCACGGCGTGCCGGCCGCTGATCGCCGTCCAGGCCTGCGCCGCGCGCAGCAGGCCTTGCGCGGCGCGCGGCGAGAGTCCGATGCGGATGTCGGGATGCGAGCGCGTGTGCGTCACGAGTGCCTGGACGTAGTCGAGCAGGGCGTCGGCCACATGGATATCGCGCACGGCGGCTTGCAGCGCGAGCACGTGCTCGGCATCGAGCACCGGCGCAAGCTGCGGCAGCAGCTCGCGACGCTCGCCCTCGCGCAGCAGCTCGCGCTCGTGCAATGCGTCCGGATAGCCGAGGCGCACGCGCAGCAGAAAGCGATCGAGCTGCGATTCGGGCAGTGCGTAGGTACCGGCCTGCTCGTGCGGATTCTGGGTCGCGACGACGAAGAATGGATCGGGCAGCTGGTAGGTGGTGACGTCGGTGCTCACCTGGCGCTCCTCCATCGCCTCGAGCAGCGCGCTCTGCGCTTTCGGGCTGGCGCGATTCACTTCATCGGCCAGCAGCAGCTGCGTGAACAGCGGGCCCTTGCGGAAGTGGAACTGCTGGCTGTTCCGGTCGAACACCGACACTCCGATGATGTCCGCCGGCAGCAGGTCGCTGGTGAACTGCACGCGTTGCCAGGCGAGGCCGAACACCTGCGCGAGCGCGTGGGCGAGTGTGGTCTTGCCCACGCCCGGCACGTCCTCGATGAGCAGGTGGCCGCGCGCCAGCAGGCAGGCGACGGCGAGCCGCAACTGCACGGGCTTGCCGAGGATGATCGTCTCGAGCGTGGCGATCGCCCGCTGCAGTCGCGCGCTCATGCACTCGCCATCAAGCTGCGCACGCGCTCGAGCTGTGGTGCGAGCTGCGCGAGTTCGCGCTCGAAACCGGCGATGCGCTCGCGCTCCTGCGCGACGACCTCGGCAGGCGCATTGCGCACGAAGTTCTCGTTCGCGAGCTTGCCGCGCGCCTTCTTCAGTTCAGCCTCCTGCTTGGCGATCAGCTTGGTGAGTCGATCGGCTTCGGCGCCGGCGTCGATGAGGCCCGCCATCGGCACGTGCAGCTGCAACTCGCCGGCGAGCGCGGTGGCCGAGGCCGGTGCGCGCTCGTTCGGCTCGAGGGTACGCACATTCTCGAGGCCCGCAAGGCGGTGCAGGAAAAGGCCATGGCGCAGCAGCAAGCCGGCATCCGCGGCACTGCCGCCCTGCGCCAGCACCGGGATGCGGCGCGAGGGCGCGATGTTCATTTCCCCGCGAATCTGCCGCAACGCCAGGATCACGCGCTGCAGCCATGCCACTTCGGTTTCGGCAGTCGCGTCGGCGGGCCAGTCGATGCGCGCAGGCCACGGCGCAATGATGATCGAGGCGCCTTGCCGCCCTGCCAGCGGCGCGACGCGTTGCCAGATCTCCTCGGTAATGAACGGCATGATCGGGTGCAGCGCACGCAGCAGTGCCTCGAGCACCTCGAGCAGCGTGCGCCGCGCGCCGCGCCGGGCCGCGTCGCTCGATTCGCCCTGCAGCACCGGCTTCACGAGTTCGAGGTACCAGTCGCAGAACTCGTACCAGGTGAATTCGTAAAGCGCCGTGGCAGCATAGTCGAAGCGGTACTCGGCAAAGGCGCTGTCGACCGCCGCGAGGGTCGCCCCGAGGCGCGAGCGGATCCACCGGTCGACGACCGAGTACTCGAGCGGCGCGCCCGCGTCGGCGGCGGCGTCGGCCTCGGTCATCATCGTGACGAAGCGCGCGGCATTCCACAGCTTGTTGCAGAAATTGCGGTAACCGGAGACGCGCCCGAGATCGAAGCGGATGTCGCGGCTTTGCGTCGCGAGCGCGGCGAACGTGAAGCGCAGCGCGTCGGTGCCGTAGGCGTCGATGCCTTGCGGGAACTGCTTGCGCGTCGCCTTCTCGATGGCGGGCGCGAGATGCGGCTGCATCAGTCCGCTCGTGCGCTTCGCCACCAGCGACTCGAGGTCGATGCCATCCACTATGTCGAGCGGGTCGATCACGTTGCCCTTGGACTTCGACATCTTCTGGCCTTCGCCATCGCGGATCAGGCCATGGATGTAGACGTCGCGGAACGGCGGCGCGCCGTCCATGAACTTGAGGCCGAACATCACCATGCGCGCGACCCAGAAGAAGATGATGTCGAAACCGGTGACCAGCACGCTGGTCGGGTAGAACTTCTCGAGCGCGGCGCCGCGCCCGGGCCAGCCGAGCGTGGAGAAGGGCCACAGGGCGGAAGAGAACCACGTGTCGAGCACGTCGGAGTCCTGGCGCAGCGCCACCGTGGCGTCGACCTTGTGGCGCTGGCGCACGTCGGCTTCGTCGCGGCCGACGTAGATGCCACCCGCGTCGTCGTACCAGGCGGGAATCCGATGACCCCACCACAACTGACGGCTCACGCACCAGTCCTTGATGTTGCGCATCCACTCGAAATAGGTCTTCGACCAGTTCCCGGGCACGAAGCGGATATCGCCGCGCTCGACCGCGGCGATCGCCGGGGCGGCGAGCGGTTCGATGCGCACGTACCACTGGTCGGTGAGATAGGGCTCGATGACCGCCTGCGTGCGATCGCCGCGCGGCACCATCAGCTTGTGTGGCTCGACGCGCTCGAGCAGGCCGGCCGCCTCGAATTCGGCCACGACGCGCTTGCGCGCCTCGAAGCGATCGAGGCCGCGAAACCGCTCCGGCGCGTTGTCGTTGATAGCCGCCCGCGGCGTGAAGATGTTGAGCTGCGCGAGGCCATGGCGCACGCCGATGTCGTAGTCGTTGAAATCGTGCGCGGGCGTGATCTTCACGCAGCCGGAACCGAAGGCAGGATCGACATAGCTGTCGGCGATGATCGGGATGCGCCGGCCGGTGAGGGGCAGGGCGATCTCGCGACCGATGAGCTGCGTGTAGCGCTCGTCGTCGGGATGCACGGCGACCGCGGTGTCGCCGAGCATCGTCTCGGGGCGCGTGGTTGCGACGACCAGGTGGCCGCTGCCATCGGCGAGCGGATAGCGCAGGTGCCACAGGTGGCCGTCTTCCTCCTCCGAAAGCACTTCGAGGTCGGAGACCGCGGTCAGCAGCACCGGATCCCAGTTGACGAGCCGCTTGCCTCGGTAGATGAGTCCCTCATCGTTCAGACGCACGAACGCTTCCGTGACCGCCGCCGACAGGCCCGGATCCATCGTGAAGCGCTCGCGCGACCAGTCGACCGAGGCGCCGAGGCGGCGCAGCTGGTTCGAGATGGTCCCGCCGGACTGCTCCTTCCACTGCCAGACACGCTCGACGAAGGCCTCGCGCGTCATGTCGCTGCGTCGCATGCCTTCGGCGGCCAGCTGGCGCTCGACCACCATCTGCGTGGCGATGCCCGCGTGGTCGGTGCCGGGCTGCCACAGCGTGTCCGCGCCGCGCATGCGATGGTAGCGCGTGAGCGAGTCCATGATCGTGTCCTGGAACGCGTGCCCCATGTGCAGCGTGCCGGTGACGTTCGGCGGCGGGATGACGATGCAGAACGGCTCGCCCGCGCCCGACGGCGCAAACCAGCCCCTGGATTCCCAGCGTTCGTAGAGGCGCCGTTCGATGTCTCGCGGCGAGAAGACCTTGTCCATCCGCCAAATTATAGCGAGGCGGCGCCGATGGTATGGGTGTTCGGAGTGATGCCCTGGTCACGGTACTGGCGAAAACGCTCGCGTCCCGCGGCGCGCTGTGCCGGATTGCCGTCGATGAACTCGACGACGCGGTCCGCGCGCAGCGCGAGCGGCGGCACTCCGGAGTCGAGGTTGACGAACACCTCGGGCCGGACCTCCGGTTCGAGGCCCGCGGAGAGAATCACCGGCGCCGCGGGGGCCGCATTGGTCGCGGCGAGCATTTCGTGCGGTACGAAGCTGTGATCGGCAAAGGTCCACAGCAGCTCGTCGAAGCGCGCGAGCTGCCCGGGCTCGCTGCACCACACCAGCACGCGATGGCCGGCGAGATACGCCTTCTCGGTCACCCGACAGGCGAGCCGCAGGCGAGATTCGCCCTCGGTGTCCTGCGTGACGTAGAAATCGACCTGCGGCAATGCCGTATCAGCGCGCGGCGCGGCGGATCAGGAACTCCGACAGCAGGCTGATCGGCCGGCCGGTGCTGCCTTTTTGCGCCCCTGACAGGTAGGCGGTGCCGGCGATGTCCATGTGGGCCCACTTCATGCCCTTGGTGTACTTGCCAAGGAAGGCCCCCGCGGTGATGGCGCCGGCGTCGCGGCCGGCGACATTGGCCATGTCGGCGAAATTGCTGCGCAGCTGCTCGCCGTACTCTTCGGTGAGCGGCAGCTGCCAGGCGCGGTCGTCGGCACGCAGGCCGCTGTCGACGAGTTCGCGCGCCAGCGCATCGTCATTGGCCATGACGCCGGTGTGATGGGCGCCGAGCGCTATCACGCAGGCGCCGGTGAGCGTGGCGATGTCGATCAGGGCCGCGGGCTTGAAGCGGCGCGCGTAATGCAGGGCATCGCACAGGATCAGGCGCCCTTCGGCGTCGGTGTTCAGGATCTCGACGGTCTGGCCCGAGGCGCTGGTGACGATGTCGCCCGGCTTCACCGCGCGGCCGCTCGGCATGTTCTCGCAGGTCGGCACGAGGCCGACGACGTTGAGCGGCAGGTCGAGCGCCGCAACGACGGTGAGGGCGGCGAGCACGGTGGCGGCGCCGCTCATGTCGAACTTCATCTCGTCCATCGCCGGCGGGTCTTTCAGCGAAATGCCGCCGGTGTCGAAGGTGATGCCCTTGCCGACGAGCACGACCGGCGCCTCGCCGCGCTTGCCGCCGCGGTGTTCGAGCACGATGAAGCGCGGCGGCTCCTCGCTGCCCTGCGTGACGGCAAGGAAACAGCCCATGCGCTCGCGGCGGATCGCAGCCTTGTCGAGCACCCGCACGCGCACCGATTTCGGGTGCCGCTTCGCGAGGGCGCGGGCAACGCTCGCCAGGTAGCTCGGCGTGCAGACGTTTGCCGGCAGGTTGCCGAGATCGCGCAGCGTATGCAGGCCAAGCGCAACGGCTTCACCGTGCCTGAAACCGCGCTTCGCCTCGGCGGCGGCGCTCACCGGGCCGGCCAGCACTCGCGCGAGCGCGTGGGGCTTTGCCTTCTTGCCGGACTTCAGGTGGTTGACGCGATAGAGGCCCGCACCGGTGATTTCGGCGGTCGCACGGGCCAGCCAATAGTCGTCGAGATCGGCGGCGGCCGGACGCGCAAGCGCGAATGCCACGCTCGCAATGCGGGTGCGCGTGAGCGCCGTGATCGCGCTCAGGACGGCTTTGCGCCAGGCCTTGCGATTGAGCGCGGTGCGCTTGCCCTGGCCGACCAGCAGCACGCGCGAGGCGCGTACGCCGGGCAGGTCGGTGACCAGTTGGGTTTCACCCGCCCGGCCGGAGAAATCGCCCCGTTTGGCGAGCGCCGCGATCCTGCCGCCGCTGGCGCGGTCGATTTCGCGGGTGGGCTCCGCCAGATCGCCGTCCTCGAAAACGCCTGCAACCAGGCATTCGACACCAAGCCGAGCCAGCCCTTTGGTCCACACCTCGAAACGCATTGTTGGGTCTCCCGACAGCGGCTGTGCCGCGCCGCGACGATGCCGTTGTGACATGAAGCGGTCTGATTTACCTTAGGTTCGTTCCGCCGTCTCATCCCAATTCAAGTGATTTGGCATCGTTTCTGGTCTTGCTTCGGGGTGTATAAGCGGTTGGGTCTAGTGTAACCGAACTCTTGCGGGGCCGCGCTTTGCGACGGATTCTGGATCGTTACATCCTGCGGGAGGTGCTGCTGTCGTGGCTCGCGGTCACGGCCGTCCTGATGATCATCCTGCTGACCAACCAGGTCGCCGCGGTGCTGGAGCGCGCGGCCGACAGCCAGTATCCCCGCTCTGCGGTAATGACCCTCATCGGCCTCTCGACGGTGCAGAACCTGCCGATCGTAGTGCCGGTCGGCCTGCTGCTCGGCGTCGTGCTTGCCCTGGGCCGCCTGTATCACGAAAGTGAGATGACTGCCGCCCAGGCCTGCGGCGTGGGGCTCGCCCGCGTCTACCTGCCGATCACGGCGCTCGCCCTCATCGTCACGGGGTTGCTCGCCTGGCTGACGCTCGATCTCGCGCCGCGCGCGGCTGCCCATGCCTACCAGCTGCGCAATGAGGCGCTGCGCTCCGGCCAGTTCGCGCCGGTGGCCCCGGGCCAGTTCCGCAGCTTTGGCAGCCGCGGCGTCGTCATCTATGCGCAGGGCGCGGCGGCCGATGGCACGCTCGAGCGTGTGTTCATCCGGCGCGTGGGCGAGGGCGGTCTGGAAGTGGCGCTGGCGGCGCGCGCGCGCCACGAGATCTCGCCCGACGGTTCGCTGCACACCTTCACGCTCTACGATGGTGCGCGTTACGAGGGTGTGCCCGGCAGTTCGCGCTTTCGTATCGTGCGCTTTGCCGAGCAGGTGATCCCGGTGCGCTTGCCCGAGCTCGACCCGGGGCGTCGGCGCGTCGAGGCCGTGCCGACCCCGATCCTCGCGGCGAGCAGTGCGCTCCCCGATCGCGCCGAACTGCACTGGCGGATCGCGCTGCCGGTGATGGCGGTCATGTTGACGCTGCTGGCGGTGCCGCTCAGTCGCCTGCGACCGCGCCAGGGCCGCTATGCGCGCGTCTGGGTCGCCGTGCTGATCTACTTCCTGTACTCGAACCTGGCATCGGCGGGCCGCGCCTGGATCGAGCGCGGCATCGTCCCCGAACAGTTCGGCCTGTGGTGGGTGCATGCTGCGCTGGCAGCGGTCGGCGTCGCGGTGCTGGCGGCGCCCACCGTGAGCGCGCGCCTGCGGTACCGGGGATGAGGGCAGCCGATGATCCTTGACCGATATATCCTGCGAACGATCATCGGTGCCGTGCTGCTCGTGCTGATGGTACTGCTCGCGCTCGGCGCGCTGTTCACCTTCATACAACAGCAGGACGACATCGGCATCGGTTCCTACCAGGCGACCGACGCGATGCTCTACACGCTGCTCGGCATGCCGCAGCAGTTCTTCGAGATGCTGCCGATCGCCGCGCTGATCGGCTCGCTGCTGGGCCTCGGTTCACTCGCGCGCGGCAGTGAGCTGACGGTCATGCGCGCCTCGGGCGTGTCGGTCGCGCGCGTCGCGCTGTCCGCGTCGATCGCGGGCCTCGCCCTGACGCTGCTCGCGGTGGGCGTTGGCGAGTATCTCGCGCCGCCGATGCAGAAGATGGCGCGACAGGTGAAGGCCTTCAGCAAGTTCCAGAATGTCAGTTTCGCCGGCAGCGGCGCCTGGGTGCGCGACGGCGACCTGCTGCTGAACGCCGAGCAGCAGTCCGGGGCGGGGGAGTTCGGCGGCATGCTGGTGTTCGAACTGACGCGCGATCATCGGCTCGCGGCGCTCGGCCGCGCGGCGCGCGCGCGCGCCACCGCAGGTGACGCCTGGCAGCTCGAGGACTATGCCGAATCGCGTTTCTCGGGCAACTATGTCAACGGTCGACATGCGGCGACCCGCGAGCTGGCTTCGTCGATCGGTGGCAGCTTCCTGGGACTTGCGATCAGCGAGCCCAAGGACATCGAGCTGCGCTCACTGTGGCGCATCGTCAGCGGCCTCGGCGGCGGTGGCGTCGATGTGCGGCCCTACGAGTTTGCGTTCTGGTCGCGCGTGGCGCGCACGGTGGCTATCGTGTTCGCGGTGCTGCTCGCGGTGCCGTTCGTCTTCGGCCCGCTGCGCGCCTCGGGTACCGGGGCGCGTACGATGGTCGGGTTGCTCATCGGCATCCTCTTCTTTCTGGCGCAGCGCATGCTCGAAAGCGGAGCCATCGTGTTCGACGCGCCACCGATGCTGCTCGCCTGGGTGCCGACACTTTCCCTTGCGCTGGTGTCGCTCGTGCTGATCGCAAGGACGCGCTGACGGACTAGGTGAAGTCCGCGAGCGGGCGGAAGAGCGCCTCGTACTTGTAGCGCGGCAGTTCGAATTCGAAGCCCGCAAGTCGGGCGGCGATCGCCGCGGCTTCCGCTGCCGACGCCGCTCCGGTGCTGCGGGCCGTGCCGCCGACGTAGTGCCTGTCGCCCTCGACGCGACCGTGCAGTTCGACTTCCACGCCATCGAAGGTACGGACCAGTACACGAGGGCCGGGGGTTCCACCCGCGGCGGGCGCGGCGCGTGCATCCTCGGCGTGCAGATTGCCAAGCAGCGCCGCCACCGGCGTGACGCCATCGGGTGAGCGCTGGACCGTGCCCTTCGGCAGATCCTGCAGCACGAGCGGTGCAGTCGCCGCATCGCGGCTCGCGCGCCACGCAGGGCCGGTCGCGGGCGCGACGGCCACGGACCTGACGCGATCGGCCGGCAGGTCGACGAGCGCCGTGTCGATCCAGTGCCTCGGATCGGCGTCGGCCACGATCCGCGGCGCAGCGAGCAGGCTCTGCGCGCTGTCCGGCAGGCGCACATACACGCTCGTGGCATCGGCGACCTTGCCGACGAGGAGAGCAAAGCCGGTGTCGGCAGTGGACGCCACGATACGGGTGCCTGTTGCGCCCGGGGCCGGATCTTCGACACCGATCTGTGCGTACCTCGCCGGGTCGCTGGTCTTCTCCTCGATGACGTGCAGTTTCGACAGATCGATCAGCAGGCGCCGCAGCTTGGCCGGATCGGCCCGGAAACCACGCTCCTCGACGATCCATCCGCCGGCCCCGCGCACCAGGGTGGCTGCGTCGCCTTTCGCTTCGATGCGCACCCGGGTGATCTCGTTCAGCAGTGCCTCGAACTGCGGGAGCACCGGGGAGCCGACGCGCGCGGTGGTGGCGGTGTTGCGCTGGCTCGTCAGCCACAGCCCCGCAAGCAGCACGACGAGCGCGGCGATGACCAGCACTGCGAGCTTGCGCGGGGTCATCATGGGCGCGCGCTTCGTTGTACGAGGAGGATGGCGGCCTGGCGCTTGCGCCGCCACAGGGCGGCGAGCAGGGCGATGAAAGCGAAGATTGCCGGGACCAGCACGATGTTCACGAGCTTCAGCCGGTTGCCGAGCTGGCGGATGTCCTCGTTGAGACCCGCGCGCACGTCGCGCAGGTCCTTCCTGATGCGCAGCTTCTCGGCCTCGAAGCGTTCGATCTCCTGCTGTTGCTCGGGGGTCAGGATCAGGCCTGACTGATCGGCGCGCTGCGATTGCAATGCCGTAAGCTTCTCCTCGGTCGCCGTCAACTGCGCTTCGAGTTCCTGTTCCTTGCTGCGCAGGCGTCCTTCGGCTTCGCGCCGCAAGGCGTCGACGCGCTCGAATGGGCGCGAGTAGCTCGCGCGCCCGCGCACGCTGATCAGGTCGGCCGTACCGGCGAGATTGTCGAGCGCATTCCACACGAGATCGCCGTTGTGCGCCCAGGCCTGCTTGGCGCGCGGACCGAAGAACGAGGGCGGTACGTCGCGCAGCCACAGGTAATCGGCGAGCAGGTCGGTGTCGGCGAACACGATCAGGTTGAGCGGCTGCGCCGATTCCCTGAGTGGCCCGGGGCCGTTCGGGAAAGCACTCTTGATGTTGCCGGTGACGCGCGCTGCGAACACATAGCGCTGCCCGGTCGGCGCAAATCCGTCCTGCAGCGACGCCGGATCCATCAGCATCGCGAAGCGCTCCACCGGCAGCGGGCCGGCGACGGCGCTCGACTGCAGCAGCGGCTCGAAGTGCGTGGTTGCGCCCTCGCGGGGCGTTAGGTATCCGGAAGTGGCGAGGTTGATGGTGCCGAGGCCGTTCGTGACCACGTCGTCAGCGGCGAGGCTCGTCGAGTCGAGTCCGAGGATGGCGATGTGGCGCGTCGGCGCCTCGCCCGCGCGCATCGCGACGGACATGCCGTAGCTCAGGTCGCCGATGACTTCATGCACATTGAAGTCGACACCCCAGGCGCCGAGCAAGGTACCGAGCTGCGAGCTGCGGTCGGCCGCCATGGCAGCGAGCGGGTTGTCGGGACTCGCGCCGCCGGGGTCCTGCTCGGCGAGCGGATCGATGAACACCAGCAGGCGCCCGCCGCGCAGCGCGAACTGGTCGATCGCCTGCTGGGCCGCCAGCGGCAGAGACTTCGGGTGCACGATCGCAAGCACGTCGACATCCGCGTCGACGGCCGTGAGGTCAGGGTTGAGGTCGCGCACCGTGAACATCTCGGCCGCCTGCGCGTACACGTACCACGGCTCGCGCGACTGGCCGCTCATCGGATCGAATCCGCCGCCCATCGGCAGGCTCGACAGCCAGCCCACCACCGGCTTGTCGGGGCGACCGAGCTGCTGGATCAGCTTCGCGACGTCGTATTCGAGGAACTCTTCCTTCGACGGATCGAAGAACCCGATGGATTCGCGACCGTCGGTGGAATTGGTGCCGGCGAGGCCGAAGAAGAAGGTCTCGCCGCCCGCGCCGATGGGCACGCCCTCGACACCGAGTTCGGCGGCGCGGTCCTCTTCGGCGGAGAACGGTTGCGGGTCGACGATCGAGAGGCGCAGCTTGCCGTTGCTGCGCGCGGCCAGCTCCTGCAGGAATTCGCTGACGCGCGTGCCGTAGTTCTTGAGCGTGGGGTATTCGCCCGCGGTCCGCGCGCTCCAGAAGTAATGGAGATTCACGGGCTCCGGGAGCGCATCGAGGATGCGCTGCGTGCCCGGTGCCACGGTGTAGAGGTTGTTCTCTGTCAGGTCGAGCCGCCAGCCGCGCAGCGCCCAGGTCGAGAGCACGGTGATGCCGATGAACAGCACGGCCAGCGCCAGCAATGCGCTGCGGCCGAGCAGTGTGCGTTGCTTCATGGACGACTCACTCCGACTTGCGATCGTCGAGCACGAAGGCCGTGGCGATCAGGAAGAAAGCCATGGCCAGCGCGAAATACAACACATCGCGCAGGTCGAGCACGCCTTTCGACAGCGCCTCGAAATGGGTCAGGAACGACAACGAGGCCACGGCGTCGACGAGTGCCTGCGGTGCCCAGGCGCGGAACGCATCGAGCACCAGCGGAAAGCCGGCCAGCAGGAACGCGAAGCACACCACGACAGCAAGAATGAAGGCGACCACCTGGTTGCGCGTCAGCGCCGACATGCACGAGCCGATGGCGAGGAACGCGCCGGCCATCAACAGGCTGCCGAAGTAGCTCGCGACGATCACGCCGTTGTCGGGCGAACCGAGATAGTTGACGGTGATCCAGATCGGAAAGGTGAGCGCGAGTGCGATGGCGGTGAATGCCCAGGCCGCCAGGAACTTGCCAAGTACCGCCTGCCACAGGGTCACGGGCAATGTCAGCAGCAGTTCGATCGAGCCCGACTTGCGCTCCTCGGCCCACAGGCGCATCGAGATGGCGGGAATCAGGAACAGGTACAGCCACGGGTGGAAATTGAAGAACGGCAGCAGGTCGGCCTGGCCGCGTTCGTAGAAGCCGCCGAGGTAGAACGTGAAGGCGGCCGCCAGCAGCAGGAAAATCAGGATGAAGACATAGGCGACCGGCGTGGCGAAATAGCCTGCCAGCTCGCGCTTCGTGATGGTGACGATGTGGCCCACGTTCGCGTTCCTCCGCTGCTCAGGCCGTGATGCTGCGGAATACCTCATCGAGGCGTCCCGATTCGAGCGCGAGCGTCTTCAGCTCCAGGCCCTGCTGCACGGTGAGTTCGGTCACCGCGGCGAGGATGCTCTCGCCCGGTTGCGGCAGCGCGGTCAGGCGCAGGTCGCGTTCGCTTGCCTCGACACTCGCAACCTGTGGCAACGCGGCGAGCGCGGCGTGGGCGCGCGAGTACTGCTCGGCCTGCGCGAGCTGCAATGACACCGCGTTGTGGTAACGCGAGCGCGCCGTGAGGCCCTGCGGCGTGTCGTCGGCGACGATCCGGCCGCGCGCGATGATGATGGCGCGCGTGCAGACCGCTTCGACCTCCTCGAGGATATGGGTCGAGACGACGATCGTCTTCTCGGCCGCCATCTCGTTGATCAGCGCGCGCACTTCGTGTTTCTGGTTGGGATCGAGGCCATCGGTCGGCTCGTCGAGAATGAGCACCGGCGGGTCGTGCAGGATCGCCTGCGCGATGCCGACGCGCCGGCGAAAGCCCTTCGACAGGGTATCGATCGATTGCGCGGTGACATCCTGCAGCGCGAGGCGCGAGATGACGTGATCGAGCCGGCTGCGGCGGGTCGCGCCTTGCAGGCCGCGCAAGTCGGCGATGAACTCGAGGAAGGCCCTGACGCTCATCTCGCCGTAGCTCGGCGCGCCTTCCGGCAGGTAACCCAGTGCGCGCTTGGCGGCGAGCGGCGCGCGTTCGATGTCGTGCCCGCAGATGCTCGCCGTGCCTTCCGTCGGCGCTATGAACCCCGCGATCATGCGCATCGTCGTCGTCTTGCCGGCGCCGTTCGGCCCGAGGAAGCCGAGCACCTCGCCAGGACCGGCCTTGAAGCTGACATCGTCGACTGCGGTGAGCGTGTGGTAGCGCCTGGTGAGTCGCTCGGTGCTGATCATATGGTGTTGTCTGAATGCGCGAGCCACGGAAAAGTTCCGCGGCGCCTGCAACGCAGGAGCGCAATTCTGTTGGCAAGCGGCCCGCGTGTCGAGTGGGAGTGGTGCCGGGTTTTCGGTTATTCGGTTATTGCGGGGCTCCGCAATAACCGAATAACCGAAAACCCGGCACCCAGGGCGTCACCAGTGCGTCAGTGCGTCGAGATCCCCGTCTGCCGCTCGATGCGCGTGCGATGTTCGCGCAGGATACGGCGCACCTCGGGCGCCGCCGGCCGCTCGGCCAGGCGCGCGATCAGGTCGCCGAGTTCGTGCCATTGGCGGCCCCAGCCGAGCAGTCGGATGGCGTCATCGATGATGCGCCCGTCGATCACGTCCTGGCTCTCGCGCGCCGCCGGAGCGGCGCGACGGGCCTGTGCGACCGGCGCGACCGGCGCGGCTGCGCGAGGCGGGGCGGCGCGCTGTGCGGTGGCGCGTGGTGCGGCGGACGCGAGGCGCGGCATTTCGCGGGTGGGCTCGTCCAGCTTCTTCTGTTTGCGGGTACGCGTCGTCGCCGTGAGCACATCGCGACGTTCGCTCTCGACCGCGGCGAGCGGGATGAAGCGCTCGTTGCCCTGCAGGCCGGCGAGGTTGGCGAGGAAGCTCATTACTTCGAGCGCTTCGAGGAAGGCGCGGTCGCCTTCCCGCGCGCGTTGCTCGACGAGTCGCGCCAGCGCGTCGGCACGTTGGCGCGCGAGATCGATGATCCAGCGCGCGGGGCGCTCGTGCTTCGGCCAGGGCTGCACGTGCTGGTAATGCGCGTCGTCGAGCGAGGCGTAGCGGGCGTGCAGCTCGAGACTCTGCTGCCAGCGCGCGAGCAGGAGCCGCAGCTGCTCGCCATCGGGCGTCGCGGCGCGCGGTGCGGACTCGTTGCTCGGCGCGGACTCGCCGCGCGGCGCGGCATTGGTGCGGGTCGTGGGCATGGCCGCACTGTAGCGGTGGCCCGCACGCGTGCCTGCGATATGCCGCACATTGTCGGCGGACACTCGCCCGCCGCGACCTATATGACATATCAGGAAAGCGGTCCAACTGGCCGTCTTGTAAGGATTAATTCTCGGAGTTGTCATCCAACGCACATGTTCAGGGTCGACGCTGACGGCCCATGCAAGCCATGGCGAAATTCCGCAGTGTCTTCCTATCCGACGTGCACCTCGGCAGCCGTGGCTGCCGTGCGGAGCAGCTGCTGCAGTTCCTGGGCTCGATGCGGACCGAGCGCCTCTATCTTATCGGCGACATTGTCGACCTCTGGTGCCTGCGCCAGCGGGCGTGAGTGTCATTCTGATTCCCGGCAATCACGATGAGGATCTGCGCGAATTCGACGGCACCGTGTTCGGCAACGTGGCCCTGCATCGCGAGTTCGTGCATGAGACCGCCGACGGCCGGCGGCTGCTGGTCCTGCACGGCGATGAGTTCGATGGCGTCGTCAAGTGCAGCCGCTGGCTCGCGAAGCTCGGCGATCAGATGTATTCGCTGATACTTGGCCTCAACGAAGTCTGCAGCACGCTGCGCCGCTGGCGCGGCCTGCCTTACTGGTCGCTGGCCGGCTATCTCAAGCACAAGGCGCCGCGTGCGGTCGAGTACATCGGGAGCTTCGAGCGTGCGGCGGCGCACGCGGCGCGGCGTCGCGGCCTGGATGGTGTGGTCTGCGGGCATATCCACCATGCCAACGTGCGCGACATCGAAGGCGTGCTCTATTGCAACGACGGCGACTGGGTCGAAAGCTGCACCGCGCTTGCCGAGGATTTCCATGGTCGCCTGCGGCTGACCAGCTGGAACGAACTGTGCGCACCGGTCCGCTGGCCCGCTGCGCAGCCGCTCGAACAGGCGGCGTGATGGGCGAGCGTGGGTCCCGTGACCCGCCCATCCGCCCGCCGGCCCTGGCGTATCAGTCGGCGGCGCCGTCGGCAGCGCGCTTGTCCTTCGGCGGCGGACCGTCGCTGTGCACGAAGCTCACGACCGGGCAGGTCCCCTCACGCGGCACGATGATCCTGCTGAAGCGATCGAAGCTGCCGGGAGGCCTCGTCACGAAGCCGATCGCGGTTGCGAAGCCGAGCCCTGTGCACGGGCTCAGCAGCTTCGCGTAGTACCAGTTACGGTGGATGTCCTGCACCCAGAGTCCGCGGTCGCGGTCGGCGTGCCAGTCGCGGATGCCGCCGTGATCGACGAACGGAATCGACGCCTCGGCGGGGTCAGCCAGTGTGTCCTGCTGGTCGGCTCCGCTCGCGTACAGCGGCGTGAGCAGCAGCGCCGCGAGGGCGATCGCGGGGTGTAGCGGAGGTGTCTTGTCCATATGAGCGTCCTGCCGAAAAAATCACTTTCCCCTTCGACCGTGGAGCGGCAG
>CADEFJ010000006.1:2412-61457 GCA_902826575.1 uncultured Pseudomonadota bacterium | reverse complement strand
GCGCGAAACGTCGGGAAGTAGGTCAGTGCCGCAAGCGCGCAGCCGGCCAGCACCACGCGCTTGCGCCCGATGCGATCCGACAGCGAACCGAACACGACGAAAAACGGCGTCGCGAGCAGCAGCGAGACGATCATGATGATCGTCACGGCCTGTGCATCGACCTGCAGCACCTTCTCGAGGAAGAACAGGGCATAGAACTGCCCGCCGTACCAGACCACCGCCTGGCCGGCCGTGGCGCCGAGCAGCGCGAGCAACACGAGGCGCAGGTTGCTCCAGCGCCCGAAGGACTCGGCCAGCGGCGCCTTCGACAGCGCGCCCTCGCTGCGCATCGCGATGAACACCGGGGACTCCTCGAGCTGCAAGCGGATGTACACCGAGATGCCGAGCAGCACGATCGAGAGCAGGAACGGAATGCGCCAGCCCCAGGTCTCGAACTGCTCGCCGAGCAGCAGCCGGCACGCAAGGATCACCAGCAGCGACAGGAACAGGCCCAGTGTGGCGGTGGTCTGGATCCAGCTCGTGTAATAGCCTCGGCGCCCCTGCGGCGCGTGCTCGGCGACATACACCGCGGCCCCACCGTACTCGCCACCGAGCGCGAGGCCCTGCAGCAGGCGCAGCGCCACCAACAGCACCGGCGCCGCCACGCCGATCGATGCATAGGACGGCAGCATGCCGACGAGCGCCGTCGAGGCGCCCATGATCACTATCGTGATCAGGAAAGTGTACTTGCGCCCGACCAGGTCGCCGAGCCGCCCGAAGACGAGCGCCCCGAACGGGCGCACGAAGAAGCCCGCGGCGAAGGCAAGCAGCGCGAAGATGAATCCGGTCGTCTCATTGACGCCGGAGAAGAACTGCCGCGAGATGATCACGGACAGCGAACCGTACAGGTAGAAGTCGTACCACTCGAAGACGGTTCCGAGCGACGAGGCGAAGATCACACGGCGGTGCGCGCGGTCGATGCCGCGCCCCGGGGTCAACTCCCGACCCACCAGGCCACGAATTCATCGAAGGCGATGGTGCCGTCATCGTCGTGGTCGGCGCCCTGGAATGCGAGCTGGCACTCCTCCTTCGACAGCTCGTCGTCGAGCTCTGCCATCAGCTGGCAGAACTCCGCGAACACGATGCGGCCGTCGCCGTCGGTGTCGTATTCCTGGAAGCGCTCACGCAGCTCATCGAGGGCATCAGGTCTCATCGCGCCCATGGATTCTCCCTTCCGTCGGTGCGCATTAAAGCGCGAGCTTGCCGCCGCGTACAATATGCCGGTGAGCAGTGCAGTCGGCAAACCAGTACCCGTGCGCGTGGGCCGCGAGACCAAGGGCCGCGGCGGCAAGGGTGTCACCGTGATCACCGGCCTCAGGTTGTCGGCGACCGAGCTGGCGGCGATCGCCGGCGACCTGAAGCGCCGCTGCGGCTGCGGCGGCACCGTAAGGGACGGCAACATCGAGATCCAGGGCGATCATCGCGACACCATCGTCGCGACCCTGCGCGCGCGCGGCTTCGACGCGAAGCGCGCCGGGGGCTGATGCGCGCTCCGCGCGGGCTGAGAGCCGAGTGCGAAGGGCTAAGGGCCAGAGCTGAATAGCACTCCGTCGTCGTCGGTGCCCAGCATGGCCTTGCGCACCATGGGGATCGGCGGACCCCCATACGACAGGAATTCGTCATGGAACTGCTTCCATGCGCTGCGGCCACCGCGGGTCGAGGTCCAGTCGTCGCGCAGCTTGCGGATCATCAGTTTGCCGAGCGTGTAGTTGAGGTACGCCGGATCGTAGGTGCCGCGCGCCGCCTGCTGGCGCGCGTTGCCAGGATCCTGGAAGGCTTCCTCGAGGAACATGCGCTCGGACTGCTCCACCGTCATGCCTCCGGTGTGCAGGCCGATCGCCGACAGGTAGCGCACGTTGCGCAGCAGCGCGTTCGACAGTTGCCCGACCTGCGCCGCGGGATCGTCCTTGTGCAAGCCCATCTCGACCATCATCTCCTCGGTGTAGTGCGCCCAGCCTTCAGCGAACGCGTAACCCACGAACAGCCGGCCGACCAGCGACTTCGACTGGTTCGCATGCAGGAAATTCAGGAAATGGCCGGGCCAGACCTCATGCACCGAGGTGAACAACAGGTCGGCCTCGCCCGGAATGTAGGCAAGCTGGTCCGCCTTGCTCCACTTCGGATCGGGAGGCGCGATGTAATAGGTCGCCGGCAGAGACTTCTCGTACGGCCCCGGAATCTCGATATAGGCGGAGTTCGCACGCCTGTAGGGCGGCGCTTCCGCAACCAGCGCCTGCTCCTCGCTCGGCACCGACACCACTTTGTGGTCGACGACGAACTGGCGCAGCTCGACGAGCTGCCGAGTGGCGCCGGCGACCGGACCGCCCCTGGGCTTGTCGGCCGAGAGCTTCGCGAAACAAGCCTTGATCGGCCTGCCGGGGGTGTATTTCTCGCACGCAACGCGCAGTGCGGCCAGGTTGCGCTCGAGGTCGGCGCGTCCGATTTTCTCGAGTTCGGCGAGCGGCGTCGTCACCTGCTCTGTCGCAACGAGCATCTGCGCGAACTTCTCCGTGCCTAGCGCGAAGTCCTGCGTCGCGCTCGCGCGCTGCGCCTCGAAATGCTTCGCGAGGTCGCGCATCGCGTCGGCAGCGGCCTTGTTGGCGCTCGCAAACTCGCTCTGCAGCGCCGGGTCGTCGACCGGCGCGAAGATCGCGGGCACATCGGCTTCGAAGAAGCTGGCGAAACCTGCGAAGCCGGAGATGGCACGCTCGATGAAGGTCTGCGGCAGCGGCAGGCGCAGGTTTTCCTTTATGTGGGCCACAGCGCCGGGCACCGCCTTCGCGTAGGTGACATAGGCCCGCATGCGCTCGGCGAGTGGCGCGTAATCGCGAGTGAGGTAGACCGATGGACCGAGCCCACCCAGGTAGAAGGTGGGGTTCGTGAACGGGCGTTCGGCCGCCTCGTCCCAGAACAGGTCCCGATCGATACGCGCCAGCAGGTAGTCGCGTTCGAAGAGCTGCGCGGCGTCGAGTCCCAGCGGGCCGATCTTCTGCGCCGCATCCCGCGCGGCATGCAATCGTGAGTTGCGCGCCGCGATGCCCGCCTTGCTCCAGTCGGGCAAGCCACCATCGTACTCGTGCCGGCCGGCGTCCACCGCAAACGGCGGGTTGTCGCGCAACTCGTCCTCGATGAAGGCGTCGCGGAAGGTCGTCCACGCGGCCGGCGCTGCTGCTGCGGCGGCCCGCAAGTCGTCGGTACGCGTGTTGCAGCCAGCGCACATCGCCGCCAGCGCCGCGACCACGATCCACATACTCCCCTGTCTGATCATGGGTGCTTCCTCCCTGCGACGCATCCTACCGCACACGCGGCATTGACAATCACGCCCCGTCGATTACGGTAGCAGCATGCGACATCGTCTCGTCGTCGGCGCGGTCATCGCGTTCGCAGCGATCGCCGGACTCGCCTACCTGTTCTGGCCCAAGCCCATCGCGGAGCCGCCGGTGCTGCCTGCAAAGGCAACCGGCATGGCGGCACCGCCACCGATCGAACACCCCTTGCCCGAATCGCTGCCCGACAGCGCCGCGGCGCCACTGCCCGCACTCGCTGACAGCGACACATTCCTGGTGGACTCGCTCGGTGAACTCATCGGTGCGCAGTCGGCCCACGATCTGGTCGCTGTCCCGGGCGTCGCACGCCGCCTCGTCGCCACGGTCGATCATCTCGGTCGCGACAAGCTGCCCGTGCTCACGCGCGCCGTCGGCCCGATCCCCGGCAGTCTCGCCGTGGTGCGCGATGGGGAGCGCATCACGCTCGACGAGGCGAACTTCGCGCGTTATGCGCCCTACGTCGCGCTCGTCGAACGACTCGACGTCGGCAAGCTCGCGGCGCTGTACCAGCGAATCTATCCGCTGCTGCAGCAGGCGTATGGCGAAGTCGGACCCGCGGACCGTTATTTCAATGATCGCGTGATCGCGGTCATCGACGAACTGCTCGCCACGCCGCAGGTCGCCGGGCCCATCGAGCTCGAACAGCCGAGCGTGCACTTTCGCTTCAAGGATCCCGCACTCGAGGCGCGCTCATCGGGGCAGAAACTGTTGCTGCGCATGGGCGACGCCAACGCCACAGTGGTGAAGGAACGACTGGTCACGCTGCGGGCGCTGATCGCCCGTCAGTAGCGGCGGGCTGTCCGTCAGTAGAGCAACAGGCCCTCGCGCTCCCCGCGCCAGCGCGCCTCGTCCGCTGCCGCGATCGCTTCGAGGTCGCCCGCCGTCGCCGCAGGATCGTCCACCCATTCGCGCAGCACGGTACTGCCGTTGATCAGATCGATGGCGAGCCGGTCGTGCTCGTACTCGTAGGCAAAGTCGCGCCACAGCGGATAGTCGGGATCGAGCGCACGTATCGCCTTGAACGCCGCTGCCATCAGTCGCCAGGGCTTGAAGGCGTCATGCGCGTAAGCCCCATCGTCGACATGGATCTGCAATGCGGAGCACAGCTTGCCGACGTGCTTGTGGAAGGTCGGTTCGAACCAGCACGGGCGCAGCCGGCAGCCTTCGAGCCACGACGGCGCAATCCGCTGCATCTCGCGGAGCACGGCCCCGGCATCGATGTCCGGGGCGCCGAACAGTTCGAGCGGCCGCGTCGTGCCGCGCCCTTCCGACAGCGTGGTGCCTTCCAGCATGACCGTGCCGGCATAACAGCGCGCCATCGACAGGTTGGGCGCGTTCGGGCTCGGATTGACCCAGCTGCGCTCACCGAGTGGCCAGCCGTAGCCGGGCGCGGCGTGCGGCTGCCAGTCGAGCATCGACACCACTTCGTAGTCGACATCGAGGTTCAGTGTCGCAACGAACCAGTGCGCGAGCTCCCCCATCGTCAATCCGTGGCGCATCGGCAAGGGGCCCGCGCCGACGAAGCTCTCCCATCCTGCGCGCAGCAGGGTGCCTTCGACCGGGCGGCCCACCGGATTCGGCCGATCGAGGATCCAGATGGCCTTGTCGTGTCCTGCCGCCGCCTCTAGCACATACCGCAGCGTGGTGATGAAGGTGTAGATCCGGCAACCGAGGTCCTGCAGGTCGACCAGCAACACGTCGAAATTCGCCAGCATTTCCGGGGTCGGGCGCCGCACGTCGCCGTAGAGGCTGAAGACGGGAATCCCCGATGCCGGATCGACGAAGTCCCTCGACTCGACCATGTTGTCCTGCTTGTCGCCGCGCAGGCCGTGCTGCGGGCCGAACGCCGCGGTGAGTTCGATATCGGGCAGTGCCGCCAGCGCGTCGAGCGAATGGCCGAGATCCGGCAGCACTGCCGCGGGATGGGCAAGCAGGGCCACGCGCCGGCCCGACAACCCGCGCCGCAGGCGGGGCTCACCGATCAGTCGCTCAATACCGGATTTCATGCGCGAAGCTTTCGGGATGGTGGAAATCCGGCCGCCGGGGATCGGGATGGGTCAATGCCCAGTATGACAGCCCGCCGCTGCGCTCCTCGATCACGGCGGCCAGAGCGACATCGAGTGTCGTCGCGGCCCGCTGTGGCGTGCCGACTCGCAACTCGCCGAGAGACAGCGACGTGCGCAGGTCGAGCGTGGTGGCGGTCGTCGCGAGTTCGAGCGCAGGCGTGCTCATCGGCGCGATCGGCTGCAGCCCCGCGCGATACGCGCTGAACCGGTAGGCCGCCCAGTCGCCGGAAGGCGCGAGGTTCACCTCGACATAGCCGACATCATCCCGCGCGCGTGCAAACACTTCAAAGCAGGTATGGCGCCAGAGTACATCCTGGCGCTGGCCCTGTCGCGGCGAGGGCAGGCGCAACTGCCGCAGGTCCGCGACGAGCCTGAAGTGCACCTTGAGGCGCGCGTCGCCACCCAACGCGGCTGGAGTGACGGTCACGGCCGCTTCGAGGCGCTCGATAGGCAGGTCGCCGGGTGCAGCATGGCAGGACAGGTTACGCACGCCACGCGATGTTACATTTTCCGGTGGCTGCGCTGGCGCACCGCGTGCACACTCGCCCCGTGGCCGCCAAGCGCAAGAGCTCCGCCCGCAAGACCTCCACCGCCAGACCGCGGGCGCGTGGCAAGCTCGCGCCGGCGCGCGAACGCCGCGGGCTTGCGGCACGCGAAGTCGCCCTCGCCCTCGACTCGCCCGACATAGCGGCACTTGCCGCAGAGGTGACCGGCGCGGGCGGCGCGCCGATCGGCGCCTATCGCGACCCGCTCGGCGGGCGGGCGCTGCTCGTGGCGTCGCTGCCCCTCACCGCGGTACAGCCGACACCGTTCCAGCGCGATCTGTCGCCGACGCATACGAAGCGTCTCGCCGCGAAGATCGATGAGGCCGCGGCATTCCTCGATCCGCTGATCGTGGTGCGCGGCGCGCAGGGCGGCTTCTGGACACCGAACGGACGCCATCGGCTGGCGGCGGCAAAAGTGCTCGGCCTGCGACAGATCACCGCCCTGGTTTCGCCGGACGAGTCGCTCGCCTACCGCATACTCGCGCTCAACACCGAAAAGGCGCACAACCTGAAAGACAAGAGCCTCGAGGTGATCCGCATGGCACGCGCGCTCGCAAAGGCCGACCCGTCGCGGCGCGAGACGGCGTACGCGGCGCAGTTCGAGGCAGCCGAGCTGCTGACGCTCGGCATCGTCTACGAGAAGAACGCGCGCTTCGGTGGCGGCGCCTACAGTCCGTTCCTGAAGAAGGTGGACCGCTTCGCCGAGCGCCCGCTCGCGGCCAGCTTGCGCGACCGGCAGGCCTGGGCCTCGCGGCTCACCGGCATCGAGGCAGACGTGAAGCGCATCGTCGGCGCGCTGCAGGCCCGCGGCCTCAAGTCGCCGTATCTTCGCAACTACGTCATCGCGCGCATCAATCCGGTCCGTTTCCACAAAGCCAGGAAAGGCGACACCGGACCCGTCATGCCGATGGCGCAGGCGCTGACCCGCATGGCGGGCGCGGCGAAGCAATTTGATATCAAACGAGTCTCGAGCGCCGACCTCGCCTGGGTCGCCGCGGGCGCCGAATCCGCAGATTGATCCAGCGCATACATGCAGGCGGCGCCGGCGGGCCGGCTTGCTAGACTGCCGCACATGCGTCGCGCCATTCATGCCTTCGTCGCGCTGCTGATGCTGGCCGGCGTCGGCTATGGCGGCTACCGCACATTGCGGCCACCGCTCGCGCCAACCACGGTGCCGACCCGCGGTCCCGCCATCGAGGCGGTGTACGCCACCGGCGTCGTCGAGCCCGGCCTCGAAATCCGCATTGCGCCGCGCGCGGCCGGGCGGATCGTCGAGCTGCTGGTCGATGAGGGCGCCCAGGTGCGCAAGGGGCAGTTGCTGGCACGCCTCGAGGCTGCGGATCTCGCCGCATCGGTCACCGAACTCGCCGCGCGCGCGGATTATGCGCGCTCGCAGTACGAGCGCAGCGTGACGCTGCGCGCCAGCGCACTCGTTTCGGTCGATGCGCTCGACAAGTCGCGCGCCGAACTCGAGGCCGCCGACGCAGCGCTCAAGCGCGCGCGCGAACAACTCGGCCACATGCGCCTCACCGCACCGAGCGCCGGGCAGATCACGCGCCGCGACGGCGAAGTGGGCGAGTTCATCCCCGTGAACCAGGTGATCTTCCACATGGCGGGTCCCGCGCCGCTGCGCATCACCGCCGATGTCGACGAAGAGGACCTGCCGCGCGTGCAGCCGGGCCTGCCCGTGCTGATCCGCACCGACGCCTTCCCGGACCGCGTGTTCGACGGACGCGTCGAGCAGATCACGCCGCGCGGGGACTCGGTGGCGCGGAGCTACCGCGTGCGCATCGCACTCGAGGACGACCCGCCGCTGCGCATCGGCATGACCACCGAGACGAACATCGTGCTCGAGCGCCGCGAGGATGCGCTGCTGGTGCCCTCCTCCGCAGTGGTCGACGGGGCCGTGTGGACGATTGCGGAGGGCCGCGCGGTGCGACTGCCGGTCGAGGTCGGCGTCATTGGCGCGCTGCAGACCGAGATCCGCAGCGGGATCGCGGGCGGCGAGCAGCTGATCGCCGCGCCCCCCGGCGACATCGAGGCCGGCGACCGGTTCCGGACCGCCGACTGACACCCGCGCCGCGCCCGTGCAGCTGCATCTCGACATCGCCTGGAGCCATCTGCGTACGCGGCGCCGGCAAACCATTGCGTCGCTGCTCGGCGTGGTCCTCGGTGTCGCATTCTTCCTCGCCGTATCGTCGCTGATGCGCGGCTCCGAGCTCGACTTCATCGCGCGCCTCGTCGACAGCACGCCGCACATCACCGTTTCCGACGAGTTTCGCGACCCGAACGTACAGCCGGCGGTACAGCGCAATCCGGACGCCGCGGTGAGCGTACTGCACGTCAAGCCACTCACCGAGCGGCGCGGCATCCGCCAGTACAAGCGGCGGCTCGAACAAATCGATGCCATGCCCGGATTGCGCGCCGCACCGGTGCTGATCGGACAGGTGATCTTCAGCTTTGCGGGCCGCGACGAGGCGGTCACCCTGTCGGGCATAGAGCCGGCCCGCATGAAGGATGTCACCACGATCGAGGACGACATCGTCGAGGGCTCGCTCGAGGCGATCGACGCGGACCCCAACGGCATCATCATCGGCCGGGCACTCGCGCAAAAGCTCTCGCTCGCGACGGGCGACACCGTCTCGGTGGTCTCGCCGGTCGGCAACGTGCGGGTGATGCGGATCGTGGGCCTGTTCCACACCGGCCGCGCCGCCTTCGACGAGTCCCAGACCTACGCCCAGCTGACCCGCGTGCAGGCCCTGCTGAATCGACCCAATGTCGCCAACACGATCATCGCCCGGCTCGAGGATCCCTATGACGCGCGCACGACGGCAGCGCGGGTCGAGCGCCTGACGGGCTACAAGGCGGTGTCGTGGCAGGAGGCGAGCGAGGACATCCTCTCGACCCTGATGGTGCGCAACGTCATCATGTTCACCGTCGTCGGCGCGATCCTGCTGGTCGCATCGTTCGGCATCTACAACGTGATCTCGAGCGTCATCATGGAGAAGACGCGCGACATCGCGATCCTGAAGTCGATGGGATTTCGTGCCGGCGACATCGAGCTCATCTTCCTGATCGAAGGGCTCGCGGTCGGCGCGGCTGGCAGCGTGCTCGGCTTCCTCGCCGGCAGTGGCCTGATGTGGGTGACAGGACAGGTGCGCCTGGCGGTGCCGGGCGAATCGGATCCGATCAACCTGCCGGTGTACTGGGGCGGAGGCCAGTTCGCGCTGGCGATGCTGTTCGCAATGCTGTCGGCGCTCGCCGCCACCTACCTGCCCGCGCGTCGCGGCGCGCGTCTCGCACCCGTGGCGATCCTGCGCGGTGCGGCATGAGCGCGATACTCGTCGCGGAGAACCTCACCCGCACCCTGCCTGGCGAGGTACCGGTGACACTGGTGCGGGATGTCTCGCTCAGCATTGATCGAGGCGAATTCGTCGTCATCAAGGGCCCTTCCGGATCGGGCAAGTCTTCGCTGTTGTACCTGCTCGGGCTGCTGGACCAGCCGACCTCGGGTACGCTCACGCTCGAGGGTGAGCCGACCACCGACTACGACGAAGACCGGCTCGCGGCCATGCGCCTTGCCAAGCTCGGCTTCGTGTTCCAGTTCCACTTCCTGCTGGCGGAGTTTTCCGCATTCGACAACGTGCGCCTGCCCATGCGCCGGCTCGGCCGCCTGCCCGCCGACCGGCAGCGCCAGCGCGCGCTGCAGTTGCTGCAGGACCTCGGCCTCGCCGGGCACGAGCACAAGCGCCCTTCGCAGCTCTCCGGCGGACAGCGCCAACGCGTCGCGATTGCCCGTGCGCTGGCGAATGATCCGCCGATCATCCTCACCGACGAGCCCACCGGCGCGCTCGATTCGAAATCGAGCATCAACGTGAAGGACATCCTGAAGGAGCTGGTGCGCAGCCACGATCGCACGGTCATCGCCGTCACGCACGACGATCACTTCGCCGCGGGCGCCGACCGACAGGTCGAGATCATCGACGGCCGACTCGCATAGCGCAGCCATGACCGGCGTTGCGCTGCTCGTCGCCTGTCTCGCCCTCGGCGTCGTTGCCGCGCGAGTCATTCGCGACCCGCAGCGCCTGGCACGCGCCATCAGCTGGTGGGTCCTGCGCATCGCGTTGCCGGCACTCGTGCTGACACTGCTGCCGCGGCTCACCTTCGAGCGCGAGCTGTGGTTCCTCGTCGCCGCGATGTGGCTCGTGTTCGCCGGTGGCTGGGCCGTGGCAGCGATGGGCGGCGCATACTTCGGCTGGTCGCGCGCGCGCATCGGCGCGGTGGCGCTGACCGCCGGCCTCGGCAACACGGCGTTCACGGGATATCCCCTGATCGAGGCGCTGCACGGCCCGCAGGCCCTGCCGCTCGCCGCGGTGGCCGATCAGCTCGGTTGCTTCATCGCGCTCTCCACCGGCGGCGTGATCATCGCCTCCTGGTACGGCGGCGAGCGCGCACGCGCGGGCGCGCTGATCCGGCGCATCGTGTTGTTCCCGCCGTTCCTCGCCTGCATCGCCGGCTTCATCGCCGGCCAGCTCGGCGGCTGGCCGGCGTGGTTCGATCAGGTATTGCGAATCGTCGGCGCCACACTCTCGCCACTCGCGCTGCTGGCGATCGGCCTGCAGCTGCGCTGGCGGATCAGTGCCACGCAGTTGCAGGCGGTCGGCCTGGGTCTCGGCTGGAAACTCATGGCCGCGCCGCTGCTCGTGTGGCTGCTCGGCATTGCGATCGGCACCCAGGGCCTGTTGCTCACGGTCGGCGTACTGCAGGCCGCCATGGGCCCGATGGTATCCGCGACCCTCCTCGCCGAAGAGCGCAATCTCGACGCGGCGGTCGGACACGCCATGCTCGCGATCGGCGTGCTTGCCTCGCTCGCCAGCGTGCCGCTGATCGACTTCTACTTGCGATAGTCGAGCGGCGGCGCGCGATCGCCGACCATCGGCCGATAGACGAAATCCGCGCCGCGTGCCGCGAGGAACTCCTTGCGGGCCGCGGCGATGAGTGCCGGGTCGAGGTACAGGCGCGCAGCGGTGAGCGCCAGTGCCTTCGACGCATTGTTCATGCCCTTCATGCCGATGCTCATGCCGGCCGCCGCCGCGGCCTGCCAGCTATGCGACGACGTGCCTGGCACCCAGGTCGCCGTGTTGAGCCCCACCGTAGGCACGGTCCAGCTGACATCGCCGACGTCGGTCGAGCCGAAATGCTGCTCGGGCGCGTAGGGCTGCACGACCTGCTCGCTGCCGAGTGCGCGCCGCGGACTGTCGAGCGTCGCGAAAATGCGTTGCGCGAATGCCGCCTCATCGGCGTCGTAGCGCACGCCGCCGACGCGCTCGAGATTCGCCTGCATCACGCGACCGAGCGTGTGATTGGCGAGCAGCGGATAGGCGCCGTGGATGATCTCGACCTCCCAGGTCGTGCCGGTGCCGAGCGCGGCGCCCTCCGCGATTTTCGTCAGGCGCTCCCACAGCTGCTGCACCATGCGCGGATCGGGATGGCGTACGTAATAGAAAGCTTCGGCGAAGTCGGGCACGACGTTTGGCGCCGCGCCGCCGCGTGTGATCACGTAGTGCATGCGCGCCTCGGTCGGCATGTGCTCGCGCATCATGTTGGCCATGATGTTCATCGCCTCGACGCCGTCGAGTGCCGAGCGACCCTTGTCCGGCGCGCCGGCTGCGTGGCTCGATATGCCGTGGAAGCGGAACTTGCCTGACTTGTTGCTGTTCGAGCCGTTCTGGCTCGCGTCGTTGCGGTCCCCGGCGTGCCAGTGCAACGCGACGTCCACGTCATCGAACAGGCCCGCGCGGACCATATAGGCCTTGCCGGCGCCGCCCTCCTCGGCGGGCGTGCCATAGAGGCGGATCGTGCCGGAGACGCCGCGCGCGGCGAGCCAGTCCTTCAGGACGATCGCCGCGCTGGCCGAGCCGGCGCCGAAGAGATTGTGCCCGCAGGCATGTGCCGCGTTCTTGCCCTCGACCAGCTGCCGCTCGGCGACCGCCGCCTGTGAAATCCCGGGCAGCGCATCGAACTCCGCGAGGATCGCGATCACCGGCTCGCCCGCACCCGCGGTCGCGATGAAGCTGGTCGGCATGCCGGCGACTGCCGTCTGCACGCTGAAGCCCGCATCCGCAAGCTCCTCTTGCAGCAGCGCCGAGCTGCGCTCCTCCTGGTAGCCGACCTCGGCCCAGTTCCAGATCTCGAGGGCGGCCCTGCCGGCCTGTGCCGCGTGTGCATCGACCGCGCGCAACAGCGAGTCGCGGTCGCGGGCGGACAGATCGGCGCCGTACAACGGACCGGTCGCTACAATCAGCAGTCCGAAGAACCCAGAGCGCATTAAAGTCATGTTTCGTACTCCCCGCATGATTCGAATCCCCCAGGAGAATGGTCGCATGGTAACGCATCGTGGAATCGGGACGACCGCCTCGCTCGCGCTGCTCCTTGCCGCGACCTGGTCCCCGGCTGGCGCCGACGACGATGCGCTGGCGCGCGCCAATCGCGTGCTGTCGAACACCATCCTCGTCGACGGCCACAACGACCTGCCGATCGCCATCCGCGGCTACGCCGCGGCACCGGGCGATGTCGATGCATACGACCTGCGCGGCACGGTACCCGGGCAGACCGACATCGCGCGCCTGCGCGCCGGGCATGTCGGCGCACAATTCTGGTCGGTGTATATCCCGGGCGAGCTGCAGAGCGGCCAGGCCCGCATGCAACTCGAGCAGATCGACATCGCGCGGCGCCTGATCACGAAGTACCCGGATGTGTTCCGGCTCGCCGGCACCGCGGCGGAGGTGCGTGCCGCACACCGGGCCGGGCGCATCGGCTCGCTGCTCGGCATGGAGGGCGGCTACGGCCTCGAGAATTCGTTCGCCCCGCTGCGCGCCTACTACGACCTCGGTGTGCGTTACATGACCCTGACGCACAACTCGCACACCGACTGGGCCGATTCGGCAATGCCCGCTACACCGAAGTTCAATGGCCTGTCGCCGTTCGGCGAGCAGGTGGTGCGCGAGATGAACCGCCTCGGCATGCTCGTCGACCTGTCGCACACTTCGGCCGACACGATGCACGATGCGCTCGACGTGTCGAAGGCGCCGGTGATTTTCTCGCACGCCGCGGCGCGCGGCCTGGTCGATATCTCGCGCAACGTGCCGGACGACGTCATTGCGCGCCTGCCGGCCAACGGCGGGGTGCTGATGGTCACCTTCGTCGCCGGTTTTGTATCGGCCGATGCGGCAAACGTACTGTTTCCGGCCATGAAGGAGTTCTACGCGAGCTCGCCGCAGACCGCGTCGGCCGACGAACGCCGCGCGATGTACGAAGAATTCAAGAAGAACCTGGTGCTGCCCCGAGTCACCGTTGGCGACGTCGCCGACCATATCGAGCATGTCGTCAAACTCGCGGGCCACGACCATGTGGGTATCGGCGGGGACTTCGATGGCAACGACCTGTGGCCCGAGGGCCTGAGCGATGTGTCGATGTACCCGAACCTGTTCGCCGAACTGATCCGCCGCGGCTGGTCGGACCGCGACCTCGCGAAACTCGCCGGGGAGAACGTGCTGCGCGCGATGGAGCAAGCCGAGCGGGTGGCGCGCGAACTGCAGAAGAGCACGCCCGCGGCGAGTTCTATTTCGCGCGACGGAAAGTGAGGTTGTAACGCAGCGCACCCGTCGTCGGGTGCTCGCCGGCCTGCAGCTTGCGCACGCCGTGATAGCCGGCGCGTGCGCTGCCGCCCCACACGACCACGTCCCCGTCCTCGACGAGCGTGGCGAGCGGCTTGCCGCCGCGGCGCGCGCCATACCAGAGGAACAGCGCCGGCAGTCCGATCGAGACCGACACGATCGGATGGCCCATGTCGAGCTCGTCGTGGTCACGGTGCGCGCCCATTTGCGCGCCCGGCTCGTAGCGGTTGACGAGGCAGGCGTCGGGCTCGAAGCCGGGGAAGCCGCCGCGCGCCGCCGCCGTGGTCGCGAGCCGGGAGAACAGCTCCGGCATCGGATGCCACGGATCGCCGGAGAGCGGATCGCGAGCGACGTAGCGATAGCCGCGCGCGTCGCTGTGCCAGCCCCACGGGCCGCAGTTGGTCATTGCGACCGACATCATGCCGCCACCGGGTGTCGTCAGCCGACGGAACGGGGCGCGTGCCGCGATTGGGCCTATCGCATCGACGATGGGCCCGGTCGGCGCGGCAAAGCCCCGCAGCAGCGTCACCTCGGGCGCGATGGCAATTGCGGCCTGCCGATTCATGCGACACTGTAGCCACGGATAAGCGCAACAAGAAAGCCCGCGCATGTCGCCGACCAACCGCATCATCCTGAGCCTCGTACTGGGCCTCGGGCTCGGTGCGGCCATTGCGGCACTCGGCAGCAGCGACCTCGCGCGCATCGTCGCCGTGCTGCAGCCGGTGGGCACGCTGTGGGTGAATGCGCTGCGCATGACGGTGATGCCGCTCGTGTTCTCGGTGCTGGTCACCGGCGTCGCGTCGGCGGCGAGCGCCGCGAATGCCGGCAAGCTGGCGGCACGCACGCTGGCGACGTTCCTGCTGTTTCTCGCCGGGGCGGTCGTGGCGGGCGCACTGATCGCACCGCTGATACTCGATACATTTCCGATTCCCTCGAGCGCCGCAGCGGCATTGCGCGCCGGCGCCCTCACGCTGAACCAGCCTGCGCCGGACATCGCGCCGGTCGGCGAATGGCTCATCGGCATCGTGCCGGTCAACCCGGTGCAGGCCGCCGCCGAGGGCGCGGTGCTGCCGCTGATCGTGTTCGCGCTGTTCTTTGCATTCGCCACCACCCGCATCGCGCCGGATTCCCGCGACCGCATCACCGGCTTCTTCCAGGCCGTCGCGGACGCGATGATCACGATCGTGAAGTGGATCCTGTGGGCGGCACCAGTCGGCGTGTTCGCACTGGCGCTGGGCGTCGGCTACCACGGCGGCCTCAACGCGGCCGGCGCACTCCTCTACTACATCGTGCTGCTGTCGGTGATGTGCCTGCTCGCCACCGGCGCCATGTATCCGATCGCGGCACTCAGCAAGGACATCACGCTGCCCCGGTTCGCGCGCGGCGCGGCCTCCGCGCAGGTGGTGGCCGCAAGCACCCAGTCCTCGCTCGCGACGCTGCCGGCGATGCTCGAAGTCGCGCACAAGGAGTTTCGACTGCCCACCGGCGTGGCCGGCCTCGTGCTGCCGCTCGCGGTGTCACTGTTTCGCGTGAGCACCGCCATTGCCAACCTCAGTGCGGCGATCTTCGTCGCCGCTCTGTACGGCATGGAGCTCACTCCAGTGCAGATCGCCACCGGCGCGATGGTGTCGATCGCAACGAGCATCGGCAGTGTCGGCGTATCGAGCCAGGTGAGCTACTTCTTCGGTGTGATGCCGATCTGCCTCGCCATGGGCCTGCCGGTCGAGGTGCTCGCGCTGCTGCTCGCGGTCGAGGTACTGCCGGACGTGTTCCGAACGATCTGCAATGTCACGGCCGATCTCGCCGTGACCGTGCTGCTCGGGCGCGAGCGCCGTGCGATTGCCCGCTGAACCTCGGGCTGCGCGCGGCCGCCGCGGCCTCGCTGCGGCCCTGTCGGCGCTGCTCCTGGTCGCGGGGCTGCTGCTCGCGTTCGCGGAACTCGCCGACGAGGTGACCGACGGCGACACGCATGGCTTCGATCGCGCCGTGCTGCTCGCGCTGCGCACCGCCGGCGACAGCGCCGATCCGCTCGGCCCCGCCTGGCTGGAGGCGGCCTTCCGTGACATCACGACGCTCGGTGGCACTCCGGTGCTCACGGCCGTCACGCTGGTCACGCTCGGGTATCTGCTGCTCGCGGGCCGACGCGCGACCGCGCTGCTCGTCACGGTTGCGGTCGGCGGCGGTGTGCTGGTGTCGAATCTGCTGAAAGCGGCCTTCGAACGACCGCGTCCCGACCTCGTCGCGCATCTCGTCGACGTCAGCTCGCTCAGCTTTCCGAGCGGGCATGCAATGATGTCGACTGTCACCTGGCTCACGCTCGCCGCGCTGCTCGCGACGGTGCAATCGACGCGCCGCATGAAGGTCTATGTGCTTGCGGTTGGCGCTTGCCTCGCCTTGCTGATCGGTGTGAGCCGCGTATTCCTCGGCGTGCACTGGCCGACCGACGTGCTCGCCGGCTGGTGCATCGGCGCGGCGTGGGCGCTCGGCTGCTGGCTCGCGGCGGGGTGGTTGCGCCCGCGCGAGTCGTCGCGCGCTGTGGATTGACTGCTGCTGCGGCTCGCGACGTCGGGGTCAGGCATGCCGCAGCGCGGTGATCGGATCGAGGCGCGCGGCGCGGCGCGCCGGCCAGCTGACGAACGCGAGATTGACCAGGACCGCGACCGCGAAGGCAAGCGTCGCATTGCCGAGATTGAAGACGAAGGGTATCCCGGCGCGCACGGCGACCAGTGCGGAGACGGCCCAGCCCATCGCCACGCCGAGCGCGGCGCCGCAAGTCGCGAGCACCATTGCCTCGAACGCGAACTGGAAGAAGATGTCGGCCGCGGTCGCGCCAAGTGCGCGCCGCGTGCCGATCTCGCGGGTGCGCTCGCGCACCGTGATCCACGCCATGGCTAGCACGCCGATGCCGGCCACGAGCAGCGCCGACAGGCCGATCCAGCGCACGAAGAAGCCGAGCCGCGCCGCCGCCGCCAGGCGGGTATCGGCCAGATCCTGCTGGTTGAGCACCGAGAAATCGTCCGGCCGGAAGCGGCCGGTGCGATGCCGCTCCTGCAACAGCGCCGTGACTTCCCGTACGGCTCGCGGCAGCTGCGCAAACTGGCCGACTTCGAGCACCAGCGAACCGTAGTGCTCGGCGTTCATCAGGCGACGCATCGCCGTCGTCAGCGGCACGTATACCTGCGCGTCCTCGTTCGTCACGTCGAGCCCCTGGCCGCGCTCGGCGAGCACCCCTATCACCTCGAACGGCACCCGGTTGATGAACAGGCGCTCGCCGATCGGCGAGTCCGCGCCGAACAGATCCTTCGCGACGGTCGCGCCGAGCAGCGCCACGCGCGCCGAACGCCGCAGGTGGGTGTCATCGAACGGCTCACCGTCACCCAGCGCCCAGTGTCGGATGCGGAAGAAGTCGGGCTCGCAGCCCACCACCGGCGCCACCTTCGACAGGCCGCCCGCCTTCAGTCGCAGTCCCGAGGACACGAGCGCCGAGCTACGTACGATCTCCGGAATATCGCGGCGGATTGCGCGGTAGTCGGCCTCGCGCAGCGTGGTCACGATCGCGCCGCTGCGCGCGCGCCCGCCCCGCCCGCGATCCTGCAATGCCGACACGACGATCACGTTGGTGCCGAGCCGCGCGACCTGCTCGATCACCTGCTGGCGTCCGCCCGAGGCATAGTTCACCGCGGCGATGGAGCCGGCGACACCGAGCGCCGCGCAGGTCATGACCAGCAGAGAGCGCACGCGGTAGCGCCAAAGCTGCAGCCCGGCCGCATGCATGAGGCGGCGGTAGCGGCTCAGCTGCGCAGCGCTTCGATAGGATCGACGTTGGCGGCTTTCCATGCGGGATACAGGCCGAACAGGATGCCGACCGCGAGCGATATCGCAAACGCGGCGCCGATGATCTGCCACTCATAGGCGGGCGGCAGCTTCTGCAGCAGCGCTCCGATGGTCGCACCGCCCGCGCCGACGACGATGCCGATTGCCCCACCGACGACGGCGATCAGCGCGGCTTCGACGAGGAACTGCCGCAACACGTCGCGCCGCGTCGCCCCGATCGCGCGCCGCAGGCCGATTTCGCGGCGTCGTTCGGAGACACCGATCAGCATCAGGCTCATGATCACCGCGCCGCCGATCAGCGTTGCGATCACGGCGACCCCGGTGACGACCTTCGAGAGCATGGTGCCGACCGAGGTGATCTGCGCCAGTGTCGCGCGCGGGCTGCTGACCGTGAAATCGTCCTCGGCCGGCGGGATGATCCGGTGACGCTCGCGCAGCACCGCCCGCACGTCGTCGGCGACGCGATCGCTCTCGTTCGCATCTTCGAGCTGCACGACCAGGGTGGTCAGATAGTCACGGTTGAACAGACGTTTGGCGGAGGTCGACACCGGGATCACGAGCATGTTGTCGAGGCTCACGCCGCCGGGACCGGCGCCGCGCGGAGCCATCACGCCCTTGACCTGGAAGGGTACGTCGGCGATGCGGATCACCTTGCCGAGCGGCTCCTCGCCGTGAAACAGCGTCTGCGCGACATCGGATCCGATCACGGCCACGCGGGCGAGCGTGCGGTCGTCGTCATCGCTCAGGTGCTCGCCGCTTGCGACCGCTTCGCCGCGCACGTCGGCCCAGTTCGGCGAAACACCGAGCACCAGCGGCACCGCGGTCTCGTCACGGTAACTGACGTCGAGATCGAAGGCCTGCTGGACGAGCGCCACGCGTTTGACGCCGCGCACGCCCGCGACGATCGCAGGGCCGTCATCGAACTTCAACGACGGCTCGACCGCGCCGAGCGAAGGCATGCCGCGCGTGCTGCCGGCGCCTGGCCGGATCGTCAGAGTATCGAAGGTGCCCAGCATGCGCTTGAACTGGCGCATGGTTTCCTGCCGGGTTGCCTCGCCAACCGACGCGAGCGCCGTCAGCGACGCGATGCCGACGATCACGCCGAGCATCATCAGGAAGCTGCGCAACTTGCTGCGCGTGAGCGAACGCCATGCACTGGCAAGCAGCCGCGAGGCGTTCACGCCGGCACCTGCGCGCGGCGCACGGTATCGGAGGCGATCACGCCGTCCCGGATCACGAGCTCGCGGCCGGCAAACGAGGCGATGTGCTCATCGTGCGTGACGAGCACGATCGTGCGCCCCTCCCGATGCAGGCTCGACAGAAGTTGCATCACGCTCTCCCCCGACGCCGAGTCGAGGTTGCCGGTGGGCTCGTCCGCGAGCAGCAGTGGCGGATCGTTCATCAGCGAGCGCGCGATCGCGACGCGCTGTTGCTCGCCGCCCGAAAGCTCGGTCGCGTAATGCGCGGCCCGTTCGCCGAGGCCGACGCGCCCCAGCAACTCCCGCGCGCGCCCGCGATCCGGCGCGGCCCCGCTATAGAGCGCCGGCAGCTCGACGTTCTCGAGCGCGGTGGCGCGCGGCAGCAGGTTGAAGCTCTGGAACACGAAGCCGATCCGCCTCGCGCGCAGATGCGAGCGCTCGTCATCCGACAGACTGCCGACCACATCGCCGGAGAGGCGGTAAGTGCCGGAAGTCGGCGTATCGAGACAGCCGAGGATATTGAGCAACGATGACTTGCCCGAGCCCGAGGTGCCGCGGATCACGACGAACTCGCCGGCCCCGATCACGAATGACACATCGCGCAGCGCGGTCACCGGCGTGCCGTCACCGCGCAAGTAGACGCGCGAAAGCTGAATTGCTTCGATCATGCTCATCCTCCACCCGCCTCCACGCCGATCAATACGCGTTCGTCCGGCGTCACCCCGCGGCGGATCTCGGTCACTCCGCCTGCGCGCGCGCCTATCACCACGTCGCGCCGCTGCGGCCGTCCGTCGACCTCGACATACACGTAGCGGTCGCTGCCGTCGCGCAGGATCGCCTCGTTCGGCACGACGAGCGCGGTGCGCTGCGCGGTCTCTATCGTCACGTTCGCAGTCATGTCGGGCTTGAGTACGCCGGCCGGGGAGTCGATGCCGATCATCACTTCGTAGTTCACGACGCCGGAGATGATCGTGCCCCGCGGCGCGACGCTCTCGACGTGACCGCTGAATTCCTCGGCCGGGAACGCCTCCACCGAGAAGCTGACCGGGTTGCCGGCGGCCACGCTGCCGATGTCCGTTTCATCGACCATCGCGACGAGCTGCAATGCATCGTCACCGATGATCGTGACGAAGGTCGGCGTCGTGAACGACGCTGCGACGGTCTCCCCCTTCTGCGTCGTCACCGACGCGACCGTGCCGGTGATCGGGGCGCGTATCACGGTGTAGCCGAGTTCCGTCTCGACCACTTGCGCGTCGCGACGCGCCTTCTCGAGCCTCGCGGCGGCTTCGGCCAGCGCGAGCTGCCGGTCCTCCACCTCGCTCGGCGCGACGAGTCTGCTCGCTTCGAGCTTCTGCACGCGCGCGAGCTCCACGCGCGCACGCGCGAGTTCCTGCTCGCTGACGGCGACCTGCGCGCGCGCCTGCGCAAGGCGCGCCTCGATCGCGCGTGAATCGATGCGCGCGATCACCGCGTCGCGCTCGATGTGTGAGCCCACCGTCACGTGCAGTTCCTGCACGATGCCCGAGACCTGCGAGCCGACGCGCACTTCGGCGCCGACCCGCAGGCGCACCACGCCGGTCGCGAGCACCGACGAGGCGACGCTGCGGCGCTCGGGCGATACGCTGCGCGGGGCGCTGGCCGACGAGGTCGATGCAGACCGCGATTGCCAGCCCCACACGCCCACAGCCAGCGCGATCGCCAGGACCGCGGCGGCCGCGATCATCGCGCCACGTTTCACTCGCTCTTTCCGTACACCATGACGACGGGCTTGCCGCCGTTGCGCACGATTGCGACGGTCATCGACCTGCCGTCCGCGCTCAGCGAGCGCGTTTCGGTGCGCACCACCTGCGTGCCGGCAACCGCGCCTTCGGAAGTCCAGGTCACGACCAGCTGGCCGTCGGCCCAGCGGGCAACGGTTTCGGCGTCGCCGCCCATGGCGCCCGGGTTGCGCACCGCGGCGCCGGTCAGGTCGTAACGCAACTCGCGGCTGCTCTTCTGCCCCTGGAAATCGCTGCTCTCCTGCAATACGAGCGCTTGCGTCGATTGCGTGATCTCGACGGTCTGGGTGAGCGCCGACATCATGCCGAGATTCTCGCCGCGATTCGTGTCGAGCAGCCACTTGCCGCTGAAGTCGGGCTCGGCGGCCGTGGCGATTGCCGCCACGCCGAGGGCGAACGGAATCAGCAGGCGACTCGCAAGTCTCATGGGCTTTCTCCTTGTGGCAGATCGAAGCAGGCCGCGAACAACAATTCGACACCGCGAAACACCACCGGGATCGACAGCCAGGCGGCGGCGAGCCCGGCGCTGGCGAGCAGCGTCTGGCGGAAATCGACCGCGCCCGGCTGCGGGCCGTGCAACGCGCCGATCGCGAGCGCAAATGCCAGTACAGTCAGCGGCCAGCGCACCTGGCGCCACCGCAGGCGGTGGCACAACGCGCCGAGTGCCACCAATGAGACCGACCACAACACCATGCCGCCGCTGGCGTAGAGCAGCAACGCGAGCGCTGCGAGGCCCAACCGCAAGGCCAGTGCACCGGATGCCCACGCGCTCTCGAACGGACGCTGCGCGAAGCCCCAGGCGGTGATCAGGCAGAGGACCATCACGCCCGCGGTTACGGCGGACATCCGGAAACCTGCCGACAGGTGCCACGTGGACGTCGTACCGCCGAAACGCAGGTTGACGAGGAGCTGCAGGGCAATCGCCACTGCAAGTGCCGCGCAAGAGCCGACGAGCAGCTTGGCGACATTGACAGCGATCCAGTCGCGCCGGTACACGCGGCGCAATTCCTCGATCAGCTCCGCCTCGTCGCCGAACGCGCGCAGTGCGGCGCGCGCATCGCCGGCTGCCTCGAAATGGCTCGCGAGCTCGCGGCGCAGGTCTGCGCGCGCGCGGCGCCAGGGGATGCGCGACTCGCGCACGATGCGCGTCAGCAGCGCCTCGACGTCGCGCTCATCCATGCTGGTCTCCGAGGATGCCGCGCATCGCCGCAGCGATCGCCTGCCACTGGCGGCGTTTCGACTGCGCCTGCCGGCGACCCTTGGGCGTGAGACGGTAGTACTTGCGCGCCCGACCGGATTCGCCGCGCCGCCATTCGCCTGCGAGCAGGCCGGCGCGCTCCATCTGGTGCAGGGCCGGGTACAGGGTGCCCTCTTTCATCAGCAGCCGGTTGCCGCTGCGACGCTGCGACTCCTGCAGCATCTCGTAGCCGTACATCGGCCGCTCGCCGACCAGCGCGAGAATCACCGTGCCGAGGCTGCCGGTCAGGAATTCGCGGTCGAAGTTCATCGCTGTTTACCTTGTTCAACAAAGTATCAGGGCCGGGGGGCGGCCGGCAACTGCGCCATGCGGCGCGCGGGACTGCGGGCACGGGCGTCCACGGTGTGGACTCGATGCGCATCGGGGCTACTGGTGCTGGCGACGCGCGGGTGCCGGGCGGAAGATGCGCCATTGACCGCCGAGAAAACGGTGAGTGCCATGACGCTGAAGCCGCTCGTGTTCCCGGTCCTCGGTGCTGCCATCGCGTTGTTCGCGACCGGCCGCGCACTGATCGCGAGCGAGACCGTGCCGCCGCACGATCCGCGCGAATTGCCCTCGTACATGATCCCGAACATCCCCGATGCCGCCGAAGCGTACTGGGCGCCGGATTCGCGCCACCTGATCGCACAGACGCGTGATCCACGCGCGGTGCCGACGCAGTCCGGCGGCCCGGGCGCGCTCACCTGGATCTTCACCGACGATGGCAAGGAGATGTGGAACGTCAACGACCACGGCCAGGACGGCTGCTCGTTCTTCTTCCCCGGCGGCCAGCGCATCGTCTGGACCTCGACACGCGATCGCATGGACATGCCCGTCGGCAACTGGTCCGATTCGGACAACTATCCCCAGGGCGCCGAGTTGTACAGTTCCGACCTGCACGGCAGCCAGCTGCAGCGACTCACCGACAACGAGTGGTACGAAGCGGAAGTCTCGGTGTCACCCGACGGCCAGTGGATCACCTTTGGCCGGCAGATCGACGGCAAGATGGACATCTGGGTGATGCGCGCGGACGGCACGGACGAATTCCAGGTCACGCGGACCGACGACTGGCAGGAGGGCGCCCCGTTCTTCATGTCGGACAGCGAGCACATCATCTTCCGCGCATGGAAGCGCACCGACTACAAGAAGGTGCGGCCAACGCCGATGACGGTATTCACGATCAGGCGCGACGGCACCAACTGGCGCCGCCACACTTACGACAACGGCATGAACTGGCACCCGGTGCCGGCACCCGATGGGCGCCATTATGTCTACGTCAAGGCGCTCACCGAGACGAACTGGGAGGTCTATCTAGGCGACCTCGCCGGCGGAGAGCATCGCCGTCTCACGTACTCCGACGGCCTCGACCTGCTCGCCCATGTCTCGCCGGACGGCCGGAAGATGAACTGGGCCCGCTCGACCCGCCCGGGCTTCATGCAGGGCATCCGCACCTTCGTGATGGACGTCTCCTCGCTCGGCATCGGACCGGAAAATGCGGTGCCGTTCAACCCGTCCTGGGGCGAGCCGATGACAGCGGAGCTGCGACAGTAGATACTCCGGCCTTGTTGAGGAGGCCGCGTCTGCACAGCCGACACGTCAAGCTGATCGCGTGCGTACTGTCGCTCGCGCTGCTCTTTGCGCAGCTGGGCGCCGAGGCGCATGCCTATTCGCATTTCACGACTGACACGCATGGCGCGCCGGCGACGCAGCTCTGCGGCGCGTGCCTGTCGGTCGCGCCGTTGCAGGGCGCCGCAGGCCCGACGACCTGCATCCTGCCGCTCGCCGACTGGCTCTCGATATTCACGATCGCTGCCGAGTCGGTCATTCAGGCCCGGCACCCGTCCGCACAGTTCTATCGCTCCCGCGCACCTCCCCGCGTCCTCCCGGTTCGATAATCGCAGGGCCGCGCTTCGGCGCGGGCCCGGACTTATTGGCCTCACGAGGGCTTTCTCATGTCTGGTTATCATTCCATCGCAGCGCTGTGCGCGCTCGGGCTAACACTGTTGCCCATCACGACCGAAGCTGCGGATGACGCCACGGCGTTGCGCGCGGAACTGCAGTCCCTGCAGGCACAATACGCCGCGCGTGTCGAAGCGCTCGAAGCGCGCATCACCCGGCTGGAAGCCGCGAGCACCGCGCCGACGGCCCCGACCGAAACTCCCGCCGACATCTCATCAGCCGCTCCACCCGATCTCGCACCGGCACTGCCATCGTCCGATTCACGCAGCGCGACGACCGCCTTCAACCCCGCGATCTCGCTGGTCATCGGCGGCAGCTACCACACCGCCTCGCGCGGCCCCGAAGACTGGCAGGTCGCCGGCTTCATGCCGAGCGGCGGGGAGGTCGGCCCGGGCGCGCGCGGCTTCAATCTCGGTGAGTCCGAGCTGACGCTCGGAGCGAACGTCGATCCGTACTTCAGCGCGATGCTGACCGCGGCGATCAGCGGCGAGAATGAAATCGAAGTCGAGGAGGCCTTCGTGCGCACGCTCGCGCTGCCCGCGGGTCTGAACGCGAAGGCCGGGCGCTTCTTCTCCGGCTTCGGCTATCTGAACGAAGTGCACGCCCATGCGTGGGATTTTGCCGAACAGCCGCTCGTCTACCAGGCGTTCTTCGGCAACCAGATGGCGCAGGAGGGCCTGCAGCTGAAGTGGATCGCGCCCGCCGACCTGCTCATCGAGTTCGGCATTGAGGCCGGCAACGGCTCGGCCTTCCCCGGTACGCGGCGCAATCGCAGCGGACTCGACGCGACGACACTGTTCGCGCACGTCGGCGGCGATATCGGCGTGTCGACAAGCTGGCGCGCCGGCGTCTCGTGGCTCGATCAGCGCGCCGACGAACGCGTGTACGAGGACGTGAACGCGCTCGGCGATCCGGTCGCCAACGCGTTCTCCGGAAAAGCGCGCACCTGGGTCGCCGATGCCGTGCTCAAGTGGGCGCCTGACGGCAACGCCGCGCAGCGCCAGTTGAAGCTGCAGGGCGAGTACATGCGGCGGGAGGAGCAAGGCGAACTCGCGTACGACATCGACGGATCGGGCCTCGCAGGCGCCTATCGCGGCACCGGCTCCGGCTGGTACCTGCAGGGCGTCTACCAGTTCCGCCCGCGCTGGCGCGTAGGTGCGCGCTACGACGCGCTCAATACCGGCACGACGCGCATCGCGCTGATCGATGACGGCGTACTCGGCGCCGGCGACTTCCCGTTGCTGCGTGCGGCGGATCCCGATCGCGTATCGGTGATGCTCGACTGGAACCCGAGCGAGTTCTCGCGCCTGCGCGCGCAATACGCATGGGACGACGCGCGCGCCGAGGGCGTGCGTGACCGCCAGTTCACGCTGCAATACCTCTTCGGCATCGGCGCGCACGGCGCCCACAAATACTAGGAGCCGGATCATGACGATACTGCTGCGCAGCGCGCTCGCGCTGACGATATTGCTGGCCGGCCTGCCCGCGCAGGCCGCGATCAAGGTGCTCGCGACGACGAGCGACTGGGGCGCGCTGACGCGCGAACTCGGTGGTGACAAGGTGGACGTGTACGTCGCGACGAGCGCGCTGCAGGACGTGCATCGCGTCGAGGCGAAGCCGAGCCTGCTCGCGCGCGCGCGCACCGCCGACCTGCTGGTCGCGAACGGTGCCGAACTCGAGATCGGTTGGCTGCCGGTGCTGGTGCGCGAATCGGGCAACCGGCGAATTCAGCCCGGCGCGCCCGGCTACTTCGAGGCTGCCGCGCAATTGCGGCTGCTCGAAGTGCCGACGCGGCTCGATCGCGCGATGGGCGACATCCATCCGCTCGGCAATCCGCACGTGCAGCTCGACCCGCGCAACATCGGCATAGTCGCGAAGGCGCTTGCCACGCGGCTCGCGGCGCTCGATCCGGCTAACGCCGCGTACTACGCCGAGCGCGGCCATGACTTCGACACCCGCTGGCAGCTCGCGATCGCGCGCTGGAACAGCCGCGCCGCGCCGCTCGCCGGTGCGCCGGTGGTGGTGATGCATCGCGACCAGGTGTACCTGTGCCACTGGCTCGGACTCGACGAGGTCGCCGCGATCGAGCCGAAGCCTGGCGTGCCGCCGAGCGCTGGCTATCTCGGTCAGCTCGTCGTAAAACTCGGCGCCGCGCCGCCGCGCCTCATCCTGCGCAATACCTACAACGACCAGAAGGCCGCGGAGTGGCTGTCGGCGCGCATCCACGTGCCCGTCGTGACGCTGCCGTTCTCGGTCGGCGGCACGCCGGGTGCGAAGGACCTGTTCGGCCTGTTCGACGACACGCTCGACCGGCTGCTCGCGGTGACGAAATGAGTCTTCTCGAGGCCGACATCGGCATCCTGTGGCCCGCGCTCGTCGCGGGCCTGCTGGTCGCGGTCTCGCACGTGCCGCTCGGCCAGCAGGTACTCGCGCGCGGTATCGTGTTCATCGATCTCGCGATCGCCCAGGTCGCAGGGCTCGGCGTGATCGTCGCGAGTTCGTTCGGCCTGCCGATCACCGGCTGGGGTGCCCAGGCCGCGGCCGGCGCCGCTGCGCTCGCCGGCGCGCTGCTGCTGACCTGGACCGAGCGGCGGCGACCGGAAGTGCAGGAGGCGCTGATCGGCATCCTGTTCGTGCTCGCATCGACGGCGCAGATCTTGGCGCTTGCGAGCGACCCGCATGGCGGTGACAACCTGAAGGAGCTGCTCGCCGGCCAGATCCTGTGGGTCTCGCATGAGCAGCTGATCCGCACCGGCATCGTCACCGCGGTGTTCGCGGCGGTGTGGTTCACGAGCCGCGAGCGGATCGGGCGTATCGGCTTCTACGTGCTGTTCGCGCTGGTCGTCACCGCGTCGGTGCAGCTCGTCGGCGTGTACCTCGTGTTCACCACGCTGATCGTACCGGCGGTCGCCACGTATCGCGCCGCCGCGCGGCACCAACTCGGCCTTGGCTACGCGCTCACGTTCGCGAGCTATCTGGTCGGCATCGCGATCTCGGTGGTCAGCGATCTGCCGACGAGTGCGGTGATCGTCTGGACAATGGCGGCGCTTGCGCTGATCCTGCACCTCACGGCCGGGCGGCAGCGCGCCCGCCCGGCCGCGGCACCGTTCAGTTGACCGGCACCGACACGCGCAGCGTCACCATGTTGCTGTCGCGCTGATGCCCGAGCTTCGGGCGCATTCGGGCCGATTGGTCATATCGCCGCGAGGCGCGGCGCGCGGATCAGCTCTTCGGCTCGACCGGCGTCCTCGCGGCCGCGCGCCGCTGCTGCTCTTCGGTCACCTGCTCGAGCGTGAGCGCTGTGTCCTTCGCGACAATGGTCATCAGGTGAGGGCTCGGCTGGCGTGGCAGGGTGAGGCCATGCAACCGCTCCCACATGCGCACGCGCTCGCGTGCCGTGTACCGGGATGAAGCCTGGTCGGCGAGCTCAGCGCGTCGACGCTCGGCGGCCTCGGCCTGCTCCTGCGCGATTCGCGCGCGGACATCCGTCATGAGCTCGCCGTGAATGGCGGCCGACGTGTGTGTCCGGCCCGGATTCGTGTCATACACCATTGGATGCTCCCGTGATATCCAGCCACGGTAACACTCTGGCCGTCACCTGTGCGGTTATTGCGTGCCGCCCGCGGAATTGAACTGGAAGCGCTCGAAACGGTGCAGTGCGGCCTCGATGTGCGGCTTCACTGCCCGCCGTCCGCGCCTGATCAGCCAGGTCCACTGCGGCACGAGGAGCCTGCGCCGCTCGCGATCGGCCTTGAGATCGATGAGCGCGACGATTTCATCGCCGGCCAGCACCGGCTGGGCGAAGTAGCCGAAGACCCGCTTCTCCTTCGGTACATAGGCCTCGAAGCGATACTCGTGGCCAAACAGCAACTGCAAGCGCCGCCGCTGGATCACGAGCGGATCGAACGGCGAGAGGATATGCACTTGCTCACCCGGCCCATCCACCTGCGCCTCCAGTACCTGCGGCAGCGCCCAGTGCGGCACCTTCTCCGCGCCGTCGACCACCACTGGCCGGAGCTCCCCGCGGCGCAGCCTGGCCTCGATGAGCCGCCGCATCGCGGGCTTGCGTCGCGCATCGAGATGGCAGATCGAATCGAGGCTCACAAGGCCCTGGGCCCGCAATGCAGCGTCGAGCCTGTGCGCGAGGATCTCGCGTTCGGGCGCCAGCCTGGGCGATCTGTCCCAGCCGAAGTGTCGCTCGATGAGTTCATAGGTCTTCAACATGCCGCGCCGCTCGCTGACCGTCACCACTCCCTTGAAGAATGCGCACTCCAGCGCGCGCTTCGACGGTTTGCGGCTGGCCCATGGATGGTGCTTGTCGACCAGCGCCTCGTCGTCGATGTCACGGATCGACAGCGCGCCGTCCGTGCGTATGCGCGCCAGCACGCGCCGCAGATCGGCGCGAGTCACGGATCCGAACCAGCCGCTGTTGCCCTGCCAGTTGCGGCGCATCGCGCCGAGGTGTACCCGCAGGTCGCGCGTCGGCGCATAAGCCAACGCGTGCGTCCAGCATTCGAACACGCTCTTGTCGATCGTCTGCGCCTGGTGCAGGTGCTCGCGCCGGTAATCCGGTATGCGCGTATAGAGGATCTGGTGGTGGCAGCGCTCGACCACGTGGATCGTGTCGATCTGCACGTAGCCAAGGTGCTCGACGGCGGCCCGCGTCGCCTGCGGGCCGTCGCCGAACGGCGCGTGCGCATCGAGGCGCTGCGCGTGCAGCCACATGCGCCGCGCACGCGCGACGCTGACTACGACGGGCTTGCGGGCGGCAGGTACGGACACGAGTCCATTTTCTCCACCAGGTCGAAGGCAAACACCATCTTCGCCATGCCGCAGAGGACCGCCATGATGACGCCGAGTTCGACGATCTCGCCGTCGCTGTAGTGCGCACGCATTCGCGTATACAGCTCCGACGTGATGTGGCCGCGTGCATTGGTCAGCACCATGACATCCGCGAGCGCGAGCGCTGCCTTCTCCCGTTCCGTGAACGGCCCGCCCTCGTAGTCCGCGAGCGCATCGATCTTCGCCTGCGGTACACCGCCGGCGAGTGCCGCGAGCGTGTCGGAGCGATTGCAGAACGCGCAGCCGTGGACATTCGCGAGCCGCAGCCGCACGAGCTCGACGACACTGCGCTCGATGCGCCCGGAATAGAAGAGCTTGCGGTAGTACTCCTCGAGGTACCAGTCGTACACGTGCGGGGCCTGCCCGAAGACCTCGACGAAAGTGGTATCGCCGTGCAGGGCGAGCGCCTGGTCCCAGGCGCCGCGCATGTGCTCGGGCAGTTGCTCGCGCGGCAAGCGGGCGAGTGGTGTATCGGGTTGCGTTGACATACATGGCTATCCTGCCACGCCGGTCCCTGGCATACCCGTCCAATACGTCGCGGGACTATGATCACTCCCCGCGGAGGTTCCCATGGACCCTGAAACCACCCGCCAAGTGGCTCCCCTGCCGGCGGAAATCTATGAGCGGTACTTCGTGCCGGCGCTGTTCCGGCAGTGGGCACCGGTGGTACTCGATGCCGCGCGCGTGCAGCCCGGCGACAACGTACTGGATGTGGCCTGCGGCACGGGCGCCCTCGCCTGTGCCGCCGTGGATCGCGTCGCACCCAAAGGCAAAGTCACCGGAGTCGATATCAACGGCGAGATGCTCGATGTCGCGAGGCGCAAGTCCGGCGCAGTCACGTGGCAGCAGGGCCGCGCGGAGATGCTGCCGCTGCCGGATGCGGGCTTCGATGCCGTCACGAGCCAGTTCGGCCTGATGTTCTTCGAGGATCCGCTTGCTGCGCTGCGAGAGATGCTGCGCGTGCTGCGTCCCGGCGGGCGCCTCGCGATCGCCGTGTGCGACGCGATCGATCATTCACCCGGCTACTCGGTGCTCGCCGAGCTTCTGCAGCGCCTGTTCGGCGGCGAGGTCGCGGATGCCTTCCGCGCGCCATTCTCGATGGGCGATCCGCAGCGCCTGCGGTCGATCTGCGCGCATGCGGGAATAACCGACGCTGTCGTCTCGCGCCACGACGGCACCGTGCGTTTCGAGTCGATCGATGCGCTCGTCTCGACCGAACGCGCCTGTGTCTGGACGCTTGGAGGACTACTCGACGACTCGCAGTTCGAGCGCCTGCGCGCCGCGGCGCAGGAGTCGCTCGAACCCTTCGTCGCCACGGACGGCAGGGTTGCCTTTGGGATGCCGGCGCTGATCGTTACCGCCGGCAAGTGATGACGTCGGCAGGTGTGCCGCCTACCTCTTGTCGCCGGTACGTGGCGGCGCGGGCTTCTCGAAGCGGACGTAGTTCTCGAGGCTCGAGTAGCTTGGCTCCTGCCACGCTTCCGGCGCCGTCATGTACAAGGGATAGCGGGACTTCACGCGCTCCGCGACGTCGTCCGGCACGTTGTCGAAACCGTTCTCGACGGTGCTGAACATGCCGAGGTAATGGATGTGGCCCGGGGCCTGGCCCATCAGCATCCACGGCAGCCACGGCGTGATGCGCACCCAGACGCCGGTGAAGGGCAGGTGCGTCAGCTCGGGATTCTCGATGTCCTCGCGGCGAATCGCGTAGCAGAACAGTTCCGACACGCGATTCATCTTGCCCGCCGATTCGCGCGGCCACTCTGCCGGATCGAGCTTGTTGGGGTAGTACAGGTGCACGCCGCGATTGAGCGTTACGGACTTGCCCATGACGCCCCAGTCGAGACGCAGCGGCAGGCGCGGCGGCGGCGCCGACTTGTTCTGGCCGCCCTGCGACGGCGGACCCGGGAGCCATTCGCTGATTTTGTAGTTGTACGGGTCGTTGGCCACGTCGACCACCCGCACATTCTCGCCGGTGTAGACGTTGGTCCACTCGTCCATCAACTTGCCGGTCTCGAGATTGCGATAGAAGATGAGCTCACGGCACAGGCGCTGGTAGCTGCCGTCGGGCTGGCGCAGCACGCGGGTCGAGCTGTACACCTCGAAGCCCATCAGGTCGCGCACGGCCTCGCCGTCACGCACGCCGTGCACCTTGCCCGTGACATAGCTGTTCACGAACTTGCCCGGCGCCGTGTCGGCCTCGAGCCGCGCGATCTGCTCGCGATTCCAGACCGGGTCGTCGAAGCGTATCGGCTCGCGCCGCGCGCTCTCCTTGCCGAGCGCAATGGCGGGCGCCAGGGCCGGCGCCGCGGCCGTCAACGCCAGCGCCTTGCGGCGGGTCAGCATCTTCTCATTGTCATTGCTCACGGGAACCTCCCCTTCAGAATTCGTAGCGGACGCGAACGCCGAATTCGTGCATCCCGATCGGCACCACGACGTCCCAAGAGGCCGAATGTCGAGTTCAGGCGGGCGCACTTGTAGCAAGTGTATTTCGCGTCGATGTGGCCTGCGCCCACACGCATCGAGCGGTTCGAACAGCGGACTGTGCGCGCTGACCCGTCGGAGGTCAGCGCGACTGCAGCGTGCTGCGGCTCCCGTGCGAAACGAGTCGGCTGCGAACGGCGCTGCCGCGCTCGTACCAGCCCTTGCTCGCATTCACGATCCTGACCACCGACAGCATGACCGGCACTTCGATCAGGACGCCCACGACCGTCGCGAGGGCAGCGCCTGACTCGATGCCGAAGAGGCTGATCGCCGTAGCCACTGCGAGTTCGAAAAAGTTGCTGGCGCCGATCAGGGCGGAGGGACCCGCCACGCAGTGCATCTCGCCGGCCCAGCGGTTCAGCACATAAGCCAGGCCTGAATTCAGGTAGACCTGTATGAGGATCGGCACGGCGATGAGCGCGATCACTAGCGGCTGCGCGAGGATCCGCTCGCCCTGGAACGCGAACAGCAGCACGAGAGTCGCGAGCAACGCGATGATGGAGACGGGACCGAGGGCCTTCATCAGCCGATCCAGCGCCCCCTGGCCGCCGCGGCCGCGGACCATGCGGCGGATGGCCTGCGCGACGATCACCGGCACCACGATGTAGAGCAGGACCGAGAGCAGCAGTGTCTCCCACGGCACGCTGATGGCCGCCATGCCGAGCAGCACGCCTACGATGGGCGCGAAGGCGAACACCATCAGCACATCGTTCAGGGCGACCTGAGAGAGCGTGAAGTGCGGCTCGCCCTTCGTCAGGTGGCTCCAGACGAACACCATGGCGGTACACGGCGCCGCGGCCAGGATGATGAGCCCGGCGATGTAGGAGCTGATCTGCTCGCCAGGCAGGTAAGGTCGGAACAAGTTGCCGATGAAGAGCCAGCCGAGCAGCGCCATCGAGAACGGCTTTATGGCCCAGTTCACGAACAGCGTGACGCCGATCCCCCGCCAGTGATCCTTCACCCGGTGCAGCGAGGCGAAGTCGATCTTCACCAGCATCGGGATGATCATCAGCCACACGAGGATCGCCACCGGCAGGTTCACCTGCGCGAGTTCGATGTTGCCGATGGTCGCGAACAGGCCGGAAAAGAAGTGCCCGAGGGCGACGCCCGCGACAATGCAGCCGAGGACCCAGACCGTCAGGTAGCGCTCGAAGACCGACATCACCGATCCGCTGCGGGCGGAGGCGACTGCGCGATGGCGGCCAGCGCCTGGCGAAGCGCGGGGCGGTCGAGCGATTCGATCGGCAGGGCGACAAGCGCCTTGATGCGGCGCTCGAGTGAGTGCAGGGCCTGCCGAAACGCCCCCATTCTCTGCGCCTCCGTCCCCGCGACCGCCGCCGGGTCGGGGATGCCCCAATGCGCAGTGACCGGCTGACCAGGCCACACCGGACAGGTTTCTCCGGCGGCGTTGTCGCAAACGGTAATGACGAAGTCGATCAACTGCGCCTCGGGCCGGGCGAACTCATCCCAGCTCTTGCTGCGCAGTCCATCTGTCGGCAGGTCAAGCTGCACAAGTAGCTGCAGGGCCAGCGGATTTACCGTGCCGCTCGGGAAGCTGCCCGCGCTGTAGGCCCGGAACCTGCCCTGCCCCCAGTGGTTCAGCAACGACTCGGCGAGGATGCTCCTCGCCGAGTTTGCCGTGCACAGGAACAAGACGTTGCGCGTCTTCCCGCCCATCGTTACCGATCAGCCACAGCATGCGGCCTTGGCGGCTATCGCCTGCGCCTTTTCTGCGGGCGTACAGCACGCGGCGGTGGCGCCCGGCAGCGATCGCTCGTTGCCATATTGCGTGCTCTCGCCGGTGGTAAGGAATGTCTCCCACTTCACGCCCTGCGGATCCTCAATCCAGCTCTTTTCGCTCTTCGCATAGCAGCAGGTAGTCGCGCCTTCCGCGAGCACCGGGCGGTCGGCACGCTCGAGCCGCTCGTAGATCTCGGCAAGCTCGCCGCGGTCCTCGACCTGGATGCCGAGATGCTCGATGCCCGCCTGCGCGCCCCGCGCGCTGATGGCGAAATTGACGCGCGGATCGTCGAGCATCCATTTCGCGTAGTCGGGCTTCGCGACGGTCGGTCCGGTGGCGAAGAGATGTGAGTAGAAGCGGATGGAGGCGTCGAGATCGTCGACAGCTACATGCACGTGCATACGTTTCATTGCGGGGACTCCTGTCAGTTTGTGGTCGTTAATGGCGGGAACGTCAGGCCGCCCGCTTGCGCTTGCGTGCCCTGGCCGCCGCGGGAGCCGGCGCGCACGAGGGCGCACAGGCCGATGTTCCGCCGCAGCAGTTTTCGGTGAGATAACCCACCAGCGTAGTCATGACGCCGAAATCTGCAGCGTAGATGAGCTGGCGGCCATCCCGGCGCTGCCTGACGAGGTTGGCACGTTGCAGGTTCTGCAAGTGAAAGGTGAGCGAGGACGGCGCCAGGCCCACCTTTGCGGCGATCGCACCGGCCGCCAGCCCCAGGGGGCCCCTGGACACCAGCAGTCGATAGATTGCGAGCCGATGCTCGTGTGCCAGCGCACCCAGCGCGGCAATGGCTTCAGTGGTCGTCATGTTTTGATACGATATTACAAGTAATATCGTAACGTCAAGACCGCCGAATTGCGGTCAGCCCCGCCCGGCCGACTGCAGCAATGCGCAATTGCGGGACCTGGCCCCTGGAAGATGTGCGGACGGGCCTGCCTCGGCCCGAGAAGGATCTACTTCGACCACGAGAGTTGACGGTGTGGTCGCGGTGAAATGGTGGCCAGGGTCGGAATCGAACCAACGACACGCGGATTTTCAATCCGCTGCTCTACCAACTGAGCTACCTGGCCGCCGTTGGAAGAAGGGGCGCGTATTAGAGCCGCGGCGCAGCGGGGCGTCAAGCGAGGCCTGCGCCAAGTCCTTGATTACCCAGACACCATTGCCCGCGGGTATCCGGCAGGTCCATGCTAGCGGCGAGAATAACCATCGCCCGGGGAGCGCTGATCATGGAGAAGACCCTGCTCGATTTCTGGTGGGTACCGATCGTGCGAGGCGTGGTCGCCATCCTCTTCGGCATCCTCGTGTTCGCCTGGCCCGGCATCAGCCTGCTCGCCTTCCTGATGCTGATCGCGGCCTACTGGATCGTCGACGGCATCGCCTCGATCTACTACGCCGCCAAGGCGAAGCACTGGGGCTGGCCGTTCTGGAGCGGCATCATCAGCATCGCGGCGGGTGCCGTCGCGGTCCTCGCGCCCGGGCTTGCCGCGATCTCGATCCTGATCGTGATCGCCGTCTGGGCGATTGCGCATGGCTTGCTCGATATCTACACCGCGATCCGCTTCCGCAACGAAATCGACTTCGAGTGGTGGCTCGGAATCTCGGGCCTCGTCAGCATCGTCTTCGGCGTGCTCGTGCTGCGCCAGCCGGCGGCCGGCGCGCTGGCCATCGCCACGCTGATTGGCGCCTTCGCGCTCGTGATCGGCGTCGTGCTGGTGATTTCCGGTTTGCGGATTAGGGGCTTTCGCAACAAGCGGCGCCCGATGGGCGTCTGAAGGAGCGAACAGCGGGCAGCGAACGGATTACAGCCAGAGGCGCGCCGCCGATGATCTGGCTGTAGTCTGTTCGCTATTCGCTATTCGCTGTTCGCTTTTCCTTCAATCCCTGTTCGGAGCGCCCGGCGGGAAGTACTGCCGATAGGGCCGCCCCTCGTCCACGGCGCGCGCAAAGGACGGCCGCGCGAGCAACCGCTGCCGATAGGCGCGCACGTTCGCGAGTTCCACGCCGATCGGATGCACCCAATCCGCATAAAAGAGTGACGGCGCCGCTGCGCAATCGGCCAGACTGAAGTCCTCACCCGCAGCCCATTCGCGGTCCTGCATGCGCCTGTCGAGCCACAGGCAGGCCTTGTCGAGCATCGAGCGCGCATCGGCGACGCCTTGCGGATCACGATCCTCGGGGGCGCGAATGCAATCGAACACGATCTTCTGCATCGGCGTCATCACGTAGTTGTCGAAGAAGCGGTCCATCATGCGCACGTGGAGCGCGGCGCGCGGATCGTCGGGCAGGAACCGCACCGGCCCGCGATGCAGCAGGTCCAGATGCTCGATGATGATCGTGGCTTCAACGACCGTCGCGCCATTGTCGACCAATACCGGGAAGCGCCCGAGCGGCCACAGTGCGTCGAGCTCGGCGGCGGCGGCCGGATCGCCCAGCGCCAGCAGCCGGTACTCGAACGGCGTCGCATTCTCGTACAGCGCAGTAAGCACCTTCTGGCAATAGGAACTGAACGGATGCGCAAACAACACGAGCGACATGCCTCTGGCCCTCAGCTCTCAGCTCTCAGCCCGGAGGACGATAGTCCTCCGGCAATCCCGACCCCTCGCCGAAGAAAAACTTTTCCATTTCCTGCTCGAGGAACTTGCGCGCCTTCGGATCCACCGGCGTCAGGCGGTACTCGTTCATCAGCATCGTCTGGTGGCCGACCCAGCGCGCCCACGCTTCCTTCGAGACTTCCTCGAAGATCCGCTGGCCAAGCGCGCCCGGATAGGGCGGCCGGTCGAGGCCGGGGGCCTCCCTCTTCAACATCACGCAATGTACGGTTCGGGTCATGTCAGGCTCGCGAGGATCAGCTGTACCGGGGCCGGCAATCCTACCCGTGCCGGCGAGCGGATGTCATACCACAGCGCCCGCCCCTCCTCCGCGATAGACCCGCCGTCGCGGCAGTGCGCGAGCAGCGGCGTGATCACGAGATCGAAATGCGTGAAGGCATGGGGCACAGGGGTAAGCGTCTGCGCGGCGAGCGCGACGCCTTCGAGTTGCGAGGCCGCGTAACTGCGCGCCGCGGACTCGCTCGTGAACTCCGGCAGGCACCACAGGCCGCCCCAGATGCCCGCCGGCGCCCGGCGCTCGAGCAACACGGCGCCGTCCTCGCGCTGCGCGACCAGCATCACGACTTCGCGTACGCGCCGCACGCCGCGGGCGCGCGCGCGCGGCGCGGGAATCAGGTGCTCGCGATGGGTGCGGTGCGCGATGCAACAGTCGCGCAGCGGGCACAACGGACACAGCGGCCGCCGGCGTACGCACACGGTCGCACCGAGATCCATGATCGCCTGGGTGTACGCCTCGACCTGCGCGCGCGGCGTGTTCTCCTCGGCGAGCACCCACAGGCGCTGCTCGAAGGCGCGCTCGCCGGGCGCGCCGGTGATGCCAAACGCGCGCGCGAGCACGCGCCTGGCGTTGCCATCGAGGATCGGAAAGCGCTCGCCGCGCGCGAGCGCGAGGATCGCGCCGGCGGTGGAGCGGCCGATCCCCGGCAAGCCTTCGATCTGCGCGAAAGTCGCGGGAAAGCGGCCTGCGAACTCGTCGCGAACGCGCTGCGCGGCGCGATGCAGGTTGCGCGCACGCGCGTAATAGCCAAGGCCGGACCACAGGTGCAGCACTTCATCGAGCGGCGCGTCGGCAAGTGTCACCACGTCGGGGAAGCGCTGCACGAAGCGCTCGAAATACGGGATCACGGTCGCCACCTGCGTCTGCTGCAACATGATCTCCGAGATCCACACGCGGTACGGGGACCGGTCGCGCTGCCACGGCAGGTCGTGGCGGCCATGGTCGCGATGCCAGGGCAGGAGTGCGTCGGCGAGCGGGATCATGGCGTATCGGCTTCGAACCGCACGCCGCGCAGATGCACACCCTCGAGCGTGGCTGCGTCGATCGCGAGCGTACCCCTCGCGCGCAGGCCCTTGAGGGCGTCCGCCGGAAAGACGAACGGTTCGCTGGGCGTGCCCGCGGGCTTCAGATAACGATCGACGTCCATGCGATCGGCGTGCAGCGCGAAGAGGATGAGGCTGTCCTCGAACGAGTCCCGCTCGATGGTGCCGCTGAGGCTCGTGTCATCGAGGCGGATGGTGAGTGGCGACACCGTGAAACCGGGACCGGAGATCCGGAAGCCGGCATCCAGCTCGAGGCGATCGTAGGCCTCTCTATCGCGCGTCGGCGGCAAGGAGATCCCCGCAGCAGCGAGTGTCTCGCGCAGCGAGACCCGCGCCAGGCGGACCCGGCCCTCGGCTGCGGGCACATCGCCCAGGTGCGCTGCGAGCACGCCGCTCAACTGCGCCTCCGCGAAGCGCAGCTGCCACTCGGGGGCGTCGAGCGCACCGCTCGCCGCATCGTAAGTCACGAGTGGTGCGGCCAGGCGCCACGGCACGCCATCTGCGCCGAATCGGCCATCGCGCAATGTGCCGGACAGGGTCGTCGCGTGGGCCACCACGGACGGACCTGGCGTGACGCGCGACTCAAGCTCGAACGCGACTCGCTCGGGCATCCCCGCCCTCGAGGCAACCGCCGCCGCGTCGATGTGCATCGGGGCGCCGCTGCGCAGGGGTTCGACATCGACGCGGGCCTCGGCCAGTTCGAACTGCGTGCCGGCCGCCTCGTCGATATAGGTGATGTGCGCCTCGCGCAGTTCGATGCCGGCGATATCGGGCAGCTCGCCGTCTCGGCTCGTATCTCCGATGCTCGTGGCATCACCGCCGGCCTGGTCGAATGCCCAGTTCACGCGTCCGTCGACCGCCTTCACGAGCCGCGCCTCGAGCCCGGCGAGCCGCACGCGATCGACGACAAGTTCGCCACGCAACAGCGGCAGCAATCGCACGCCGACATGCGCTTCCTGCCAGGCGAGAAACCGCGGGTCGGCGAAACCTGCCGGCGCCGGCAACTGCGCGGCGCCGGTGGTCAGGGCAAGCCACGGAAAGAAAGAGAGTTCGATGTCGCCGGCCAGCCTGAAATCGCGCCCCGTGGCGGCAGCGACCTGGCGCTCGATCGGCCCCTTGAAGCGGGCGGGATCGATGAGCCGGGTGAGGACGAGGATGGCGAGCGCCACCACCGCGAGCAGCCCACCGATTCCGATCAGGATCCATTTCGCGATGCGCACGGATCCATTCTAGCTGCCGGCGATCCCGGGCCGTCAGCGGTCGCAGATCCTCACATCGCCACTCATCGTCTGGATGCGTACCCGCGCGCTGCCCTCGCCGCGTGTCAGCGACATCCGCTCCCCCGGCCCGTACTTGCTCACCGCCTCGGGTTTCACCCCGAAGCAGTTCGACAGCTCGCCGCTGAACGACTCCGCGCTGGCGGCAAAGCCCGCCTCGGAGCCGAGCTTCAGGATCACGTCGCCACTCACGCTTTCGAACTCGACCCGGGCATCTTTCGCGAGCTGCCCGCTGACGCGGGAGTCACCCGAGGTGGTTCTCGCCCGGGCGTACGTGATGGCATCGAGGTCGAGCAGCATTTCTCCGCTCACCGTCAGCGCTTCGATTTCGCCCGACACATCGTCGACGATGATCGTGCCGCTGACGCTGGTGGCGCGCAGCTTGACCGGCGTCGCTGCCGCCGCGACGCGTATGTCGCCACTGACGGTCTTGAAATCACTGTCGCTCGCGACGCCGCGGGCCTCGATCTCGCCGCTCACCGACTTCAGCCGCAGTGCGCCGGTGACACCGCGCACCGTGCCATCGGCACTGACGCTGGTCACCTCGAGGCGCGATGCGGCCGGCACCCGGATCGTGAGGTCGGCGTCCGAATCGTTCGATGAACCCTTCGGCAGCACCACCTTGACGGTCACCCGCTTGCCGTCACGCGCCACCTCGACGCGCTCCACGTCTTCATCGATGGAGCCGGTCACCTCGACCTCGTTCCGGGCCCAACCTTCGACGCGTACCGAACCGCTGACATTGCTGACGATCACCTCACCGTCCGCGTCGGCCGCGATGCGCTCATTGAGCGGCCGGTCGTCGCGCGCCAGCGCTGGTGTCGCCAGCAACATCGCGACCAGCGCAAAGCCGACGACGTCCTTCATCGCATACATTCTCATGCTCCAATCTCCTCTATGGATGCCCACGTCTCGCGTACCGCCGCGAGCACCCGCATCTCGTCCTGATAACTGTTCACCAACATGGCCTGCAGCAGTGCATTGCCCGGATCGCGCCCGAGCGCCGATTCGATCTCGGTGCGCGCACGCTGCAGGTCGGCGAGGCTCGCCTCGACCTTCGCGCGGCTTTCCGGTGGCAGGGCGGCCAGGCGCACGCCCACGTCCCGCAACAGTTCCTCGCGCGTGCGATCGAAGCGCGCATCCGGCGCATAGCTGACCGGCACGGCGCTCGATGGCGGTGGTGCGACGGCCGCGGTGGGCGGGGGCGCTGTTGCGCGACCGAGCCACACACCCACCGCCACGCAGGCTGCCGCGGCGGCCAGCGCCAGCAGCGGATGCGGGGTATGGGGTCGAGGCGGCGGCGCCATTGCCGCACTGCCGGTGCGCGGTCCGGCATCGGCGCCGATGGCCGCGGCGATGCCGGGCCACAGGTCGCGCCCCGGCGCAATGTCCTGCGGCAAGTCACCGGGCGAGCCCACCTTGCGTTCGTGCTTGATCATCGTGCTTCTCCACCCGCCAACCGCGCGCGCATCAGGGCACGCGCGCGGTGCAGCTGTGCCTTGCAGGTCCCTTCCGCAATACCGAGCATCGCGGCGGCCTCACCGTGGGCGTAACCGTAAATCCCGCAGAGCGTCAGCACGTCACGCGCGCCCGGCGGCAGCGAGCCGATCGCCGCTTCTAGCTCCGCCTCTTCGACAGGCGTATCGAGCGTGTCGTTGTCGCGTTCGTAGTCTGCCGCGTCCTCGACGAACTCCAGAGGCACATCACGGCGGCGGCGGTGTTCGAGGATCACGTTGACGGCGATCCTGTGCAGCCAGGTCGACATCCGGCTGCGCGCCTCGAAGCGATCGAGTGCGCGCCATGCCCGGATGAATGTCTCTTGCGTGTAGTCCTCGGCCAGCTGCGGATCGCGGGTCATCCGCAGGCACAGGCCGTGGACCCGACCGGCGTGCTCGCGATACAGGCGCTCGAACGCCCGTGCATCGCCCCGCCGCGCCCGTACCACCAGCGCATCTTCGATGCCCGCCACGTCCATGACCCGGGCGCTCGCTGTCCCACCGTCTGCCAAGGGATCCTCCTTATGCATGGCTTGGAAGCGTTTCGGGCCGCCGGGGTTTAAGGCCCCCCCCGGGGGATTGCGCTCAGGCGCCCCCGCGGGTCGAGGCCACGAAGCTCAGCGCGTATTGCAGCAGTTGCGAGTTGGAAGCGAGGTTGAGCTTGCGTTTGATGCTCTGGCGGTGGGACTCGACGGTCTTCACCGACACCGTGAGATCGCTCGCGATCGCGCGCGAGGACATCCCCCGGCCAAGCTTCGCGAGTACCTGGATTTCGCGGTTGCTGAGCCGGGACAGAGGATCCTCGGTCGCCTCGCCCTCCGGCATGGCGTCGCGGGCGCGCAGGCGCGCAGCCAGCGCATCGCTGAGATACACCTTGCCCGCGAGGACGCGGCGCAGGGCGGTCAGCAACTGCTCGGACGCCGCCTCCTTCATGATGTAACCGCGTGCACCGGCGGCCAGCATCCGCTCGGCGTAGATGCCCTCCTCGTGCATGGTGAGCACCAGCATCGGCAGGCGCGGATGATGCGCGCGCACGTCGCGCACGAGCTCGAGGCCGTCGCCCTGCCCCAGGGTCAGGTCGACGATCACCACGTCGGGTTGCAGTTCGCGAATGGCGCGCCTCGCATCCGCCAGGTTCTCGACTTCGCCGCATACGGACAGGTCGGGAGCGGCTTCGATCATGCGCGCGAGGCCCTGGCGCACGATGGGATGGTCGTCGACGATCAGGACAGTGCGGCGCGCTGGTGGTTCGTTACCGGACATACACACTCCACGACGAGACCCGGCTCACCTGGCTTGAAGGTGAGTTCGCCATCGAGCAGCTGCGCCCGGAAGCGCATGATCCTGTGCCCAAGTCCGGTCGAATGGGCAGCCGCAGGCCCGAGGCCGCGACCGTCGTCGCTGACGCGAAGCCGGACCCGACCGTCCTCCAGCGTGAGTTCGATCCGCACGTGCTTCGGTTGTCCATGCCGTACAGCATTGATCACTGCTTCCTGAGCGATCCGGTACAGATGATCGAGCGCTCCATGGCCAAGTACAAGGGGGGTGGTGAGCCGCGCCACCACCTCCACCTTTGCACCATGCCGGTCCTGCGTGCGCACGGCAAGCGTTTCGAGCGCGGCGACGAGCCCACCGCGCTCGGCACCGACGAGCGACAGACCACTCGCCAGCGCCCGCGTGGTCTCGATCGCCGCATTGACCTGGCCGATGACTTCCTCGACGTCGGCCCGCGCTTCCGAGCCCTCTTTGCGCAGCTGCCCGGCCACGCCGCGCAACTGCAACGCGATGCCGGTGAGGTTCTCGACCACCCCGTCGTCGAGATCGCTGCCCATGCGCTGCTGCTCGCGATGGGCGATCTCGAGGATCTCGCGCACGAGCGCCTTTCGTTTCGTCACATCGGTGGCCGTGATCACGAGGCCCTGTCCGGGGCCGCTCCCGGTCGCTGTCGCGTGCACCGGCCGAACCCGCAGCTCGAAGCGGCGCGGCGCACCGTCGGGGGCGAGGAAGTCGTGCTCCTCGGTGCGCGGCCGGCCACTGCGCAGCACGCTCTCGACCAGTTCACGCACGCCGCTGCCCAGTACCCGCAACGGAAGCTCGGCGAGCCTGCGCCCGATGATCTCGCAGGGCTCGTGGCCGCCGATCCTGCGATTGATGAAGGTGAAGCGCAGGTCCGCATCGAGCATGACGAGCCAGTCCGAAGTCACCTCGGCGATCGTCCGCAGTACCGACTCGGTCGCGCGCGAGCGTTCCTCCGCCCGCAGACGCGCCGTGGCATCGGTCATCGCGAGCGTGAGACCGGTGACCACGCCGCCTTCCCGCACTGCCGAGACACGATGCACGAAGGCCAGCGTTCCGCTGCCATCGGCCCGCGGTTGCTCGACCGTGCGCTCGTCCGACGTGCCGTTGGCGAGCACATTGGTATACAGCTCGGTGAGCACCTGCCGGTTCGCCTCCGGCACGAAGTCGAGCACGCTGCGTCCGACGATGTCGGCCGCGCGGTGAGCGCCCCAGCCGCGGTTCGCGATCTGCACGCGCAGGTCGCGATCGAGCAGCAGCAGGTAGTCAGGCGCGTGCTCGGCGAGGGTCTGCAGCTTCGCCACGGCCTTCTCGCGCGTCCTGACCTCTTCGTAACTGTCGCTGACGTCGACCAGGAAGCCGGCCATGTGGGCGGGGGAGCCGTCGGCTGCGCGCGCGGTCACGCGACCGCGTTGCAGGACCCAGCGCCAGTCGCCGTGCGCGTGGCGCACGCGGTGCCGGCATTCGAACTCGTCCTGCCTGCCGGCGCGCACCGCCTCTTCGAGCATGCGCATAGCCTCGATGTCGTCCGGATGCATGCGCGCCATGCGCGCACGCTGGCGCTCGGCCGCATCCCGCGGCACCTCGCCACCGCAAGCGTAGTCGGCGTACAGATCGTTGCAGTGGAACACGCCGTCGTGGACATCCCAGCTCCAGATGCCGATGCGGGCCACGTCGATCGCACGTTCGAGGCGCTCGCGCAATTCGCGCGCATCGCGTGCCGCGACCGTGCGCTCATCGATGTCCATGCACACGCCGACGATCCGCAATGGCGAGCCGTCCGGCGCGCGCGCCGTGACGCGCCCGCGCTCGAAGATCCAGCGCCATTCGCCGCCGCGCGTGCGCACGCGATACTCGGCATCGTAATGCTCGACGCGCCCCGCGAAATGCTCGTCGAAGCTGCGGTCCACTTCGGCGCGATCGTCGGGGTGGATGTTCGCCTCCCAGCGCGCCTGGTGATCGGCGCCCTCGCAGGCATCGAAGTCCACCTGTTCGCACCAGTCGTTGTACCAGCGCGCCTGGCCCGTCCCGAGGTCGAGTTCCCAGAGCCCGATCTTTGCGCCCCAGACGGCCGTTTCGAGGCGCGCCTCGCTGGCTCGCAGTTCGAGTTCGGCCCGCTTCTGCGACTCGATGTCGAGCGAGACGCCAATCGCGACGGTCGGGTTGCCCTCGAAATCCCACTCGTTGACGCGACCGCGATCCTGCATCCAGCGGTACTCGCCCGAGGCGACGCGGATCCGGTACTCCATCTCGAGCGACTGGGTGCGCCCCTCGAAGTGGTCGCGGATCGTACGCTCGACGCGCTCGGCGTCGTCGGGATGCAGGCGGGAATGCCAGGGCCGCGCCTGGCGTTCCCATTCCTCGCGCTGGTAGCCCGTCATCGCGAACCACATGGCGCTGTGCGTCGAGACGTCGCTCGTGATGTTCCAGTGCCAGAAGGCGGCGCGCGCGCCCCACAATGCCGTGGCGAGACGCGACTCTTTCTCCTGCAGTGCGACCTCGGCACGCTTGCGCGCGTCGATCTCGATGCAGATGCCGGCAGTGCGCCGCGGTCGCCCGGCTTCGTCGTGTTCGACCACCTGCCCGCGCTGCAGCAGCCACAGCCAGCGCGAGTCGGCGGTGAGCGCGCGGAACTCCGCTTCGAAAGAGGCCCTGGCGCCCTGCGTGAATTCGTCCCAGCTCTCGCGGTACGCCGACAGGTCGTCGGGATGGACCTGTTTTTCCCAGCGCGCGACATGATCGGGACCCGTGCAGGGGTCGAGGCGCAGCGCCGCGCACCACACCGCGTCGACGCCACCTTCCCCGCTGTGCAGGTCGCGGCTCCACACACCGACCTCGGATGCGCTGAGGGCGATGGCGCGGGCGGTGTCGGACATCGGCGGTGCCTGCAAGATGGTCGAGCCGTCGACCGCAGGGCCTTCCTCGACGAACAGCATCGCGCCGCAAATCACCTGCCCACGGCGCAGCGGCACGAGTCGCAGCCCGCAGTAGCGCTCGCGACCGTGTCGGTCGATGACCGCGCGGGGCGCGAGCTGCTGGGCCCCTCCCAGCAGGACCACCGCCAGATCGTGGTGATCCTGCAGCCAGGGCAGGTGCATGCTGTCGATCGACGCGCCGATCAGCGCACCAGCGCCGGGCGGCGCCCAATCGTGCGCAGCGTCGTTCAACCAGCGGATGACGCCTTCACGATTGACGACCATGACGGCGCCCGGCCACTGTTCGGCCATGTCCCGAAACAGCCCCGGGGCGAGGTCGCCGGCGATGGCGGCGTGCAGCGGCGTGCTCATTTGCGCATTCTGTCCGATTGGCGCGCACCGCCATTTGACGGAATTATCGATCGGCGCCATTCGCCCCGGGCAGTTGTGATGCAGTTCGCACTTTGCCTCCGCCGGGATAACATCGCGGCTCTTTACCCAGCGCCATAGCCCAACGGGAGACAAGGCATGTTCGAGGAGTCATTAGCGTACCTGGTCGTCAAGTTCGCCCACGTGCTGTTGTTCGTGTACTGGCTGGGCGGCGACGTCGGGGTGTTCTATTCGAGCGGCTTCGTCATCAACCCGAATCTGTCGCGTGATGCACGCCTCACCGCCTTCAAGATTTTCGCCGAACTCGACATGCTGCCGCGCTATTGCCTGGCACTCATGCTGTCGGTCGGCGGGCTGCTCGCATACTACATCGGGGTGCCGCACCTGCCGGGACAACTGCCACTGATCCTGCTGCTCGGCCCGCTGTGGGTACTGCTCGTCTGGGCCGTGCATCACTACCAGGGCCAGCCGATCGGGCAGAAGCTGACGAAGTTCGACTTCTATTTTCGCTGCTTCATGATCGTGGCATTGATCGCGTCGGTGGGTTACGCCTACGGCGACGGTCGCATGCGGCCCTACCCGTGGCTCGCTGCCAAGCTGCTGATCTTCGCGTTCCTGATCTTCTGCGGCCTGGTGATTCGCCTGAAGCTGCCGCGATTCGTCGCAGGTTACAAGCAGCTGCTGACGAGCGGCGCCACCGAAGAAAGCGATCGCGACATGTCGGAAGGGCTGCGCTCCTGCCGGCCCTACGTGCTCGCGATCTGGGTCGGGCTGCTCGCGGCCGCATTCATCGGCATCGCCAAGCCCACCTAGGACACGCTTGTCCCGCTTCGCGCCGTTGATCGTCGCCGTGTTGCTCGGCGCCACGGCCATTGGCGCGGCGGTCGCGGCGTGGCGTCGCTCGCGCCCAGCGCGGGCCGCGCCGCCCGGGCCTGCCCGTGCGACATTGCCCGAAGCCGTGGCTGCGCCCGGCGAGTCGGGCAGCCCGGCCGCCGCCGAGGCATGGACGGCCTTGCACCGCTTGGCGTTGTCCGCCCCGCAGCTCGAACCGCAGGTTCCCGCGGGCCACGAGGACGTGGTGGACTGGTTTGCTGCCGGGATCGACTCCTTGGTGGCGCAGGATCGCCATATGCCGCGCCGGCCGCTGCTGCTGCCACAGCTGGTGCGCGCCGTGAACGACACCGAGACTTCGCGGCGCGAACTCGCCGGCATCATCGCGCGCGATCCGGCGCTGGCCGCCGACCTGCTGCGGCTCGCGAACAGCCCGTACTACCGCATCTCGGCGAAGCCTGTCGAAAGCATCGACCGCGCGGTTGCCGTGCTGGGCTCGGAAGGCATCCGCCGGCTGGTGGCGGCGGCGCTCTTGCAACCGGTATTTCGCGCGCAGGGCGGGCACGCGCGCTTTCCCGACGTGACCTGGGATCACGCCTTCAGGTCTGGCATCGCCGCCGAGTCGTACGCGGCGATCGTCGACGGCAGCGATCCGTTCGCGGCCCAGCTGCTCGCGCTGTTGATGGGCCTTGGCAGCATCATCGTGTATCGCATGGCATTCGAACGCTACGGCGGTGAGGCTCCGCCCCCGGCACTCATTGCGGCCATGATCGACAGGCACGCCGCGCGCGCAGCGCATGCCGTCGCCACCAGCTGGGGCTTGTCGGAACGCGCGCTCGCGGCGCTGGCGGAGCAGCGTGTGGCCGCCTCTGCGCGGGAGTTGACGCCACTTGGCCGCAGCGTGTGGTTCGGACGGCTCACCGGGGCACTTGCGGTCCTGCGCTCATCCGGCGCGGTAACCGACGATGCGGCACTCGCCACCTTGCGCGCGGCCGGCACGCCGGCGCAGCAGACCGAGCGCATCTGGATGCGCCTCGTTCCGGAAGCCGTAATCGCCAAACGCGAAGCCGCAATGTAGGATCGCTGACCGCAGTTACAAGGACGACCGGCATGCGCACGCGTCGCGGGTTCATGGAAGGGCTCGGTGCGGCCTGGCTGGCCGCCAGCGCCGATGCCATTGCCGCCGCTGCGGCCCATGCGCATGCGAGCATGGCGACGGCGGCCGGCCCGCCGCCGGAATTCGAAACGCTCAGCGCCGCCCAGGCCCGGGACATCGAGGCGATCACGAGTTGCATCGTGCCATCGGGCGATGACGGTCCGGGCGCCCGCGAAGCCGGCGTGGTCTTCTTCATCGACCGTGCGCTGGGCTCGTTCTTTGCCAGCCAGCGCGACACCATCACGAGCGCGCTCGCAGCCCTGCCGCAACGCTTCGCCGACCTCGACGAACCGGCACAGATCGCAGCGCTGAGCGCGATGGAGGGCCAGCCGCTGTTCGAGTCGCTGCGCCTGCTGACCATCCTCGGCATGTTTGCCTCGCCGTCCTACGGCGGCAACCGCGGCGCCCTCGGCTGGCAACTGATCGGCTTCGAAGACGTGCATGCATTCCAGCCGCCGTTCGGGTACTACGACCGTGACTACCCCGGCTTCGAGCCCGCGGGGAAGCCGTCTTGAACGCCCGCACCTACCGCGACAGCGAGGAAGTGGACTTCGCGGTCGTAGGCTCGGGCGCCGCCGGCGGCGTGATGGCCCGCGAACTGTCGCAGGCGGGATTCAGCGTCGTGCTGCTCGAGCGCGGGCCGCGCTTCACGCCCGCGATGTTCGAGCACGACGAGCTGAAGTACTTCTTCCTCGACGCCCTGACCAACAGCGGCAAGACCTCGCCGCAGTCCTTCCGCAGCGATCCGGCCAGCGAGGCAAAGCCCTTCACCGAAGGCCTGATGCCGGCGTTCTATGCGCAGGTGGTCGGCGGCAGCACCACGCACTTCACCGCCAATTTCTGGCGCTTCCACGAGAACGACTTCAATGAGCGCAGCCTGCTCGGCCCGATTGAGGGCACCGGCTTCGCCGACTGGCCGATCAGCTACGCCGAGCTCGAACCCTATTACACGAAGGTCGACTGGGAGATCGGGGTGTCGGGCCTCGCCGGCGCCTGCCCCAATGATCCGCCGCGCTCCCGGCCCTATCCGATGCCGCCGCTGCCGGTGAAATCCTCCGGCGTGCTGCTCGAGCGCGGCGCGCGCAAGCTGGGCCTGCATCCCTTTCCGGCACCCATGGCGATCGCCTCGATACCGTACCGCGGCCGATCGGGGTGCATCCACTGCGGCTTCTGCATGGGTTATGGCTGCGAGTCCATGGCCAAGTCATCGACCCTGTACACGATGATCCCGGAGGCCGAAGCCACCGGGCGCTGCGAAGTGCGTGACAGCAGCTACGTGTTCCGCGTGCCGACCAACGCCGCCGGCCGGGTCACGGGCGTGCACTACTTCGATGCGCAGCGCCGCGAGCACTTCCAGCGTGCGCGCGCCGTCGTGCTCAGCGCCAATGGCGCGGAGACGCCGCGACTGCTGCTCGCCTCCGACAGCGCACGCTTTCCACAGGGACTCGCCAATTCGAGCGGCCTCGTCGGCCGCCACCTGATGTTCAACACCTACGCGCCGGTGCACGCCGAGTTCGAACATCCGCTGAACGAGTACAAGAGCGTGCAGGTCACGCGCATCGTGCACGACTTCTACGACACCGATCCAAAGCGCGGCTGGTATGGCGGCGGCGGCATCGATGCGCGCATCGGCCCGGCCCCGGCCGTGTGGGCGATCGATATGCCGCTCGGACAGGCGCGCTGGGGCCACGAATACAAGCGGCACCTGAAGGCTTTCAACCGTTCGCTGGTGGCGGTTGCGCACGGTACCTCGCTGCCGCAGGAATCGAACAGCGTGAGCCTCGATCCGCGGCTGCGCGATGCCTGGGGCCAGCCCTGCATCCGGATAACCTACCGCGATCACGCGGACGACGTCGCCAATGCCCGCTTCCTGGCGGCACGGACCGAGGAAATCCTGCAGGCCGCAGGTGCGCTGCGCACCGCGCGTTTTGCCGAGACCGAGAACATGTACTCGCCCCACCTCCTCGGCACCTGCCGCATGGGCAACGACCCGGCGACTTCGGTCGTCGACCGCTACCACCGCTCACATGACGTGCCCAACCTGTTCATCTGCGACGGCTCGAGTCTCGTCAGTTCCGGTCGCGGGCAGCCCACGATGACGATCCAGGCGCTCGCCTTCCGCGCCGCCGCGCATGTAGGACGATTCGCACACGCGAATGCGATCTGATCCCGCAGTCGCGCCTCCATGACCCGGCCACGATTCCCGCCATGAACAGACAAACGATGATTGGCGCCGTCGCCGGCGCGGTCCTGGTCACAGGCGTTGCCGCACTTGCGGGTTACCGCGTGATGTCGAACGAAGCGTATGCCGAGGTCCTCTCCGTCGAGGAAATCCAGCGCACCGAGCGTACGCCGCGCGAAGTCTGCCACGACGAGATCGTGACCCAGCAGAAGCCGGTCAAGGACAAGCACCAGGTGACCGGTTCGGTCGTCGGGGCGGTGGTCGGTGGCGTGCTCGGCAGCCAGATCGGCAGCGGTTCGGGACGTGATGTGGCGACCGTGGCGGGTGCGGCGGCCGGCGGCTATGCCGGCAACAAGGCCCAGGAGCGCATCCAGGAAGGCAACACGGAGCAGGTCGCGGTGACCCGCTGCGAAACCGTGTACGACGCGAAACAGGTGCCCACCGGGCAGTTCAAGGTGCGCTACCGCCTGGACGACGCCGAGCACACGGTCAAGATGGATCGCGATCCCGGTTCGCGGCTGCCGGTCAAGGACGGCAAGGTCGTCACCGAGGGTTGACGAGCGCGGGCGTCGCCGCAGCCTGGCTCCGCCTCGCGGGGGCGATCGACTAGAATCACGCTCCCCGCACCGGGAGCCACTCATTGAGCCAGCTCGGCCGCATCCTCCTCAAAGGTCTCGTCGCGATCCTGCCGATCGGGCTGACCCTCTATCTGATCTATTGGCTCGGCATCACGACCGAGGAATTGCTGTCGGGGCCGATCCACTGGTTCGTCCCGCCGGCCGATTACATCCCCGGCATGGGCCTGATCGCGGGCTTCATCGTGCTGTTCGTCGTGGGCCTGCTGGTCAATGCGTATGTGATTCGCCGCAGCATGAAGGTCGTCGAGAGCCTCGTGATGCGCGTGCCGGTGGTGAAGACCGTCTATGGCGCGTTGCGCGACGTCACCAAGCTTGTCGACACGAGCGGACGCAAGAGCGAGCTCGAGCGCGTGGTGATGGTGCGGTTCGGCCCGGGTCGCGTGATGGGCTTCGTCACGCAGGAGCACGCCGCGCTGCCCGGGATCGACACCGACAGCGATCTCGTCGCGGTCTACCTGCCGATGAGCTACCAGATCGGCGGCTACACGGTTTACCTGCCGCGCAGCCACATCGAGCCGACCGATCTGTCGGTGGAAGCCGCGATGCGCATCGTGCTGACCGGCGGCCTGCAACGCTGACGCGTCAGTCGAAACGATACGCGTCCATCGACAGCACACCGGCGTCGATCGCGGTGTAGAAGCGCGTGGCCGCGGCGGCCGCACCCGCGGCGCCCAGCGCAACGAACAGCGGCAGGAAATGCTCGGCGGTCGGATGCGCGCGCATTGCCGACGGGGCGCGATCCTGCCAGGCGATGAGTTCGTCATGCGCGCCGCGCGCCAGCCGTTCGTTGAGCCATGCGGAGAACTGCACGACGTAGTCCGCGGGCTGCGGGTCGCCGCGATGCCCCACCCAATCGCGCAGGTTGTGCGTCACATGTCCCGAGCCGATCACGAGCACACCCTCGTCCCGCAACGGAGCAAGCGCCTCGCCGACCCCGAGGTGATGCGCGGCGCCGAGCGCCGTCTGTACCGAGAGCTGCACGACGGGAATATCGCGCGCCGGATACATCCACTTCAGCGGCACCCATGCGCCGTGATCGATGCCGCGACAACCATTGATCGCCGGCGTATGGCCGGCGTCTTTCAGCAGCTGCGCAGCGCGCGCGGCCAGTTCCGGCGCGCCGGCCACGTCGTAACGCAGGCGATAGAGCTCGGGTGGAAAGCCGCTGAAGTCGTGGATCGTCTCGAGCCGCTCGCCGCCCGTGAGCATCGGCAACGTGGTTTCCCAATGCGCCGACGCGACCAGGAGGGCGCGCGGCCTCGGCAGGGAGGCGGCAAGCGCCTCCCACGCCGGGCCCGCGCCGCCGGCATCGAGGGCATGCAGTGGCGAGCCGTGCGACAGGAACAGTGTCGGCAGCGTCGCCATGGGCTACTTCAGCAGGCCCTCGGCCTTGAGCGTCGCCTGCACCGCGGGCCTTGCGGCCACGCGCGCCTGGAATTCCTGCAGCGCCGGCCACGGCGCGAGATCGATCTTGTGGATCTTCGTCCAGTTGAGCAGCACGAACAGGTACGCATCGGCGACCGAGAACTCCCTGCCGGTCAGGTACGGCTGCGACGCGAGTGTCTTTGCCAGCAGGTCGAAGCGCGTGCCGAGCTTGTCGACTGCGGCCTTGCGCACGTCGGCGGGCGTCTGCGGATTCCACAGCGCGGCATAACCCTTGTGCACTTCCGTGGAGACGAACGAGAGCATCTCCATCAGCTTCCAGCGCTCGATCGTGCCGAACTTCGGCGCGAGCGTGCCCGGCTTCTGGTCCGCGAGGTACTGCAGGATCACGTTCGCTTCCGAGATCGTCGTGCCGTCGTCGAGTTCGAGCAGCGGGATGTAGCCCTTGGGGTTGACCTTGTAGAAGTCGGTGCCGTCGGGAAGCTTGTGCGTGGCCAGATCGACCTTCACGGAATCGACGGACAGGCCAAGTTCGTTGACGGCGATGTGGGGAGCCTGGGAGCAGGCACCAGGCGTGTAGTAGAGCTTCATGGATGGGTACCTCGGTGGATTGACTGCGTGCAGGGATACTGATCGCCCTCAGAACCGGGATAAAGGCTCTCCCCTGGGAAAGATTGTTGTGATTTATGCAATAATTAGAGAATGGATCGCTTCAGAGCCATCGAGGCGTTCGCAAGAGTCGTCGAGTTCGGCGGCTTCGCGCGTGCGGCCGAGCGGCTGGGGATCTCGACTTCGGCCATTTCGCGCCTCGTGGCCGACCTCGAGGCGCATCTCGAGTCGCGACTGATCAACCGCACGACGCGGCGGCTGTCCCTCACCGAGGCAGGACAGTCGTTCTACGAGCGCAGCGTACCGTTGCTGCTCGATCTCGAGGAAGCCGAAAGTTCGGTGCGGGCGAGTGCCGTGTCGCCCAAGGGCACGCTGCGGCTCAGCTGCGGGGTGACCTTCGGCGAGCACTTCCTGGCCCCTGCGATCTGCGAGTTCAGCGCGCTGCATCCGCAACTGGTCTTCGACCTCGACCTGTCGGATCGCCCCGTCGATCTGGTCGAGGAAGGCTTTGATCTCGCGATCCGGATCGGTGTGATCGTGCACCAGGGACTCGTCGCGCGCCGCATTGGCTGGACCTACCCGATGTGCTGCGCATCGCCCGCCTGGCTCCGGCGGCACGGCACGCCGCGCACGCCCGAGGAGCTCGGCTCGCACGACATCCTCACCTACACCTTGATGCCGTTGCCGAATGTGTGGCGCTTCGAATCGGCGCAAGGCACCCGCCATGAGATCCGCGTGACGACACGCCATCGCGCCAACAGCGGCCGCGTTCTCACGGCACTCGCCACCTCCGGGCTTGCCGTGGTCATCGAGCCGGACTTCATCGTGGCGCCGGAATTGCGTTCCGGCGCGCTCGTGCGCGTGCTCGCCGATTACACGCTGGCGCGCTCACCCATTTCGGCCGTGTATCCGAGCCGACGGCACCTCTCGGCCAAGGTGCGCACCTTCGTCGACTTCCTGGCCGAGTACGCCACCCGCACGCTGCACACTACCGCGGCGTGAGCTTCAGCAGCCAGCCCTGGCCGTTGCGGGTGCCGTCTTCCAGCAGCCAGATCGCGCCGTCCGGGCCCTGCTCCACTTCGCGGATGCGGCGCTGCATGTCGAAGCGCTGCGCTTCGTGCGCGCTGGCGCCATCGAACGCGACGCGCACCAGCGACATCGACGACAGGCCGCCGATGAAGCCATTGCCCTTCCAGTCGGGGAACATCCCGCCGCTGTAGATGATGAAGCCCGCCGGTGAAATCACCGGCTTCCAGGTGATGACCGGTGCGCGAAACTCCGGGCGCGTGTCGTGGTCGGGAATTACCCTGCCGTCGTAGTGATCGCCATTCGAGACGATCGGGTAGCCGTAGTTGGCGCCCTTTTCGACCCGATTGAGTTCGTCGCCGCCCATGGGCCCCATTTCGTGATTCCACGGCTGGCCCTGTGCGTCGAACGCGAGGCCGAGGATATTGCGATGGCCCAGCGTCCAGATCTGCGCGGTCACGCCACCCCGGTCCGCGAACGGGTTGTCCCCCGGCACGCTGCCGTCGTCATTGAGGCGCACGATCTTGCCGAGGTTGGTTTTCATGTCCTGGGCGGGATCGAACTCCTGGCGCTCGCTCGAGCTGATCCACAGCTTGCCGTCGCGATCGAACGCGATGCGCTGGCCGAAGTGGCCGGCGCCACTCTTCTTCGGCACCTGGCGCCAGATCACTTCGAGACCCTCGAGGGCACCGCCACCCTTGTCATCCAGCGCGAGCCGCGCGCGCGCCACGGCAGCGCCGGCACCGCCGTCACCGGGTTCCGCGAAGCTGATGTAGACGAGATGGTTCGACTCGTATTGCGGATGCAGCACCACATCGGCGAGCCCGCCCTGGTTCTTGTGGAACACAGCCGGCACGCCGCTCACGACGCCGGTGCTGTTGCCGGCCAGATCATGCAACTTCAGCGCTCCGGCCATCTCGGTCACGAGCAGGCGCCCGTCCGGCAGGAAAGTCATCGCCCAGGGCGCAGTGAACTTCGCAACCGGGGTGACGACGATGCCATCGATGGACGTTGCCGCGGGCGCGCTTGCGGTCTGCGTCGAGGCGGCATTCGCCGCGGCCTTGCTATCCGGCCCGCCGCACGCGGCAAGCAGCGTCGCGGCTGCGCCCAGGGCCAACAGACTGGTGGCTGATTTCATGATGACTCCTGCCGGTGTGTGCATCGGCGATGCAAGCCGGAACCATACCGGAAACGCTACGACACCGCATGAACGCGGATAAACTCGCCTGATCGCAACGCTCATCCACAGGGAGTTCGGGATGAAAAGACTTGCTGCCGCCCTCTTTTTCGCCGTTGCTGCGGCCGGCGCACCGCTGCTCGCCGAATCGAATGTCGACCAGGCGACGGCGCGTGAGGTCTACGCGCATATCATTTCGCTGCGCACGGCCGCCGGCCATGGCGAGACGCCGGCGATGGTGGCGTACCTCGCTGATGTCTTGCGCCAGGGCGGGGTTCCCGCGCTCGACATCGCAACCCTAGAGGCGGGCGGCGCCACTGCGATGATCGTGCGCCTGCCGGGCACGGAAGCGGCGCGACCGATCCTCTTCTCGGCGCACATGGACGTGGTCGATGCGCTCCCCGAGGACTGGCAACGCAGCCCGTTCACGCTGATCGAGGAGGGCGGCAATTTCTACGGCCGCGGCACGATGGACAACAAGGCGGGGGTGGCCGCGCTCGTCGCGACGATCCTGCGCTTCAAGGCCGAGCGGCTACAACCGGCGCGCGAACTGCTGTTTGCGTTCGTCGGCGACGAGGAAACGGGCATGGAGACGACCCGCGCCATTGCCACCCATCCCTGGGTGCGCGATGCCGAGTTCGCGATCAACACCGACGCCGGCGGCGGCTTGCTCGACGACGCCACCGGCAAGCCGCTCGTCTACCTGGTGCAGGGCGCGGAGAAGACATTTGCGACGTTCGACCTCGCGGTCACGAATCCGGGCGGGCACAGCTCGCGCCCGCGCGCCGACAACGCGATCTACCAGCTCGCCCAGGCGCTGCTGAAGGTGCAGGCACACCGCTTCCCGGTGATGTCGAACGACCTGACGAGGGCCTACCTGGGTGCGGTGGGCAATGCGCAGTCCGGCCCGACCGGCGAGGCGCTGCGCGCCTTTGCGAAAGACCCGAACGATGCGGCCGCCGCCGCCGTGCTCGCCGACTCGCCGGAGTTTGCCGGCACGACGCGCACGACCTGCGTCGCAACGCTGCTCTCGGGCGGCCATGCGGAGAATGCGCTGCCCCAGACGGCCGGCGCTGCGATCAATTGCCGCATCTTTCCCGGCGTCGCAGTCGACACGGTCCGCCGTGAGCTCGAGGCGGCGATCGCCGATCCGGACGTGACCGTGACGACACGGGACTCGCCGACGGCGAGCCCGGTGTCGGAGATGCGGCCGGATGTCATGGCGGCCATCGGCCGGGCGGTGCACGAGCACTACCCGGGCGTCGCGGTCGTGCCGTATCTCGAATCGGGCGGCACCGACGGCAAGGTCTATCGCACGGCCGGTATCCCGACCTTCGCGAGCTCAGGCCTGTTCTCGAAGCCCTCGCAGATGTTCGCCCACGGGCTGAACGAGCGCCTGCCGGTCCAGTCCTTCTATCAGGGGCTCGATCACATCTACGCGCTTGCAGTCGACCTCGGCGGCGCGAAGCCCGCCGCTCCATGAACGGCGGGAGCGCGCAACCCTACCCGCCGGCCTGAGGCCGCACGGGCGCCGCCGCGTCGCGGCCGACGACCGTGGTCCATGGGCGCACGTGCCAGCGAATGACGAGCCCGGCCGTCACATAGGGGTCGGCCTGCGCGAAGCGCTCGGCGGCCTCCGGCGTCTCGCCCTGGAACAGCAACGCCGAGCCCGCCGGCGCGTCCGCAAACGCGCCGGCCAGCACGAGTTCGCCGCGATCGTGTGCCGCCCAGGCGAGCGCGAGGTGTGTCGCACGCAGCGGCTGGCGCCGCTCGAGATAGTCGGGCACGAATTCGTACATCAGCAGATAGTGCATCGGACCTCCGTCACGCGAGGGTAGCAAAGTCGTAACATCGGGTGGACAGACCCGGAAATCCCGCATTCGCTGACGTCGAGGAGTTACCGAGATGGCACGTAAAGAGAATGGCAAGGTGGCCCTGGTCACCGGTGGCGCCCAGGGCATCGGACAGGCGGTTGCCGAGCGGCTGCACGCCGATGGCTTCAAGGTCGCCATCGCCGACCTGAAGATCGACGCCGCGCGCAAGGTCGCGGAAAAGCTCGGCGGCAAGAGCGGCGGTGCGATCGCCCTGGCAGTGAATGTCGCCGACCGCGACAGCGTGTTCGCGGCGGTCGATCAAGCCGTGGGCGAGCTCGGCGGTTTCGATGTCATCATCAACAATGCGGGCATCGCGCCGACTTCCCCGATCGAGGACATCACGCCGGAGAGCATCGAGAAGCTCTTCTCCATCAATTTCAACGGCGTCGTGTGGGGCACCCAGGCCGCCGTCAAGGCGTTCAGGAAACTCGGCCACGGCGGCAAAATCATCAGCGCCGCATCGCAGGCAGGACACATCGGCAATCCCGGCATCGCGTTGTACTCCGCCACGAAGTTCGCGGTGCGCGGCTTTACCCAGACCGCGGCGAGGGATCTCGCCCAGCACGGCATCACGGTCAACACCTACGCGCCAGGCATCGTCAAGACACCGCTGATGGAAGAGCTGGCGAAGAAGACGGCCGCGGAAGCCGGCAAGCCGGAATCCTGGGGCTGGGAGCAGTACACTAAGGGCATCACGCTCGGACGGCTATCCGAAGCGGCGGATGTGGCGGCTGTCGTGTCCTTCCTCTCAGGTCCCGATTCCGACTACATCACGGGACAATCGATCATTGTCGACGGTGGAATGGTGTTCAACTGACGGGAAACGGACATGAGCTACGTGGATGGATACATACTGCCGGTGCCGCGCAAGAAGCTGGCGGCCTACCGGCGCATGGCGGCGGATGCCGGCAAGGTCTGGCGCAAACATGGCGCGCTCCAGTACGTCGAGGCCGTGGCCGACGACGTGAAACCCGGCAAGTGGACCTCGTTTCCGCAGGCCGTCAAGCTCAAGCGCGGCGAGGTCGTGATCTTCTCGTTCGTCGTCTACCGGTCGCGCGCGCAGCGCGACCGCGTCAACCAGCGAGTCATGAAGCAGTTCATGGCGGATCCCAAGTGGAAGAAGTACATGGATCCGAAGAACATGCCGTTCGACGGCAAGCGCATGTTCTTTGGCGGCTTCAAGCCGTTCGTCGATATCTAGAGCATGGTCCGGATTGCCGCAGCACCGTCCGCCGTGCACATCCACGCCAGTGCCGCGCAATTGACCAGCACGGAAAACCAGAACGACGCCTGGAATGGAGCCTTGCTCGACTTGTGCCGAAACAGGCTCTGGGCCACCAGTGCGCCGGGCCAGCCGCCGACAAGGCCAATGAGGAGCAGGGTACTTTCGGGAGTGCGCCAACGACCATTCATCGCCGCCGACTTGTCGAAGGCATAGAGCAGGAATGCCAGCAGGCTCACCACCACGTACACAGGCAGGACGATGATCGGGAGGCGCGTGAATACCGCGAGTCCCGCAAGCACACAGGCGAATATTGCCGTGATCAGCAGGCCCGTTCGCGACGCAAGTGAAGCGCCCCTGGCGCGACGTCCCGTGCGTTGGCGGCGTGGCGCGGCGGATACCGCTGCGCGCTGCAGCCCTTCCACCTGCACGTCCGCAGCCCGGTATCGACCCTTGCCGTCTGCCACGCGCTGGAAATAGACAAGGTCGCCCGCTCGGGGAGCCCGGCTGATCGAACCGAAATCCCGCTGATGCACGAAGACGTCTTTGCCGCCCTGATCCGGGCGGATGAAGCCGAAAGCCTTGTCAGGCTTCCATGTAACAAGTTTGCCGCGCAGTCGGGGCGTCATGTGGAGCGGGTGATGGGAATCGAACCCACGTTAGCAGCTTGGGAAGCTGCAGTTCTACCATTGAACTACACCCGCGCGTTGCCACGATTCTAGGGGCCTTCGGCAGCGCCGGCAAACGGCGCTAGTATTGCGCCCATGAATCACCAACTCCACCGCGCCCGCGCCGCTCTCCTCGCCTCGCTCGCGATCGCGCTCGGTACGCTGCCGGCGGCCTGCGCCAGGCACGACACCGCACAACACGACAGCGGGCGGCACGACGCCCACACCACCGGCGGCGCGGCGATCGAACAGCTCGCGCTTGAGGCGGGACAGAAGTGGCAGACCGATGAGCCGCTGCGCGCGGGCATGGCCGCGGTCCTTGGGGCGTTCGAGGCGGAGCACGCCGCGATCGATACGGGCAGCGCGGGCGATGCGCAGTACGACGCGCTCGCGGGCGAGATCGATGCCCGGGTGCAGGACATCGTGCGCAACTGCAAGCTGCCGCCGGCTGCCGACGCGAACCTGCACTACATCATCGCGGACCTGCTGCGCGGCGTGAACGAGATGCGCGGCGGCGATCCGTCGCGCACGCGGCGCGACGGCGCCGTCCTCGTGCACGGCGCGCTTGAGGCGTACGGGAAGTTCTTCGACGATCCGGCCTTCGGCGCCGCCGCTCAGGTGCCGTAGCCGCCCGCGAGCGCCCGGTAGAGCGCGACGGCCGCGGTGGCGCTGCGCGTACGCGCGTCGGCGAACGCATCCTGTGCCGCGAGTTGCGTGCGCTCTGCGTCGAGCACGTCAAGCAAGTCTACGGCGCCTGCCTCGAAGCGCAGTCGCGCAAGACGCGCCGCCGTGGCGCTGTCGAGCGCGGCGCTCTCGAGGTGCCGGTCCTCGATGCGCGCCTTTGCGAGCCGCACGAGGGCGTTCTCGGTGTCCTCGAGCGCCAGCAATACGGTCTGCTCGTAGCCCGCAAGGGCCGCCGCTGCGCCGGCGTCGGCCGCCGCGATGCGCGCGCGCACGTGCCCCACATCGAGGAACGACCAGTCGACTCCGAGCGCGGCGAAGCGCACGTCGGCGTCGCGTTCGAACAGCGCGCTCGTGTCGATGGCCTGCGTGCCGATCAGCCCGGCCAGCGTGAACTGCGGGAACAGGTCGGCCGTGGCGATGCCGACGCGCGCCGTCGCGGCGTGCAGGCGATGCTCGGCGGCGATCACGTCGGGCCGGCGGCGCAGCAGTTCGCCGGGCGTGCCCGCATCGATCGGCGCCGGCAGCGCCGGCAGCGGCGCGGCACTCGCGAGCCGCGATATGAGCGCCTCCGGCGTCTGGCCGGTCAGCACCGCGAGCCGGTGCATGGTGGCCGAGACACTGGATTCGAGCGCCGGCACGCTCGCCAGCGTGGTTTCGAGCTGCGCCCGGGCGCGCGAGGTGTCGAACTCCGTGCCGCGCCCCGCGTTGACGCGCGCCTCGACCAGTTCCAGCGTCTCGCGCTGGTTCGTGGCGTTCGCCTGCGCGACACGCAGCCGCTCCTGCAGTCCGCGCAATTCCATGTAGCCGCGCGCGACCTCGCCGACGATGGCGACCTGCATGGCGCCGAGGTCTCCGGCCGCCGCATCGCGCTCCGCGCGCTGCGCCTCGACGGAGCGACGCACGCGCCCGAAGACATCGAGCTCCCAGCCGGCGCGGATATCGGCGTTGTAGCGGTCGGTGTCGCGCTCCTCGCGCGCCACGCCCGGCGCTTCATCCGCACTCGCTCGGGTGCTGGCCGCCGAGGCGCCCGCCGTCACGGTCGGGTAACGGTCGAGGCGCGTGCCGCGCAGCAGCGCGTTGGCGCGATCGTAGTTCGCGAGCGCGATGCGCAGGTCGTGGTTCGACTCGAGCGCTGCATCGATGAGCTGCGCGAGCACCGGATCGCCGAGGTCGCGCCAGAACCCGGGATCCACCGTCGGCGCAAGCACCACATCGGTCGCCGCTTCCGATCCAGTCGTCGCATCCGCCGCGCCGCCTTGCGCGCCGGCGAAGCTGGCCGGCACGGCCATGTCGGGGCGCACATAGTCGGGCCCCACCGCGCAACCGGTGAGTGCCGCGACGATCGCGAGCGCGAGGATCGATCCCTGCTTACGCATGAGCCAGCTCCAGTCGCGGCGCCACGAGCTTGCGCAGCGCCACGTAAAACACGGGGGTCAGGAAGAGCCCGAACAGCGTCACGCCGAGCATGCCGGCGAACACCGTGATCCCGGTGACGGTACGCACCTCGCTGCCGGCGCCGTGCGAGAGCACGAGTGGGACCGTGCCGGCGATAAAGGCGACCGA
>CADEFJ010000006.1:0-2402 GCA_902826575.1 uncultured Pseudomonadota bacterium | reverse complement strand
CGGCCCTGCAGTTCGAGCTCGCGCGCGAACTCCACGATCAGTATCGCGTTCTTGCACGCGAGTCCCATCAGCACGACGAGGCCCACCTGCACGAACACGTTGTTGTCGCCGCCGGTGAGCCACACGCCGGCGAGCGCCGCGAGCAGTGTCATCGGCACGATCAGGATCACGGCGAGCGGCAGTGTCCAGCTCTCGTAGAGCGCGGCCAGCACCAGGAACGCGAGCAGCACCGCGAGCGGGAACACGACCAGCGCGGCATTGCCCTGGGTGGCCTGCTGGAAGCTGAGGTCGGTCCACTCCATCGTCATGCCGTCAGGCAGCACCTGCGGGGCAAGCTGCGTGATGGCGGCCATCGCCTCGCTCGACGACAGCATGCGCGGGTCGGCTTCGCCCATCAGGTCGGCGGCCGGGTAGCCGTTGTAGCGCATTACCGGATCGGGGCCGTAGGTCTCGCCCAGTGTCACCACGCTGCCGATCGGCACCATCTCACCAAGGAGATTGCGCGTGCGCAGGTTCGCGATGTCGGCCGGATCGTCGCGGAACGACGCATCGGCCTGCGCGATCACCTGCCAGGTGCGCCCGAAGCGGTTGAAGTCGTTGACGTAGGTCGAACCGAGATAGGTCTGCATCGTGTCGAACAGCTCGGTCAGCGGCACGCCCTGGGCCTTTGCCTTCACGCGATCGACCTGCGCATCGAGCTGCGGCACGTTCGCCTGGTAGGTGCTGATCGGGTATCCCATGCCAGGCGTCTGCGCGACGGCGCCGGAGAACTGCGACACCGCCTTCTGCAGCGCGCCGTAGCCGAGCCCGGCGCGATCCTGGATGAACAGCGAGTAGCCGGATCCCGCGCCGATGCCGAGGATCGGCGGCGGCATCAGCGAGAACGCGAACGCCTCCTGGATGCCGGCAACCTTCGCGTTGATCTCCGCGTTGATCTCGAGGGCACTGCGCGTGCGCGTCGCGAACGGCTCGAGGCCGAAGAACACGACGCCGGTGTTGGGCGTATTGGTGAACTGCAGCGCGTTCAGGCCCGGGAAGGCCACTGCGCTGACGACACCTTCGGTCGACAGTGCGATCTCGCTCATGCGCCGGATGACGGCATCGGTGCGCTCGATCGACGCGCCCTCGGGCAGCTTCACGCCGCCCATCAGGTAGAGCTTGTCCTGCGTCGGAATGAACCCGCCGGGCACGGCCTGCAGCACGCCCCATGCCGCAACGAGCAATACGGCATACACCGCGAACACCGCGCCGCGCTGCTGCAGGCTGCGCGACACCGCGGCCTGGTAGCGCGTGGCGCTCGCCGCAAAGAAGCGGTTGAACGGCCGGAACACTCCGCCGAGCAGCCGGTCGATCAGCCGCGAGGGGGCATCCTTCGGCGCATCATGCGGGCGCAGCAGCAGGGCCGCGAGCGCGGGCGAGAGCGTCAGCGAGTTCACCGCCGAGATCACGGTCGAGATCGCGATCGTGACCGCGAACTGGCGGTAGAACTGGCCGGTGACACCTTCCAGGAACGACATCGGCACGAACACCGCGCACAGGACGAGCGCGATCGCGATGATCGGCCCCGACACTTCGCTCATCGCCTGGTGGGCCGCGGCGAGCGGCGTCTTGCCCTCGGCGATGTTGCGTTCGACATTCTCGACGACGACGATCGCGTCATCGACGACGATGCCGATGGCGAGCACCAGGCCGAACAGCGTCAGCGTGTTCACCGAGAAGCCGAGCAGGTGCAGCGCAGCGAACGTGCCCACAATCGACACCGGCACGGCGATCAGCGGAATGATCGACGCGCGCCAGGTCTGCAGGAAGAGGATCACGACCAGCACGACCAGCACGACCGCCTCGAGCAGCGTGACGATGACCGCCTTGATCGAGTCGCGCACGAATACGGTGGGGTCGTAGACGACGCTGTAGTCCATGTCCGAGGGAAACGCTTTCGAGAGCTCCGCCATGCGCTCGCGCACGGCATCGGATACCGCGATCGCGTTGGCGCCCGGCGCCTCGAAGATGCCGATCGCGACGGCATCCTGGTTGTCGAGCAGCGAGCGCAGCGTGTAGTCGCCGGCGCCGAGTTCGAGGCGCGCCACATCGGCGAGGCGCACGATCTCGCCGTCGGGCCCGCTCTTCACGACGATCTGCCCGAACTCCTCCTCGGTCTGCAAGCGGCCCTGGGCGTTGATCGAGACGAGGAAGTCGCTGCCGCTCGGCGTCGGCTCGGCGCCGAGCTGCCCGGCGGACACCTGCACGTTCTGCTCGCGCACCGCGCTCACGATGTCGCCAGCCGTGAGGCCGCGCGCGGCGACCTTGTTAGGGTCGAGCCAGATGCGCATCGCATAGTCGCCCGAGCCCCACATCTGAGCGTTGCCGACGCCCGGCAGCCGCGCGAGCTCGTCCTTGACCTT
>CADEFJ010000005.1:59443-61533 GCA_902826575.1 uncultured Pseudomonadota bacterium | reverse complement strand
ACGGCGCATTGTACGCATGCCCCGCTGGCCCGTAAAGGCGACCGGGCACCGCTACAATGGCGCACGCCATGGCCGCCGAACGCAACGTCTACACCGTCAGCCGACTCAACCGGGAAGTGCGCCTGCTGCTCGAACAGGGGCTGCCGGGCATCTGGGTGGAGGGCGAGATCTCGAACCTTGCGCGGCCCTCCTCGGGCCACTGGTATTTCTCGCTGAAGGATCGCGACGCACAGATCCGCTGCGCGATGTTCCGGCAGAAGAACTCCGCGGTGAGGTTCGCGCCCAAGGACGGCTCGGCCGTCGTGGCCCGAGGACGCGTGAGCCTGTATGAGCCGCGCGGCGACTTCCAGCTGATCGTCGAACACCTGGAGGAGGCAGGTCTCGGGGCGCTGCAACGCGAATTCGAGCGCTTGCGCGACCGGCTCTCGGCCGAGGGCCTGTTCGACGAGGCGCGCAAGCGCGCGCTGCCCGAGGTGCCGCGGCGCATCGGTGTGCTCACCTCGCCGACCGGAGCGGCACTGCGCGACATCCTGCATGTGCTCGGGCGTCGCTTTGCAGCGGTCCCGGTGCTGATCTACCCGACCCCGGTGCAGGGTGCGGCTGCGGTGCCCGGGATCCTGGCCGCGCTCGAACGCGCCGCGCGGCGCGAGGACTGCGACGTGCTGATCGTCACGCGCGGCGGCGGCTCGCTCGAAGACCTGTGGGCCTTCAATGACGAGCGCGTGGCGCGCGCGATTCGCGCGATGCCGATGCCGGTGGTCACCGGCATCGGCCACGAGATCGACTTCACCATCGCGGATTTCGTCGCCGACCTGCGCGCACCGACACCCTCGGCCGCCGCGCAGCATACGGTGCCGGACGGGCGCGTGTGGCTCGCTTCGCTCGCGCGCTTCGAGCAACGCTTGCAGGCGGGCGCCGTCCGCACGTTGCGCGAGGCGGATGCGGCGCTCGGACGCCTGCGCCAGCGCATGCGTCTCGCCTCACCCAGGGTGCGCGTCGCGCAGGCCGCGCAGCGCATGGATGAACTCGAGGCGCGCCTCGCGCTCGCGATGCGCGGCGAACTGGCGCGCGGCGCCCACCGGCTCGACGTTGCCAGCCGCACGCTCGATGCGGTGAGTCCGCTCGCCACGCTGCGGCGTGGCTTCGCCGTCGTTACGCGCGCCAGCGATCATGCGCTCGTCACGGACGCTGCGACACTTTCGGTCGGCGATACGGTCGTGACACGAGTGGCGTCGGGCGAATTCCGCTCCCGCGTGACGGAGGAATGATGCAACCCCTGATTCGAACCCTGCTGGCCTGCCTTGCCCTGGCGCTTATCGTCCCCGCGGCTGCCGCAGGCAGCGGGCCGGATCCTGCGCTGCCCCGCGCGAGCGCGGTGCCGGGCGGAGTACTGCTGGTCGACATCGGTCCGCTTGACGCCGAGCACACGATCGCGCCGGTTGCCACGCTGGATGGTGTACGCACCATGGTCGTGCCGCAGGCCGGACGGTGGACCGCGGTCGTCGGCGTGCCGCTGTCGCAGGCAGCACCTGCAAGAGTCGAGCTCAGGGTCACGCTGCGCGACAGCAGCGTTCGAGCCATCGGCCTCGACATCGCCGCCAAGCAGTACTCGACCCAGCGCCTGGTGGTGAAGCCGAGCCAGGTCAACCTGTCGAAGGAAGACCTGGCACGCACCAGCGCCGAGCGCGAACGCATTCTCGCCGCACTCGCGACCTGGTCGCCCGAGCCGCCCGCAACGCTTGCGCTGCGCCAGCCGGTGCCGGGACCGCGCTCGAGTTCATACGGCCTGCGACGCTTCTTCAACGGCGAGCCCCGCAATCCGCACACCGGCATGGACATCGCGGCGCCCACCGGTACGCCGATCATCGCACCCGCCGATGGTGTCGTGCTCGACACCGGCGAGTACTTCTTCAACGGCAACACGATCCTGATCGACCACGGCCAGGGACTGGTCACGATGTACTGCCATCTGTCGGCGATCGACGTGGAGGCGGGCCAGGCGGTGTCGGCGGGCGAGCCGATCGGCAAGGTGGGGGCCACGGGTCGCGTCACCGGACCCCATCTGCACTGGGGTGTCACGCTCAACCGGA
>CADEFJ010000005.1:0-59433 GCA_902826575.1 uncultured Pseudomonadota bacterium | reverse complement strand
TCAACCGGACCTCGGTCGATCCGGCGTGATTTCTGCCGGCCGCGACGGGCGCCGCGCCGCCCTGACGCCGCGCGGTCGGCGGGCCTTCGCGTACCGCGATCGAACGGGTTGGCATCGGTGCGGAAGTCGATCGCCACCGGCGAGGCGAACAGGTCGAACGTCTCGCGAAACACGTTGGCGAGAAAGCGCTTGTACGAGTCCGGAACATGCTTCGTCTGGTTGCCGTGGATCACGATGCGCGGCGGATTGCGCCCGCCCTGGTGCGCATAACGCAGCTTGATGCGCCGCCCGCGCACCAGCGGCGGCTGGTGTTGCACCATGGCGCGCTCGAGCGTCTTGGTGAGCTCGGGGGTGCGCATTTCGCGCATCGCCGCATCGAAGGCGCGGATCACGGCCTGGGCCAGCTCGCCGACCCCGGTGCCGTGGCGCGCCGAAATGAAGTGCAGCGGCACGAACGTTGCAAAATCGAGCTTGAGCGCGAGCTGGCTGCGGATCTCCTCGCGCCGCTCCATGGGGATGTTGTCCCACTTGTTGACGGCGATCAGCAGCGCACGACCACGCTCGAGCGCGAGCCCGAGCACGCTCGCGTCCTGCTCGCCGATGCCCTCGTGCGCATCGAGCACGACGATGACGACATGCGCCTCGAATATCGCCTGCAGCGTCTTCGAGACGCTGGCGCGCTCGATCGCATCGTCGATCTTCGCGCGCCGGCGCACGCCCGCGGTATCGATGAGTTCGAAATCGCGGCCGTCGCGACTGAAGGGCACGAAGATGCTGTCGCGCGTCGTGCCGGGCATGTCGCTCGCGATCACGCGCTCCTCGCCGAGCAACCGGTTGACGAGCGTCGACTTGCCGACGTTCGGGCGACCGATGATCGCCACCCGGATGGCATCCGGCACCTTTCCGGCCAGTGCCTCGGAATCGACGCGGCCGTCGTCATCCTCCGCGTCCGCATCCGGCGCGCCGAGCACGACCTCGATCAGCTCGCGGGCACCCTGGCCGTGCGCGGCCGACAGCGGTACCGGCTCGCCGAAGCCGAGCCCGTGGAACTCGGCGGTCGCCACGTCGGAATCGAGGCCTTCGGCCTTGTTCGCCGCGAGCACCACGCGCTTGCCGGCGCGGCGCAGCAGTCGCGCGATGAACTCGTCCTGCGGGGTGATGCCGGAGCGCGCGTCGACGATGAACACGAGTACATCGGCCTCGGCCACCGCCCGTTCGGTCTGCAGGCGCATTGGCGCCTCGATGCCTGCGGGCTGCTCGACGATGCCGCCCGTGTCGATCACGACGTAGGGCGCGTGCCCCACCTTGCCGTAGCCGTACTGGCGATCGCGCGTGACGCCGGGCACATCCGCGACGAGTGCGTCGCGGCTGCGCGTCAGCGCATTGAAAAGGGTCGACTTGCCGACATTGGGGCGGCCGACCAGCGCGACGACAGGCAGCATGGCATGGGCTTTCAGGTTCTCGGGCGCAGCGCGCTCAGGCGGCCATCGTCATCGATCAGGATGAACATGTCACCTGCCACGACGGGTGGAGCCGAAATGCGCGCACCGCCCGCCTTGACGCGGGCGACGATCTCGCCGTTCGACTTGTCGAGAAAGTGCACATAACCCTCGAAGTCCCCGACCGCGACGTAGCGGCCGAGCACGGCCGGCGCCGACAGGCCGCGGTATGCGAGCGCCGACTGCCGCCAGCCCTCCGCGCCCGTGCGACGCTGCGCGCTGATGACATCGCCCTCGGTGCTCGACACGTAAAGGTTGTCCTCATCGAGCGTGAGGCCGCGATAGCTCGACAGGTCGCGCGACCACCAGATCTGCCCGGAATCGAGTGCCAGCATCGCGATGCGGCCCTGGAAGCCCACGGCGTAAACGTCCTCGCCGGCTATCCTCAGGTTCCCGTCGATGTCGCTCAGGCGCTCGAGCTCGGTGCGGCCGCGCGGCGGCGCCACCGGCGTCTCCCAGATCACCGAACCATCGCGCAGGCTGGCGGCGACGACCTTGCCGTTGTCGAACCCGCACACCACCGTATCGCCGGAGAACTCCGGAGCGGCGGTGCCGCGCAACGTGAGGCGCGGAATCTGCTGCTCGATGTTCCACAGCTCGCGGCCGTCATCGCGCGCGAGCGCGACGAGGCGACCGTCGACCGTGCGCACGACAACGGCGGCGCCTGTCACGAGCGGCGCCGACAGGACCTCACCGCGCACCGCCACACGCCACAGTTGCCGGCCATCGGCGGCGGACAACGCGATGACATCGCCACCGCCGGTGCCCACCGCGACGAGCGTGGCATCGGCACCCGTGCCACCGCTCAGGCGCGCTTTGGTCTTCGCCTGCCAAAGCGTGCGGCCGGTATCGAGCGCCACGGCAACGACCTCGCCGCCATGACCGGCGGCGAACACTTGCTGGTCGACCACGGTGACACCGAGGCCGAGCCGCAGCTCCGGCTCGCCGCCACCGATGCCGACATTCCACACCCGATCGACGGCAAGCGTCTGCTTGAAATCGACCAGCTCGGCCGGAGGATTGACCTCCTTGTCCTTCGAGCAGGCCGCCAGCGCGAGCAGCGCAATGGCATATGCGAGGCGGCGCATCAGCCGTCCTTCCCTGCCGGCGCAGGCCCGGGCGTGCTGCCGGCGGCGGCCTCCGCGGGCGCGAGCGCATTGATCTTCAGCTCGAGCAGGCCGGGATCCACGCCACCCGTGGAGACTCCGGCGCGCGCGGCCTGATAAGCGGCGAGCGCCGCGGCCGCATCGCCCTTGGCAAGCAGCGCATCCCCGCGGAGCTCGTCGTAGCGGGCGCCGAATGCCCCGCCATCGCTGGCAGGCAGCACCGCAAGCGCCTCATCGGGCTTGCCGCGCTGCAGGTGCACGCGCGCGAGGCGCCCGCGCGCCACGTGGCGCAATTCCTCGTCGCCCGAACTGTTCATCACGCGCTGCAGGCGCTCGACGGCCTTGTCGTATTCACGCAGGTCGACGTGGATACGGGCCGCGAGCAGGTCGGCCTGATCCGCATATGGCGAGGCGGCCTGGTCGCGCCGCAGTTCATCGACGATCGTGAAGCCGCGCGCGCGGTCTTCGCGGGCAAATGCATCGAGCGCCTGCTCGTAGCGCTCGCTCGCGGCGATCGCCAGGCGCTCCACGCGCTCCTCCCATATCCGCCAGCCGGCAAGGCCCGCCACGCCAAGGGCGACGCCGCCGACGATCCAGATGGCGTTCTCGCGCACCCAGCGTTTGACGAGCTCCCACTGCTCGCTCTCCGACATGTATTCGTCCACCGACTACTCCTTCAATGCCGCCTCGAGCCGGGTGCCAACCTCGGACATCGGGCATTCGATCTGGTTCGCCTCACCGCGAAGATTCTTCACCGCCACCACGCCGCGCTCGAGCTCGCTGTCGCCGATCACCAGCGCGAGACGGGCGCCGCTGCGATCGGCGCGACGGAACTGTGCCTTGAAGTTGCCGCCGCCCGCCCCGAACGCGATGCGCCGCCGCGGCAACTCGTCGCGCAGCCGCTCGGCGAGCGCAAGCCCGGCGCTGACCGCACGCGTGCCCTGGGCCACGATATAGACGTCGGGCATATGCGCGGCGGGCACCGTGCCCGCCTGGCGCAACAGCTCGACGACGCGCTCGATACCCATCGCGAAGCCGATCGCAGGCGTCGGCTCGCCACCGAGATGCGCGATCAGGCCGTCGTAGCGGCCGCCCGAGCACACGGCGTCCTGCGAGCCGAGCGCGTCGGTGGTCCATTCGAACACCGTGCGCGAATAGTAATCGAGGCCGCGCACCAGCCGCGGGTCGATGCTGAAGTCGACCCCGGCCGCGCGCAGTGCGGCCTGCAACGCCCCGAAATGCTCGCTCGAGGCGGCATCAAGATGGTCGACGATCAGCGGCGCGCCGGCGATGAGCGCCTGCATGTCCGGATTCTTGCTGTCGAGGATGCGCAGCGGATTGCCGCCGAGGCGACGGCGGCTGTCGGCGTCGAGCGCCTGCTCGTGGCCGCGAAAGTACTGCACCAGCTTGTCGCGGTACGCCGCACGCGATTCGGGCGTGCCGAGCGAATTCAGCTTCAGCCGCACGCGCGTCAGGCCCAGCACGCGCCACAGCCGCGCCATCATCACGATCAGCTCGGCGTCGACGTCGGGGCCTTCGAAGCCGATCGCCTCGACGTCGAACTGATGGAACTGGCGATAGCGGCCCTTCTGCGGTCGCTCGTGCCGGAACATCGGCCCGATGCACCAGAGCTTGTGCTTCTGGCCGCGCAGCATGCCGTTCGAGATCGCCGCGCGAGCAATGCCGGCTGTCGCCTCCGGTCGCAGCGTGAGGCTGTCGCCGCCCTGGTCGCTGAAAGTGTACATCTCCTTCTCGACGATGTCGGTGAACTCGCCGATCGAGCGCTTGAACAGCTCGGTGTGCTCGACGACGGGCACGCGAATTTCCTCGTAGCCGTACGCCGCCGCCAGTTCGCGCAGCGCCGCCTCGAGGTGCTGCCACAGGCCGATCTCGGCCGGCAGCACGTCGTTCATGCCACGTATCGGCTGGATGCCGCCGCTCATGGCAGCGTCGCCATGGTGCCGCCCGAAGTGATCACGAAGTTCGCGCGGCGGCCGGTGCGCGCTTCGGCCGGGATCGCCATGACGCGGCCGTCGATCTCCACGGTCGCGGCGTCGGCAAATCCAAGCAGCACGCGCAGCGGCGCGGTGCCCTGCACCGAGACGACGCCGTCCGGCTGTCCGAGGCCGTAGTAGAGACGCTGGTTGCGCGCGTCATGGATCTCGGTCCAGCACTCGGCGGTGTAAGCGACGCGCAGGCGCGTCGCGGCCCCCGCGGATGCAGCCGGCGCCTGTGCCTCGCCGTCCGTCGCGGCGGCGAGAGGCAACGGCCCAGGTCCGTCCGCCGCGCCGGGATCGGCCGCTGGCACGTCGACGGGTGCGGGGCTGGCTGGCGCCGGCGGGGTGGATTCGCGCGGCAACGACGCAGTGGGCAGGCCCTTGAGTGCGAGCCAGATGCCGGCAATCACCGCGGCGGCGACGATGACTGCAATGAGCGGACCGGCGAGCTGCCGTGACGGCCGGATCGTCTCGGCGTGTCGCATCGGCTGCAATTCGGGCGGCGGCACGACTTCCAGGCTCGCGGCATAGCGCTCGACGAGTGCGTCGGCGGGCGCATTCACGAGTTCGGAGTAACGACGCAGATGCCCGCGCACATAAACCGGTGCGCCGAGCACGGCAAACTCCTCGGCTTCGAGCGCTTCGACGAAGCGTGGATCGAGGTGCAGCTTGGCGGCAGCCTGCAGCGTGGACAAGCCGGTGCGCTCGCGTGCGGCACGCAGCTGCGCGCCGACTCCCGGCTCCGATCTCGTGCCTTCGGGCTCGGTCATCCGGGATTGCGCGTCAAGGTACCGAGCGCGCGTGTCTGCTCGGAGTCCGGAAAATCGATGCGCAGCATGCGCGAGAACTTCTCCTCGGCAACGCGGTCGCCGCTCGCGCGCGCGATGCGCACTCGCAGCAGCAGCAGTTCCGGCGTCGCACGGAAGCTGTTGAGGTAGCCGTCGACGTCGGTGCGTGCCGCATCAGTCGCGCCCTGCTGCAGGCGCAGGTCGCCGAGTTGGTACGCCGCCTCGGCATAGTTGGGTCGCACCTGCAGCGCGCGCCGGAAACTGGTCTCGGCCTCGGCGCTGAGTCCGGCGCCGCGCTGGCACACGCCGGCGTTCGTATAGGCGGCCTCGGGCGTGCGGTACAGGGGATTGCGCGCAGCCTGCTCGAAACGCTTCACGCCCTCGGCAACGCGGCCATTGCGGCACAGGTAGATCGCGTAATTGTTCTCGATCTCGGGATCGCCGGGCGCAAGTCGCAGGGCGGTTGCGTAGTGCCTGTCCGCCGCCTTGATATCCCCCAGGCGCTCGTACAACAGTCCGAGCGCGCTGTGCACCGCGGGGTTGGCGGGGTCCTGCTCCGCGGCACGCTCGAGCTTCTCCTTGGCGATCGGCAGGTTGCCCTGGCGCAGATAGGCGTAGCCGAGCTGCACGTTGTATTCGGCGGCGCTCGAATCCGAGGTCTGCGGTCCGCTGTGGGTCGTCGTGCAGCCCGTGAGCAGCAGCGTCGCGAGCACAATCGTCACACCAGCGGTCGCGCGCAATGCCGTCATGACTGTACCGCCACACCGATCAGTTTGTTGCCGAGCCGCACGGTCGTGCGGTCGTTGACGCGACCGGCGAGCTGGCCGCAGGCCGCGTCGATGTCCTCGCCGCGCGTGCGGCGGATGGTCGCGAGTACCCCTTGCGAGAGCAACTCGTCGCGAAAGCGCAGGATCGCCGCCGTGGACGAACGGCGGTACAGCGTGCCGGGAAACGGATTGAACGGAATCAGGTTGAGTTTCGCCGGCCGGCCCCGCAGCAGGCGCACCAGCGCGCGTGCATGTTCCGGCTGGTCGTTCACGCCGTCGAGCATCACGTATTCGAAGGTGACGCTGCGGCCGTTCTGCTCATCGATGTAGTGCCAGCACGCCTCGAGCAGTTCCGCGATCGGGTGCTTGCGGTTGATCGGCACGAGGGTGCTGCGCAACTCATCGGTCGGCGCATGCAGCGAGACGGCGAGCGCGACGTTCACTTCCTCGGCGAGCTTGTAGATCTGCGGCACGAGGCCCGAGGTCGACAGTGTCACCCGCCGGCGCGAGATATCGAAACCAAAGTCGTCGGTGAAGATCCTGAGCGCCGGCACGACGTTCCGGAAGTTCGCGAGTGGCTCGCCCATGCCCATCAGCACCACATTGGTGATCGCCCTGTGCCCGGGCGAGTCCCCCGGCGCGGGCACGTACTCGCGCGCCAGTTCGCGCTCGGCGAGCCACACCTGGCCGACGATCTCGGCCGTCGTGAGGTTGCGATTGAAGCCCTGCTGCGCGGTCGAGCAGAACGAGCAGTCGAGCGCGCAGCCGACCTGCGAGGAAATGCACAGTGTCCCGCGACTCTCCTCGGGGATGTACACCATCTCGATCGCCTGGACCGAATCGGCGCGCAGCAGCCATTTGCGCGTGCCGTCGCTCGAGCGCTGCGCAGTGACGATCTCGGGCGGGCGTATCTGCGCGCGCCCGGCGAGCAGCACGCGGAAGTCCCTGGCAAGGTCGGTCATGGCCTCGAAGCGCGACTCGCCGCGGCCATACATCCACTGCATCAACTGGCGGGCGCGAAACGGTTTGCTGCCGAGCGTGCCGACGAACGCTTCCAGCCCGGCTCTCTCGAGCCCGAGCAGATTCACGCGCTCGCGACCGGCAATCTCGACTGACATAGCGATTCTGGCTGTCCGCTGTCTGCTGTACGCTGTTCTCTCAGCCCCGCGGACAGATGTCCGAATCCTTGAAGAAGTAGGCGATCTCGATCGCCGCGTTCTCCGCGGAATCCGACCCATGCACCGTGTTCGCCTCGATGCTCTCGGCGAGATCGGCGCGGATCGTGCCGGCGGCGGCCTTCTTCGGATCGGTGGCGCCCATCACCTCGCGGTTCCTGGCGACGGCGTTGTCGCCCTCGAGCACCTGCACGACCACGGGACCCGAGGTCATGTAGCGCACGAGGTCGTTGAAGAACGGGCGCTCGCGGTGCACCGCGTAGAAGCCCTCGGCCTGCTCTTTGGTGAGGCGCAGCATGCGGCTGGCGACCACCTTGAGGCCGGACTTTTCGAACCGGCGAACGACTTCGCCGATCAGGTTACGCGTTACGCCGTCGGGCTTGACGATTGACAGGGTGCGCTCGAGCGCCATGCGAAATCCTCACTTTGAGCCTGCAAACCCTCAAGTTTACACGCTAAAGCTCTCGCCGCAGCCGCATTCACCCTTGATATTGGGGTTCGAGAAGCGGAACGCCTCGTTGAGCCCCTGTTTGACGAAATCCACGGTCGTGCCCTCGACCAGCGGCAGGCTCTCCGGGTCGACGAAGACCTTGACGCCCCGATGCTCGAAAACCCGGTCGTCGGCCTGCTGTTCGTCGGCGTAATTGACCACATAGGCAAACCCCGAACAGCCGGTCTTGCGTACCCCGAGCCGCAACCCGATACCCTTGCCACGGGCCGCAAGGAAGCTCGCAACGCGCTCCGCCGCCGCGGGTGTCAGTTGAATGCTCATGGTGGTCATTGTACCGCCTTCGGCCAGGCTTCGAGGCAGGCCCGCAGCGCATCCTCGATCACCAGCAAACGGCCGAGTTTCGCCACCGGGACCTCGAAACGGGCCGCCCAGTCCGCGGGCGTTCCGGGCACGAGCGCCTCGCGCCGGCGGCCGGCCACCTCGCCGGCCAGCCAGTTCGCCACCGCGAGGGTGTGCGGGCAGCCGTAGGCCTGGAAACGGGCCTCTGCGACCGTTTGCCCGGCGAGACGCAGGTGGAAGCGCACGTGGGTCCCGGATTCCCTGCTGCCCGCCTCGCCGCTGGCCACCCCGTCGGGGTCGGCAAAGCACCCGGCCCGCGCGAGGGACGCGAACGAGGCCCGGGTGAACGGCGAGAGCGGATCCGCGGCGTTCACGGCGCCACGGCCCGCAGCCGCGTCACTTCGCGCCGCACGGCCTCGCTGGCGCGTTCGATGTCCAGCATCGTGGTCAGGCGGCCCAGGCTGAAACGCAGCGAGGCCTGCGCAAGTCCGGTGTCGCGACCGAGCGCGCGCAGGACATAGGAAGGCTCGCCGCTCGCCGAATTGCAGGCCGAGCCGGTCGACACCGCGAGGTCGGCGAGCCCGGTGACAAGGCTCTCGCCCTCGACGCCCGGGAACGAGACGTTGAGGATCGCCGGCGACCCGTCGTCGAGCGGGCTGTTCAACAGTACCTCCGGCAGCGAGGCGAGTGCGCTCCACAGCGCGGCACGCAACTCGCGCATGCGCGCACCGTCGCGCGCGCCTTCGGCCAGCGCGATTGCGCAGGCGCGACCGAAGCCCACGACCTGATGCGTCGCAACGGTTCCCGAGCGCAGGCCACGCTCCTGTCCACCGCCATGCAGGATCGGGCGCAGCCATGGCCTCGCCTGCCCCGCCACGTACAGCGCACCGACGCCCTTCGGCCCGTGGATCTTGTGGGCCGTGAACGAGCCGAAATCAACGTGTCGCGCGACATCCGCGGTCGGCAGCTTGCCGATGCCCTGCGCGAGATCGCAGTGATAGAGCACGCCCGCCTCCCGACAGGCGCGGCCTATCGCGGCGATATCCTGCACCACGCCGGTCTCGTTGTTCACGTGCATGATCGAGGCGTACAAGGTGTCGGGCCGCAACGCGGCGCGCACCGCATCCGGGGCGATGCGCCCGTCGCTATCCGGTGTCAGCCAGGTGACCGCAAAGCCTTCCTTCTCGAGCTGGCGGATCGGATCGAGCGTCGCGCGGTGTTCGGTGCGCGAGCTGACCAGGTGTTTGCGCCGGTCCGCATTCGCGCGCGCCGTGCCGAGCAGCGCGAGATTGGCGGCTTCAGTGGCCCCGGAGGTGAACACGATGCAACCCGGCTCCGCGCCGATGATCGCCGCGACTTCGAGCCGCGCCATTTCGACGCGCCGCGCCGCCTCGCGACCGTAGGCGTGCGACGAGGACGGATTGCCGTATGTGCCGTCGGCGGTGAGGCACTCGGCCATGGCCGACGCGACGCGCGGGTCGACAGCGGTGGTCGCCGCGTTATCGAGATAGACCGGCAAGCCGCCCATGCGCCCTCAAGGCGCGCGCGGCGGGCATTTGCTGCCCGCCACGCGCCGCTTGCCCTGCACCGACGCCAGGATGCCGCGCAGGATGTTCGCCTCGTTCTGGTCGGGCTCGGCGCGCTGGAACAGTCGACGCAGGCGCTGCATCAGGTTGGTGCCGCTCGTCGTGCGATCGCGGAAGCCGATCTCGCCCAGCACCTGGCCGAGATGCTCGTAGAGACGCTCCATTTCCGCGGGCGTGGCCAGCGGCACGGCGCCGCGCGGCGGCGCCTCGATGCGTGCGCCCTGCGCGCGGTAGATCTCGTAGGCGATCAGCTGCGCGGCCATGGCGATGTTGAGCGAGGTGTAGGCGGGATTCGCCGGGATGCGCAGCAGCGCGTGCGCCGCATCGATTTCCTCGTTCGAAAGGCCGGCGCGCTCGGCGCCGAACAGCACCGCGACCGGGCCGCGCGCCGCCTCGGCATTGATGCGTACCGCGCCATCGCGCACGTCGATCACGCGGTGGTTGTGCTCGCGCTCGCGCGCGGTCGTGGCGACGACATAGCCGCAATCGCCGATCGCCTCGGCAAGGCTGCCGACGACGCGGGCGCTTGCCAGCACGTCATCGGCGCCCGAGGCGCGCGACAGCGCCTCCGGATGCGGGAATTCGCGTGGCCGCACCAGCACCAGCCGCTCGAGCGCCATATTCTTCATCGCGCGCGCCACCGCACCGATGTTGCCGGGATGCTGGGTTCCGACCAGCACGAACCTGATGTCCGCCACGCGCATCGTGGTATTGTAAATGCCTTCCCCGTCGAGCCTCGACCAACATGCAACCAGCCGTCAATATTGCCGTCCGCGCCGCACGCCGGGCCGGCGAAGTCATCGTTCGCAGCATGAACCGGCTCGACAGCATCCAGGTGACATCCAAGGGCCGCAACGATTTCGCCACCGAAGTCGACCGCGCCGCCGAGCAGGAGATCATCGGCATCATCTCCAAGGCGTATCCGCAGCATGCTTTCCTGGCCGAGGAAAGCGGCCAGACCGGCGAATCGGAGACCGTGTGGATCATCGACCCGCTCGACGGCACCACCAATTACATCCACGGCTTTCCCAACTTCGCCGTTTCGATCGCCTGCCAGCATCGCGGCCGGCTCGAGCACGCGGTGATCTATGACCCGATGCGCCAGGAGATCTTCTCGGCGAGCCGCGGCGAAGGTGCACGACTCGAGAACCGCCGCATCCGCGTCAGCAATCGCCTCGACATCGAAGGCTCGCTGATCGCCACCGGTTTTCCGTTCCGCGCCAACCTGGACTGCGCCGACGCCTATCTGGCGCAACTGAAAGCAGTCATGGCCGCGGCGGCCGGCGTGCGTCGCCCGGGCGCCGCGGCGCTCGACCTCGCCTATGTCGCAGCGGGACGCGTCGACGGCTTCTGGGAATTCGGGCTCAGCCCGTGGGATACGGCGGCGGGCGCGCTGCTGATCCAGGAGGCGGGCGGCCGCATCGGCACGATGACAGGCGAGCCGTACGACCTTTCACCCCACGTGGTCGCCGGCACGCCGCGCGTCTACGAGGCGCTGCTCGAACTCCTCGCCCCCCACGTCCCCGCACCGCTACGCAAACCCTGACCTCTGGCTCCAGGCTCTCAGCCCTGAGCCCTCAGCCGCCCTCGCGCGCGCCAGCGCGCGGGCGCATCGGGCTCGCCCAATACCCGTACAGGAAGTAAACAACCACCGAGCCCGCGAGGAACCAGATGAAGAAGTGCAGCACGCGCGACTCGACCTGGGTGATCAGGAACAGGCAGGAGAGGATGCCGAGGACCGGTGTCAGGGGATAGAAGGGCACTCTGAACTGCCTCGGCAGATCGGGCCGCGCACGACGCAGCCACATGACGGCGAGGCACACGATCGCGAACGCGGCAAGCGTGCCGATCGAAGTCAGGTCGCCGAGCGTGTTGATGTCGAAGACCGCGGCGGCTACTGCGACCACCACGCCGACGATCAACGTGTTGATCCATGGCGTCTTGTAGCGCGGGTGTACCTTCGCAAGCGCACGCGGCAGCAATCCATCGCGCGACATCGTGTAGAAGACGCGCGTCTGCCCGAACATCAGCACGAGGATCACCGAGGAGAGGCCCGCGATCGCACCTATCTTGATTGCCTTCACGAGCCAGCCCCACTGCGGACCGAAGGTGTCGGCCGCGACCGCCACCGGCGCCGCGACGTTGAGCTTGGTGTAGGAAATGACCCCGGTGAGCACGGCCGAAGTCGCCATGTACAGCAACGTGCAGATGATCAGCGAGCCGAGGATGCCGAACGGCATGTCGCGGCGCGGATCCTTCGCCTCCTGTCCCGCGGTCGACACCGCCTCGAAGCCGATGTACGCGAAGAACACGATCGTCGCCGCGCGCATCACGCCGCTCCAGCCGAACTCGAAGGGAACGCCGGTCGCTTCGGGGATGAACGGCCGCCAGTTGGCACTGTCCACGTAGAACACGCCGACCGCGATGAAGGCGAGGATCACCGCGACCTTGATCGCGACGATGATGTTGTTCACGGTGGCCGACTCGGAAACACCGATCACGAGCAGCGCCGTGACCGCGATCACGATGGCCACTGCGGGCAGGTTGAACAGCGAGGTCACGACGGCACTCGCCGCGATCGGCACGACCGCCCCGGCTGGCAGCTGCACGATCGAGCCGGCCGGCGCGAGGACCTGCGTCCCGGCCGCCAGGTCGCGCAGATGGCCGCTCGCCGAGTCGATCACCTTGACGGCGCCCGCCAGCACTGCCTGGGTGTCTTGCGAGAGATGGATGTCGGCGGCATTGGTCAGCGTGTAGCCGCTGCCGGCGCTGCCGCCCAGCACGTCATAGATCGCAAGTGCCGACTGGTGCAGGCCCGGCAGCTGCGCGCTGCCCGAGGACAGGAATTGCACGAGCGAGCCGTCGGCGAGTCGCGCCGTGACGCCATTGAGGCTCACGAGCGGATCACTGATGCCGAAGCTGGTCGCATGCGCGATCACGAGTTTGCCCATGGCCTGCGTGTACTCGGCTGGAATGCCGAATCCGATGTCGTTCAGCAGGCTCATCGCATAGCCGGACCAGCCGACCGCGACGACCGAGGCCGCAAGACCGTACTCGAGCAACAGCAGCGCGCCCATGACCCACGCGCCGAACTCGCCGATCGTCGTGTAGGTGTAGGTATAGGCGGACCCGGAGACCGGCAGCATCGAGGCGAGCTCGGCATAGCACAGGCCGGCGAAGGCGCAGACGATGCCTGCGATCACGAAGGAGATCATCACGGCCGGGCCCGCATGCAGCGCGGCAGCGTTGCCCGTGCGTACGAAAATGCCGGCGCCGATGATGCAGCCGATGCCCAGCAGCACGAGATGCCAGCGGCTGAGCGTGCGCTTCAGCTCGCCGCGATTGTATTCATCCTGGACCTGATCGACCGACTTCGTGCGCCATTTCATTAGCCAACCCCGTTATTGTCCGATCGCTGGCGCATCATAGGCACATAGGGTCTCGGACGTCATCCCTGGGGCCGCATTCAGGGCATGTCGTCCGCCGCGGTCTTCTTGATGCTCGGGAATACGTGTTCCGCCGTGAGCCCGAGGTCGAGCGCGATCGCGGAGGAGATGTAGATCGACGAGTAGGTACCCGCCAGGATGCCGATCGTCAGCGCCTCGGAGAAGCCGCGCAGCACCGGTCCGCCAAGGAACAGCAACGCGAACACCACGATCAGGGTCACGACCTTGGTCATGATCGTGCGGGACAGGGTCTGGTTGATGGCCTGGTCGAGCACGATCTGCGGCGGCTGGCGCCGGTTGTGCTCGAAGCGCTCGCGGATACGGTCGAAGATCACGACCGTGTCGTTCAGAGAATAACCGACCACCGCGAGGATCGCCGCCACCACCGCGAGGTCGAACGGCGTCTGCGTGATCGCGAAGATGCCGAGCACCAGGATCGGGTCGTGCATCACCGCGACGATGGCGCCGGCCGACAATCGCCACGTATGGAAGCGAAAAGCGATGTAGATGAAGATCAGGATCAGCGTGAACGTGAGCGCCCAGATCGCGCTAGTGCGCAGCTCATCGCCAACCTGCGGCCCGACCACCGCAAGGTTGCGCACTTCGGCGCCGGGCTCGACGGCGAGCAGGGCCTCCTCGACGCGCACGCGGATCTCCGCGACCGACTGGGTATTGTCGGGTGGCAGGCGTATCGACACCTCGCGCGAGGAACCGAAGATGCCGACCTGCGGTTCATGGAAGCCCGCTTCCTCGAGCTTGCCGCGGATCGCGTCGACGTTGGCCGCCGACGGCAGCGCCGCCTCGACCGCCACGCCGCCGGTGAAGTCGATCGCGAGGTTCAGGCCCATCGCGAATATAGCGGCGAAACTGCCCAGCATCATGACGATGGACAACCCGTACGACACCTTGCGCACGCCCATGAACGGGATCTTGGTTGCCTTGTGGAAAAACTCCATGTGTCGGTCCTTGCGTCGTACGTTCAGCCGATTGCGAGCTTGCCGATCTTCGCGCGGCCGCCGTACATCAGGGTCAGCAGCGCGCGGCTGCCCATCAGCGCCGTGAACATCGAAGTCACGATGCCGAGCGACAGCACGACCGCGAAGCCGCGGATCGCGCCGGTGCCGAACACCCACAGCACGAGGCCGGCGACCAGCGTCGTGACGTTCGAGTCGGCGATTGCCGAGAACGCCTTCTCGAAGCCTGCACGGATCGCGGTCTGCGGCGACACGCCGTTGCGCTGCTCCTCGCGGATGCGCTCGTAGATCAGTACGTTGGCGTCGACCGCCATGCCGACCGTGAGGATGATGCCGGCGATGCCCGGCAGCGACAGCGCCGCGCCCATCATCGACAGCAGTGCCGTCAGCATCACGACGTTGGCGAGCAGCACGAGGTTGGCGACCACGCCGAACACCTGGTAGTAGATCACCATGAAGATGAAGACACCGAGCATGCCGACGACCAGCGCCTTGACGCCCTGCTCGATGTTCTGCGCACCGAGGCTCGGGCCGATCGCGCGCTCCTCGGCCAGGAAGATCGGCGCGGCGAGCGAGCCGGCACGCAGCAGCAGTGCAAGCTCGCGTGCCTCGCTCTGCCCGAGGCCGGTGATCTGGAACTGGTTGCTGAACACGCCGCGGATCGTCGCGACACTGATCACGCGCTGGTCGGTCACGTCGCGCTCGATCGTCTTGCCGCCGACCTCGACTGTCTCGCGCGACTTCTCGATGAACACGACCGCCATCGGCTTGTTCAGGTTCGCCTGCGTGGTCTTCAGCATCTGCGCGCCGCCGCGCGCATCGAGCTTCACCGACACGCCCGGACCATCCTGCGTCGCCGCGGTGATCGCGTCGGTGAGCTGATCGCCGGTGACGATGAGTTCGCGCTTGAGCAGCACCGGCTGGCCGTTCTTGTCACGGTAGAGTTTCGAACCGAGCGGGGCGCGACCGCGCTGCACGGCCTCCGCAATGCTGCCCTGGGTATCGACCAGGCGGAACTCGAGGGTCGCCACCTTGCCGAGGATGTCCTTCACGTCGGCCGAGTTCTGCACGCCCGGGAGCTGCACGATGATGCGATCGAAGCCCTGCCGCTGCACGATGGGCTCGGACACGCCGAGCTCGTTGACGCGATTGCGCAACGTGGTCAGGTTCTGCTGGATCGCATAGTCCTGCCGCTGGCGGATCTGCGCCGCGGTGAGCACCGCCTGCACGGCCGGTCCGCTCGCCAGGTTGACCGACTGCACGTCGAGATCCGGCAGCAGATCGCGCAGCGCAGTACGCGCGGCGCCGGCATCGGTGCCGGGCGCAAGCAGTACCCGCACGCCGTTCGGGATTTCGGCACCTGCGGTGATCTGCACGACGTCGAGGAACGCCAGCTGCTTCTCGCCAAGCACGCGCCGGAAGTCCTGCTCGTAGCTCTCGAGCAACTGGCTTACCGCCCCGTTCACGTCCACCTGGTACAGCAGGTGCAGGCCGCCGCGCAGGTCGAGGCCGAGCGGCATCGGGCGCAGGCCGAGCCTCGTGAGCCACGCCGGTGCGCGCGAGGCGAACGACAGCGCCGTGATGTACTCGTCCTTCAGTTGTTCGTTGACCGCATCGCGCGCCTGCAGCTGCATCGGCACGCTGTCAAAGCGGACCATCAGCCGGCCCGTGTCGACGAACGTCGAGTTGTACTGGATGTTGCGCTCGCCGAGGAAGGTCGCGAGGCGCTGTTCGGCTGCGACATCCATCGGTGCGCGATCCTTGCGCACGACCTGCAACGCAGGGTCCTCACCGAACACGTTGGGCAGCGCGAACAGGATCGATACGAGCAGTACGGTCGCGACGATCACGTACTTCCAGCGGGCAAACTCGAGCATCCGGATTCCTCAGGCGCCCTTGATCGTGCCCTTCGGCACGAGCGAGGTGATCTGGAATTTCTGCACCTTGATACGCACGCCGTCGGCGATCTCCACGGTGGTGATGGTATCGCCGACTTCCACGACCTTGCCGAGGATGCCGCCGGCCGTGACGACTTCATCGCCGCTGGCAATCCGGCCGAGCATCGCCTGGTGCTCCTTGGCCTTCTTCTGTTGCGGGCGGATCAGCAGGAAATAGAAGATGACGATGAAGACGACCATCATCAGCAGCGGCGCGAACGAGCCGCCCGGCGACGCGCCTGCGGCCTGCGCGTAGGCTTCCGGAATCAAAGCGTTCATGAGGGGACCTCTTGCGAGAGCGGGTCAGTAAAGCCTGTCATTATGCCATAGCCTGCGCCGGCACCCTGCGAGCCTCGATGAACGCCCTGGCGAAGGCCGCGAACTCCCCTGCCGCGATGCTCGCGCGGACCCGTTTCATGAGATCCAGGTAGTAGTGCAGGTTGTGGATCGTGTTGAGGCGCGCACCCAGGATCTCATTGCAGCGTGCCAGGTGGCGCAGGTACGCGCGGGAATAGTTCGCGCAGGTGTAGCAACCACAGGCCGGATCGATCGGCCCGGTGTCGTGCTGGTGCGCTGCGTTCCTGATGTTGATATCCCCGCCGGTCGTGAACAGGTTGCCGTTGCGGGCGTGTCGCGTCGGCATCACGCAATCGAACATATCGACGCCGCGCAGCACCGACTGCACGATGTCTTCCGGACGCCCGACCCCCATCAGGTAACGCGGCAAGGGCGCCGGCATCTGCGGCACGAGCGCATCGAGCACGGCGAGGCGCTGCTCCTGCGGCTCGCCGACCGCGAGCCCCCCGATGGCGAGGCCCGGCAGGTCGAGCGCGAGCAGCGCCTCGAGCGACTCGCGCCTGAGGTCCGCATGCATGCCTCCCTGCACAATGCCGAACAGCGCCCCGGGAACCTCGCCCGCGCGCGCGTAGTGGTCGCGGCAGCGTGCAGCCCAGCGCATCGAACGCTCCATGGAGCTGCGAGCCTCGGCGTGTGTCGCGGGGTAGGCCGTGCAATCGTCGAACGCCATCGCGATATCCGAGCGCAGTGCGCGCTGCACGTCCATCGAGATCTCCGGTGTGAGCCGCACCTCGCTGCCGTCGATCGGCGAGCGAAAGCGCACTCCCTCCTCGGTGATCTTGCGCAGCTGCGCAAGACTGAACACCTGGAAACCGCCCGAGTCGGTCAGTATGGGCCGCCGCCAGTGCATGAACCGGTGCAGGCCGCCATGCGCGGCGACGACCTCGGTGCCCGGACGCAGCATCAGGTGAAAGGTATTGCCGAGCACGATGTCCGCGCCCAGCGCCTCGAGTTCCTCGGGCGTCATTGCCTTGACCGTGCCGTAGGTACCGACAGGCATGAAAGCCGGTGTCTCGACGACGCCGTGGCGCAGCGTGAGTCGCCCGCGCCGCGCCGCGCCGTCGGTCGCGAGCAATTCGAACTGCGCGCTCATGTGCGCACACCTTGCGCGGGTGTCACCAACATCGCGTCTCCGTAGCTGAAAAACCGGTAGCGCGCCGCGACGGCATGCGCGTAGGCCGCGAGCACGTGCTCGCGGCCGGCGAAGGCGCTGACCAGCATCAAGAGCGTGGATTCGGGCAGGTGGAAATTGGTCAGCAGCGCATCGACGACGCGGAAACGATGGCCCGGGTGGATGAAGATGCGAGTCTCGCCGGCGAATGGCGCGAGCGCGCCTTGCGAGGCCGCCGCTTCGAGCGCACGCGCCACGGTCGTGCCGACCGCGATCACGCGCCTGCCGGCCTCGCGCGCGCGCGCGACGCCATCGCACACCGACTGCGGCACCGCGACGCGCTCGGCGTGCATGCGATGGGCTTCGATCGTCGCCGCGCGCACGGGCTGGAACGTGCCGGCGCCGACATGCAGCGTGAGGAAGGCGCGCTGCACGCCGCGGGCCTCGAGCGCCGCCAGCAGTTCCGCATCGAAGTGCAGGCTCGCGGTCGGCGCCGCGACCGCACCCGGCTCGCGCGCGAAGACAGCCTGATAACGCTCGCGATCAGCGGCGTCGGCAGCGCGATCGATGTACGGAGGCAACGGTATCTCGCCATGCGCCTCGAAGAATTCGAGCGGCGGCCCGGGCAGTTCGACGAGCCACAGGTCGCCCTCGCGCTGCAGGACGCGCACCGGCCCGCCGGCCGTCCTGAAGGCCGCGCCGTCGGCAAAGCCCTTGCTGGCGCGCAGCTGCACCCACGCGGCGGTCTCGCCGGCGGAACGCTCGAGCAGCATCTCGACGCGGCCGCCGGTCGGCTTCACGCCGAAGACGCGCGCCGGCACGACTCGCGTATCGTTGAACACGAGCAGGTCGCCGGCGTCGAGCAGCAGCGGCAAGTCCCGCACCCAGGTATCGCACCACGCACCCGTGGCGCCGTCGAGCGTGAGCAGGCGGCTTGCGGAGCGTCGGGGCAGCGGGGATTGCGCAATCAGCCCGGGCGGGAGGTCGAAACGGAAATCGTCGGGGCGCACGCCGGCATGTTAGCAGGCGCCCCGCCGCCCCCGTGCGCCTACTCGGGCAGCGCTGCGCTCAACGCGACCGACTGCTTCTTGCGCAGCACCTTGATCGGCACGCTTTCGCCAGGCTGGTAGGACGCGATGATGCGGGTCGCGTGCGCGCTGCTTTGCGGCTCGCGTCCGCCGATGCCCTGGATCACGTCGCCCTCGCGCAGGCCGAGCGCGTCGTCTTTCGGCGTCCGCACCACGAGCACTCCTTTGTCGGCGCCGAAGTACTCCCCGAGTCCCGGGGTGAGCGTGACGAATTCGAGGCCCGAGACCGCACGCATCGCGCTGCTGCCCATGAACTGCCCCGCTGCGAACGGCGCGAGGGCCGGCAGCGGCGTCGTCACTGCCAGCGGACTCGCGAACGCCAGCGCGCCATAGCTGAAAGGGCGCGGCACGACCGACAGTTCCTGCGCCTTGCCGCCTCGCACCACCCTGATCTTCACGGGCTTGTCCGGCACTGCCTTGCGCAGGGCGCCGGTGACCTCGCGCGCGGCATTCGCTTTGCCGGTCATGCTCGCGCCTGCGACCGCCACGATCACGTCTCCGCTGCGTATCCCGGCACTCGCGGCTGGCCCACCGGGGCTCACGTGCGTGACCAGCGCGCCCTCGGTGCCGCTCTCCGGGTCGAGTTGCACGCCGATGACCGGCCGGTTCAGGCCCTCATTCGCGATGACCAGGTTGCGCATCAGCGGCCCGCTCAGCCGGGTCGACAATTCGGCGACTTCCTTCGCCGCCTGCTCGAGGCGTTGCTGCGCCTCGGCAAGCTTCGCTTCGAGATCGGATGTCTCTGTCGTTTGTGCCACGCACGTGCCCGTGCCCGCGAGCGCGATCAGCAGCAGAGCCGGAATCTGGATCGGGCGTGTCATGGATTTACTCCGTGATGGTTCAGTTCAGGGAACTTGCGACCGCCTGCGCGTAGCGCACGCGGGCCAGCGTATCGATCAGTCTCATGCGCTCGCGGGCGAGGCGCGCGGGATCCAGCTGCGGATCGCCCGCAAGGCGGCTGTCGTTCATGCTGTCGTCGATCAAGGCGATGCGGTCCTCGAGCGCAGCCACGGCCGCGTAGGTCCCGACACGCACGACCACCGGCTCCGGCGGTGCCGAGGCGAGCCAGCTCTCGGCGCTCATCGCCGCCGTGGGCGCCGTCGCCAGCGCAGGTCGCGGGCCGGCGTCTCCGGCCTGCGGCGCGGGTGTTCGACTGCCGACGAACAGCGACCCGGCCACCAGTGACAGCACCACGCTGGCGAGCGCCACGCCGCCCACTTGTCGTTCGCGCCGACGTGCCGCCTCGCGGGCATGGACGGCGCGCCGTTCGAACTCCGCGAACGAATACGGTGCCGGCAGCGCGCTGTCGAGCGCCGCCAGGGTCAGGAGCCGGTGAGTGCTTTGCATGTGGGTTTCTCCGCGGCCGGCCGGGCCTCGCCACGCAACCGGGCATGGGCACGTGCAAGTCGCGATTTCGAGAAGCTGATGCTGCGCCCGAGGGCGCGCGCGATTTCCTCGTGCGTGAATCCCTCCACCTCGTACATCCACAGCACTGCCCGGCTCATCGCCGGCAGCGCGTCGAGGGCACGTTGCAGGTCGAGCAGTTCGCCGACCGAAGCGCCGGGCTCGGCCTCGCACTCTCCAAGGGCGTTGCCCCAGGCGTCACGCACGCGCTGCCATGGCGAGCGCAAATGCATCAGGCAGCGCGTCAGTGCGATGCGGCGCACCCAGAAGCCGAAGGCGCATTCGCCGCGAAACTCGCCGAGGTGCTCGAACATGGCGATGACCGTGTCCTGCATGACGTCGTCCGCGGCGGCGCTTGAGACCATGCGCCGGGCGAGCGCATGCACGGCAGGCGCCACCGCGAGATAGAGTTGCTCGCGCGCGAGGCGCTCGCCAAGCGCGGCCGCCACGATCTGCTCCTGTCCGGGGTCGATGCTGCCGAAACCTGCCACACTGCTTGGATGCCCCGGCGGCGAAAAAGGTCGCAGCCGCGGCAGGGTATCTGCAATTTCTGGTCAGCGCCGGGCCGATCTGGCACAGTCTCGCCGCTATTCCCGGCCGGGATGGCGGAACTGGTAGACGCGCCGGACTCAAAATCCGGTTCTGGCGACAGAGTGTGGGTTCGATTCCCTCTCCCGGCACCAACCCCCGCGCGCGCCCCGGAGCGCGGGCAGCGGGGCCGCCGCGCGCCTCCGCGGCCGGACACTCAGCGAATTGGCAGCGGCCCGTTGGGCGTGGCTTGTTGCTTCGCCGTTTCGAGAGCCGCGTCCGCTGCTTCCTTGCAGACTTCCTGCGCTGAGCCCGCGAGGCCCTCGCAGCGCTCGATCTCGACCTTGTGCGCGGCCTCGGCCTTCGCGATCGCCACCTCGTTCAACGCCTCCGCGCTTTCGGCCGCGCTCTCCTGCATCTGCTCGGCAGCATCCCGCCGGGCGTCGGCGGCCTCGTCGGCGCCGTCCGCACGCGCCTCCGCCATGTCGGTTCGAACCTCCTCGGGGCTCTCGGCACTGTTGCACGCAACGAGCCCTGCCGCCGCAATCAAGCCGATCAATGCAATTCGCAATGGGTTGCTCATGGCAGTCTCCTCGATTTGCCCGGGTGGCAAATTTCCATGCCCACTGTGATCCGGCCCGCGGCCCGTGCGCCGTCGTCGCACGAACCGCGAGCCTGTAAGGGGCGTCTGACAGTGGCTGCGCCGCTCGCCCGAAACCTACGCGGCGACAGGCGTCGCGCCTACTGCCTTCGCCGCCGCCGTCGTCCATCGTTGCTGCAGCGTCGCGGATAGGTCGCGATTGCCCGACACCCCCGAGGAGACAATCTCAATGAACTGGAATCAGATTGAAGGAAACTGGAAGCAGCTTACTGGCAAGGTCCGGCAGCACTGGGGCCGGCTCACCGACGACGACCTCGACGTGATCGCCGGCAGTCGCACGGAGCTGGCCGGCAGGATCCAGGAAGCGTACGGCATCTCGCAAGACGAGGCGGAGCGGCAGATCGAGCGCTTCTCCACGTCGCTCGACGCGAAGCATCGCGACACGGACCGGGCGCGGTAGGGTTGGACTGCACGTCGGGCCGCACGGCGGCTCGACGTGCGGCCGCTGCGCCAGCGGCGCCGCTCGCGCCGTGATCTATACTCCGAACGGCTGTCAACCTCGTTCAGGAGTCCCGAACCATGAACAGCATATGCGCGCGCTGGGCGATCGCCGCCCCGGCCCTGCTGCTGGTCGCTTGCGCGACGACGTCGCCTGATCCGGCGAACTGGGAGGGGCTCGAACCCGTGCAGCAGAAGCGCTTCGACGCCGTATACCTCAAGTCCGACGCCAGTTTCGCGCGCTACAAGGAAATCCTGCTCGATCCACTCGCCGTGTCCTTCGACCGCAACTGGGATCCGCGCCCCGGCACCTCGCCGCTGCGGCGGGCCGATACCGAACAGATACAGCGGGCGCTCGCCGAGGAGTTCCGCAAAGTGTTCGAGCAGACGCTCACCGCGGACGGCAAGTTCCGGCTGGTCACCGAGGCGGGACCCGCAACGCTGCACATCCAGCCGGCGATCGTCGACCTGTACATCAACGCGCCGGACACCAGCATGCAGTCGGCGGGTCGTATCGTGAGCTATACGGTCGACCCGGGACGCATGACGCTCGTCGCGAATTTCCGCGATGGCGCCACCGGCACCCTGCTCGCCCGCGTCGTCGATGAAAAGCAGGGCATGGAGCGCAGCTACCTGCAGGTCACCAACGTCGTCACCAATACGGCCGATGCGCGCCAGGCGCTGAAGCAATGGGCTCGCGCGGTTCGCGAAGGCCTCGACACCGTGCAGTCGATGGCGCCTGCGAACTGATGAATTTCTGCAGCCACTGCGGCGCGCCGGTCGCACGCAAGGTGCCGCCGGGCGATCACCTGCCACGCTTCGTGTGTGATGCCTGCGGCACGATCCATTACCAGAATCCGAAACTGGTGGTGGGCTGCGTACCGGAGGACGGTGGCAGGATACTGCTGTGCAAGCGCGCGATCGAGCCGCGGCGCGGCTACTGGACGGTACCCGCGGGTTTCATGGAAAACGATGAAACGTTGCAGCAGGCTGCCGAACGCGAATCGCACGAGGAAGCGCTCGCGCGCGTCGAGATCGGCTCCCTGCTGTCGATCGTGCATGTGCTGCACGCCCACCAGGTGCATGTGTTCTTCCGCGCGCGGCTCGCCGAGCCGCAGTTCGGAGTCGGGCCGGAAAGCCTCGAGTCGAAGATGGTGACCGAGGAGCAGGTGCCGTGGGACGATCTCGCGTTTCCGAGCATCACGTTCACGCTGCAGCGTTATTTCGGGGATCGCGCCGCGAAAGTGGAGCGCCAGCATTACACGACGTTCGACTACCGGTCACGTTGACGCGCCGTTGACTACGCGCTGCCGCCCAGAAGTGGCAAAATGGCCGTCCCAAACCCAGGACGGATCATGACTTTCGTCGTTACCGAACAATGCATCAAGTGCAAATACATGGACTGCGTGGAAGTCTGTCCGGTGGACTGCTTCCACGAGGGTCCGAATTTCCTGGTGATCGACCCGGACGAATGCATCGACTGCACATTGTGTGAACCGGAATGCCCGGTGGAGGCGATATTCTCCGAGGAAGAGCTGCCGGACGACCAGGTCGAATACAAGGCGATCAACGCCGAGCTGTCGCGCAAATGGCCGGTGATCACCGAAAAGGGCGAGCCCCCGGCGGATGCCAAGGAATGGGAAGGCAAGCCCGGCAAGAAGCCACTGCTCGAGCGCTGAGCGGTGCGGCGCGGTTCAGCGCGCCGCGGTTTTCAGGTGATCGACCAGCATCGCCGGGGGCACATAGCCCGGCAGCAGCTCCCCATTGGCGAGCACGATCGCCGGGGTGCCGGATATGCCGAGATCCTCGCCCAGCTCGTACTGCTGCTTGACCGGCGTCGCGCCGCAGGCCGGTGCCTTGACGGTCTCCCCGCGCTTGGCGCGCGTCAGCGCGTCCTTGCGGTCGGGCGAACACCAAACGTTCTCCGCCTTTTTCCAGGATTCCGTGTTGGGCCCGTTGCGCGGATAGAACAGGTAGCGCACGCGCACCCCGAGCTTGTTGTATTCGGCGATCTGGCTGTGCAGCTTGCGGCAATAGCCGCAATCGATGTCGGTGAACACATCGATCGAATACTTCGGATCCTTGGGCGAGAAAACCAGCGCCTGCCTGTCTGGCACCTTTTCCAGCAGCGCGATACGCAGCGCGCGACGGCGGTTCTCGGTGACATTGCTGTTGTCGCGCAGGTCGTAGAGGTCGCCCATCAGTGCGTAGCGGCCATCAGGCGTCACATACACGACATCGCCACCGCGACGCAGCTCGTACATGCCCGGAATCTGTGATGGAGCAAGGTCCTCCGCGGTGGCGCCGGGGAACTTCTTCGCGATATCGACGCGCGGATCGGCGTGGGCACCGATCGAGGCGCAGCCCAGGGCAAGCAGCAGGAAAACGGTCTTCGGTCGCAGCATGATGGCCTCTTGGACCCGCACGGGCCGGAATGGTTCGGCGGCGCCCGGGGGCGCAGGCGGCGAGTTTAGCAGCCCGTCAGCCCCGTGGATGGTGCTGCGCGTGCAATTCCTTCATGCGCTCGCGTGCGACGTGCGTGTAGATCTGCGTCGTCGACAGGTCGGAGTGCCCGAGCAGCATCTGCACGACGCGCAGGTCCGCTCCATGGTTGAGCAGATGGGTCGCGAACGCGTGGCGCAGCGTGTGCGGCGACAGGTCACGCTCGACGCCCGCCTTGCGCGCATAACGCTTGATGATGTGCCAGAAGGCCTGGCGCGTCATGCGATCGCCGCGCCGGGTCGGGAACAGGTAGTCGGTGGTGCGATCGAGCAGGATCTCGTTGCGCGGCCCGCGCACGAATTCGTTGAGCCAGCGCACGGCCTCCTCGCCGAGCGGAATGAGCCGCTCGCGGTTGCCCTTGCCGACGATACGCAGCACGCCCTGGTTCAGGTTCACCTGGCTGTGCCGCAGGCTCACCAGTTCCGAGACGCGCAGGCCGGTGGCGTACAGCACCTCCAGCATGGCGCGATCGCGGTTGCCGAGCGGATCGGCGATCGCGGGTGCGTTCAGCAGCGATTCGACTTCCTCCTCGCTCAGCGAACGAGGCAGCGAGCGGCCGATTTTCGGCATCGCGATCTGCGCGGTCGGGTCTTCCCGCAGCGTGCCCTCGCGGACGAGGTGACGGAAGAAGCGGCGGAACGACGACAGCTGGCGCGCCGTCGATCGCGGCCGGGCGCCGGCCTTGACGCGAAACGCGATAAAATCCATCAGGTCGGACCGGGTCGTGTGCGTGATCTCGCGGCCATGCTCGGCCAGCCAGCGCGACAGCGCGGTAAGATCGGCGCGATAGGCTGCAAGCGTATTCGAGGACAGGCCGCGTTCCATCCACACGGCGTCAATGAAGCGGGTCACCGCCGGGTCGGTTTCACCGGCCGGTTTACGCAGTTCGTTTGCAGTCGCAGGGCGTGCCATTTGGAGCGAGTTTGGGGAACCCGTCCCGGGGTAGGCGTGATCACCTTCACATATGCCGGCAAGCATTAACATAAAGAGAACCAGTTCACACCGTCTTTCTGCCGCTGGAGTAATACCGCACACATGTCCCGCGCCCTGCGCCTGCCCCCGCCGTTCAACTGGCTTTACACGCTGTATGCGCTCTTGGTGTTCGTCCCGCTGGGGCTGCTCGCGCTGCTGGGGGCAGTACTGCTGCCAACGCTGCACCTGCGCCGCAACACGGCGCACCACATCGCCCGCGCGTGGCTGTGGCTCGCCGGCATGCGCCTCGACATCGTGCACCCCGATTACCTGCCGGACGGGCAGTGTGTGGTCGTTGCCAATCACGCCAGCTATCTCGATGGGTTCGTGCTGATGGCCGCCCTGCCGCCGCGCTTCGGCTTCGTCATCAAGCGCGAAGTGTCGCGGGTGCCACTCGCAGGGCTGCTGCTGGCGCGCATCGGCTCGGAGCTGGTCGAGCGCTTCGACCGTCACAAGGGTGCGAGCGACGCGCGTCGCGTCGTGCGCAGCGCCGGCAACGGGCACTCTTTCGTGTTCTTCCCCGAGGGGACGTTCGCGCACCAGCCAGGCCTGCTCAAATTCCATAGCGGTGCGTTCATGACCGCGGCGCGGGCCGGCTGCCCGGTCGTACCCTGTGTCATTCGCGGTACGCGCGACGCTTTGCCCGCAAAGCTCCCCCGGCTGCTGCCCGCACGGCTCGAAGTCCAGTTCCTGCCGCCGCTGCCGGTGGCACAAGGCGGGGATGACCAGGCGAGTTCGACACTGCGCGACCGGGCGCGCCAGGACATCCTCGCCGCGCTCGGCGAACCCGATCTGTCGAGCGCGGCATGACCGCGCCGGGTTGCAATGATTTGCGGGGGCCGACATGCGCGTAGCGGTTCTGGGAGGCGGCGTGATAGGCGTCACCGCCGCGTGGTTTCTCACGCGCGCGGGCCTGCAGGTGGAGGTCATCGAGCGACAGCCCGATGTCGCCCTCGAGACCAGCTTCGCGAACGCCGGGGAGATCTCGCCCGGCTACGCCTCGCCTTGGGCCGGCCCCGGCATGCCGGTGAAGGCAATCAAATGGCTGTTCCAGCGCCACGCGCCACTGGTGATACGCCCGGGGGTCGATCCCGAGATGTACCTGTGGATCCTGCGCATGCTGCGCAATTGCACGGCGGCGCGTTATGACCTCAACAAGAGCCGCATGGTGCCGATCGCCGAGTACAGCCGCGACGTGCTGCGCGACCTGCGCGCCGAGACCGGCATCCGCTACGACGAACGCATGCGCGGCACGCTGCAGCTGTTTCGCACCCGCTCGCAGGTGGACGGCGCGGCCGGCGATATCGCCGTTCTCGCCAGGCTGGGCGTGCCCTATGAAGTACTCGATGCGAAGGGCTGCATCGCCGCCGAGCCCGGGCTCGCCGACGTCGAGGGTCTGATCGCCGGTGGCCTGCGCCTGCCCGACGACGAGACCGGCGATTGCCACCTGTTCACGCGCCGGCTCGCGGCGCTGGCGCGGGAGCAAGGCGCCAGGATTCGCTGCGGCGTGAACATCGTTGCCGTGGAGCGCGCGGGCGATCGCATAGAGGCAGTGCAGACCGACGCCGGACGCGTCACGGCTGATGCCTATGTGCTCGCGCTCGGCAGCTACTCGACGCCGGTAGCGCGCCAGCTCGGCTTCGGCCTGCCGGTCTACCCGGTGAAGGGTTACTCACTCACGGTGCCGGTCGCCGACGACAGCAAGGCACCGCAGTCAACCGTGATGGACGAGAGCTACAAGATCGCGATCACGCGCCTCGGGAATCGCATTCGCGTGGGCGGCACCGCGGAACTGTCCGGCTACAACAACCGCTTGCATGCCAGGCGTCGCGCCACGCTCGAGCTGTCCGCCCGCAGCCTGTTTCCGGCGGGTGGGGACTATTCGCAAGCCGAGTTCTGGTCGGGACTGCGCCCGATGACGCCTGATGGCACGCCGTTCGTCGGCCCCTCGCCGCTGCGCAACCTGTGGCTCAATACCGGCCACGGCACGTTGGGCTGGACGATGGCCTGCGGTTCCGGCCGCGTGATCGCCGACCTGATCGCGGGTCGCACTCCCGACATCGACGTGCGCGGCCTCGCGCTCGGGCGCTAGACGTTGCGGCGGTACTGGCCGCCGACCTCATAGAGCGCGCGCGAGATTTGCCCGAGCGAGCACACCTTCACCGCCTCCATCAGCTCGGCGAACACATTGCCGCCACTTGCCGCCACCTGCTGCAGACGCGCGAGCGCCGCGGACGAGTCGGCCGCGTGCCGCTGCTGGAACGCACGCACGGCGGCCACCTGGTCCTGCTTTTCCTCCTCGGTCGAGCGGATCAGCGCCACGTTCGCGCGCGCTTCCGAAGCGTCGTGGCCGGAGAGGAAGGTGTTCACGCCGATCAGCGGCAGCGAACCGTCGTGCTTCTGCGTCTCGTAATACAGGCTCTCTTCCTGGATCTTGCCGCGCTGGTACATCGTTTCCATCGCGCCGAGCACGCCGCCGCGGCTCGAGATCGACTCGAACTCGCGGTACACCGCCTCTTCCACCATGTCGGTCAGGTAGTCGATGACGAACGAACCCTGCCACGGGTTCTGGTTCTTGTTGAGCCCGAGTTCGCGGTTGATGATCAGCTGGATCGCCACCGCGCGCCGCACGCTGTCTTCGGTCGGGGTCGTGAGCGCCTCGTCGAAGGCATTGGTGTGCAGCGAATTGCAGTTGTCGAACAGCGCGTACATCGCCTGCAGCGTCGTGCGGATGTCGTTGAACGAGATCTCGCGCGCGTGCAGCGAACGGCCGGAAGTCTGAATGTGATACTTCAGCATCTGCGAACGCGGCGACGCCTTGTACAGCTCGCGCATCGCACGCGCCCAGATACGTCGCGCGACGCGGCCGATCACCGCGTATTCGGGGTCCATGCCGTTCGAGAAGAAGAACGACAGGTTCGGCGCGAAGTCGTCGATACACATGCCACGCGCGAGGTAGTACTCGACGATCGTGAAGCCGTTCGAGAGCGTGAAGGCGAGCTGGCTCACCGGGTTCGCGCCAGCCTCGGCGATGTGGTAGCCGGAAATCGACACCGAGTAGAAGTTGCGCACCTTCTGCTCGATGAAGTACTGCTGCACGTCGCCCATCATGCGCAGCGCGAATTCGGTCGAGAATATGCAGGTGTTCTGCGCCTGGTCCTCTTTGAGGATGTCGGCCTGTACCGTGCCGCGCACGAGCGCCAGCGCCTCGGCGCGCAGGCGCTCGTAGGTCTCGCGATCGAGCACGCCGGGGGCGACGAGCCGGTCACCGCTCACGCCGAGCATTGCGAGACCCGTGCCGTCGTGGCCAGCCGGAAGATTGCCCTTGTAGGCGGGCCACGGTGCACCGTGCGCGGCGACGGCCTGCCGCAGTTGCGCGATGCGCGCCTCGGCCGCGGCCCAGCGGCCTTGCGCGCGCAACCAGCGCTCGATGCGCTGGTCGATCGCCGTGTTCATGAACATCGCGAGGATCATCGGCGCCGGTCCGTTGATCGTCATCGACACCGAGGTCGTCGGCAGGCACAGGTCGAAGCCCGAGTAGAGCTTCTTCATGTCATCGAGCGTGGCGATCGAGACGCCCGAGTTGCCGGTGCGACCGTAGATGTCCGGGCGCGTGTCGGGATCTTCGCCATAGAGCGTGGTCGAATCGAATGCGGTCGAGAGGCGCGTGGCCTCATGCCCGCCCGCCAGCAGGTGGAAGCGCCGGTTGGTGCGTTCCGGCGGGCCTTCGCCGGCAAACATGCGAGTCGGGTCTTCAGCTTCGCGCCGGTAGGGATACACGCCGCCGGTGTACGGGTAGGCACCCGGCAGGTTCTCGTTGCCGAGGAATGCGAGGATCTCGCCCCAGTCGACGTAACGTGGCACCGCGAGCTTCGGCACGCGGTTGCGGCTCAGCGTCTCGGCGTAATTCTCGCCGGTGACCTGGCGGTCGCGCACCGGATACGAATAGGTCTCGTCCGTCACCGCCTTGCTGCGTGCCGGCCAGGCCTTCAACTCGCCGATGCCCTCGGCACCCAGCTCATCGAGTGCGGCGTTGTAGGCCGCGCGCAGGTCGCGCCGCGTGCTGTCCTGCCCGGCGCCGAGCGCGGATTCGGGAAACCGGTCCAGCGGCGCCGGCAGCTGCGGATCGTGCAGCGCCTCGAGCGACTGGTAGTGCGCGTGCGCACGGCGCGCAGCCATGACCCGCCGCTCGATGCGCGAGCGGGCCTCGCGCCCACCCTGCGCAATCTCGGCGAGATAGCGCACCCGGCCGGCGGGGATCAGCGCATCGTGCGTCTTGAAGCTGGTCGGCCCGACATCACCCACCGGCCATTCGAGTCGCTCGCAGATCGCCTTGAACAGGTGGTTGACGCCGGGATCGTTGAAACGGCTCGCAATGGTCGGATACACCGGTACCTGCGCGTCCGCGATCTTCATCTTGTCGGGGTGATTGCGCCGCCACTGCTTGCGCACGTCGCGCAGCGCATCCTCGGCGCCGCGCTTCTCGAACTTGTTGAGCACGATCAGGTCGGCGAAGTCGAGCATGTCGATCTTCTCGAGCTGGCTCGCCGCGCCGTACTCGCTCGTCATGACGTACAGCGAGTGATCGACGACATCGACGATGCCGGTGTCGCTCTGGCCGATGCCGGCGGTCTCGACCACGATCAGATCGAAACCGGCGAGCTGATAGAGCGCGATCACGTCCTGCAGCGCCTCGCTGGTCGCGCTGTCGCGGCGCCGGGTGGCGAGCGAGCGCATGAACAGGCGCTCCGAGGCGAGGCTGTTCATGCGGATGCGGTCGCCGAGCAGCGCGCCACCGGTGCGCCGGCGCGTCGGATCGACCGCGACCACCGCGATATTGCGATCCGGGAAGTAGCGCACGAAGCGCGCCAGCAGTTCGTCGTTCAGGCTCGACTTGCCCGCCCCGCCCGTGCCGGTGATACCGACCACCGGCGCGCGGCGCTCGTTGCGTGCCATCGCACGCGTGATCTGCGCACGCACTGCATCGGTGCCGAGCGCGCCTTCGAGGCAGGAGATCGTGCGCGCGAGATGCTGGGGGTCCTTCGGATTGAGCGGCGCAAACTCGTACGGCGGCTTGCGCGCGCGCCGCACGCGCTCGAACACGTCCCCGATCATGCCGGCGAGGCCCAGGCGCCGGCCGTCCTCGGGCGTGTAGATCTTCTCGACGCCGTGCGCCTCGAGCGCCGCGATCTCCTGCGGCGAGATCGTGCCGCCACCGCCGACGATCACGCGGATGTGCGACGCGCCGAGTTCGCGCAGCATGTCGACCATGTAGGCGAAGTATTCATTGTGGCCGCCCTGGTACGAGCTCACCGCGATCGCGTCGGCGTCCTCCTGGATGGCGGCGCGGACGATGTCGGCAACGCTGCGGTTGTGGCCGAGGTGCACGACCTCCGCGCCATGGGACTGCAGGAGCCGGCGGATCATGTTGATCGCCGCATCGTGGCCGTCGAACAGCGAGGCGGCGCTGACGAAGCGCAGCGGCAGGTCGGCCTGCCCTGCGTCGGTAACCGGCGGCTGTCCCTGCTGGGCCGTGAGGCTGGTCATGAGTAGTGTTACCGACTGGTAGAATTGATACCAACCAGTATAATCACTGGGGCATGACCAAGCCAACCTCACCGTGGAAGGTCGCCGCCGAGCGCGAACGCCAGCGCGAACTGAAGCGCGACGCCGTGATCCTGGCGGCTGCGCGCGCGTTTCGCGAGCGTGGCTATCACAACACGTCGCTCGACGATATTGCTGCGGTGCTACACGTCACCAAGCCGACGCTCTACTACTACGTCTCGAACAAGGAGCAGATGCTGTTCGAGTGCTTCCGCGAGGGGCTGGGACGCATTGCGGCAGCCTGTGTCGAGGCGCGCGACGCGAAAGCGAGTGGCCGCGACCGGCTGGTCGGGGTCGTGCGCGGCTATGCCGAGGCGATCACCTCGGATTTCGGCTGGTGCATGGTGCGCGCCGAAGACCAGGACCTGAGCCCCGGGATGAGTGCGCGCATCAAGGCGCTAAAGTCCGAAATCGACCAGGATATCCGGCGCCTCGTCCGCGAGGGGCTCGCCGATGGCTCGATCGCGACCGGCGATCCGAAGATGCTCGCCTTCGCCATCGCCGGGGCGCTCAACTGGATTGCACACTGGTATCGCGACGACGCTTCGCTCCCCTCGAGCGCGATCGCCGATCGCTTCGTCGAGTTTTTCATCAATGGTCTCGCGCCGCGTACTGATGGCGCCACTGCAGGAAAGTCCCCATGAGTCAGACCCCCCCCGCCTCCTCCGTCGTCATCGTCGCCGCACAACGCACGCCGATCGGTGCCTTCCAGGGCGCACTCGCCGGTGCCACAGCCACGCAACTCGGCGCCGCCGCGGCCCACGGCGCGATCGCTGCTGCCGGCGTCAAGCCCGAGGACATCCAGGAAGTGATCATGGGCTGTGTACTGCCGGCCGGCCTCGGCCAGGCGCCGGCGCGCCAGGCCGCGCTCGGTGCCGGCATTCCGGCGAGCACTCCGGCCACCACCATCAACAAGATGTGCGGCTCGGGCATGAAGGCGATCATGATGGCCGCCGACCAGATCCGTGCGGGCGACGTCGAAGTGGTGCTCGCCGGCGGACTCGAATCGATGACCAATGCGCCCTACCTGCTGCCGAAGGCGCGCGGCGGCTATCGCATGGGGCACGGCGAGGTGCTCGACCACATGTTCCACGACGGCCTGCAGAGCCCGTTCGACGGCCAGCTGATGGGTTGCTTCGCGGAGAACGCCGCCGACAAGTACGGTTTCACGCGCGCCGAGCAGGACGCCTTCGCGGCGCAGTCCGTACGTCGTGCGCTCGCGGCGGTCGACAACGGCGCGTTCGCTGCCGAGATCTCGCCGGTGACCATCAAGGGCCGCAAGGGCGAGGTCGTGGTCGACCGTGATGAAACGCCGTTCACCTGCAACATCGAGAAAATCCCGGGCCTGAAACCGGCCTTCCGCAAGGACGGCACCGTGACGGCGGCCTCTTCATCGTCGATCGCCGACGGCGCCGCAGCCACGATCCTGATGAGTGACGCGGCGGCGAAACGCCTCGGCGCAAAGCCGCTGGCGCGGGTGCTTGCCTACGCGAGCCACGCGCAGGCGCCGGAGTGGTTCACCACCGCGCCGGTCGGGGCGATCAGCAAGGTGCTGGACAAGCTCGGCTGGAAAGCCGGCGACGTCGACCTGTACGAAGTCAACGAAGCGTTTGCCGCGGTCACCATGGCTGCGATGCGCGACATCGGCATCGATCATGCGCGCGTCAACGTCAACGGTGGCGCCTGCGCCCTCGGCCACCCTGTCGGCGCCACCGGCGCACGCATCGTGGCGACGCTGGTCCATGCGCTGCGCCGTACCGGCGGCAAGCGCGGCATTGCCTCCCTGTGCATAGGCGGCGGCGAGGCTACGGCAATCGCGATCGAGCTGCTGTAAGCTGCCGCGCCATGGCGCGCCTCGCTTCGACGATCGATCCGGCCAGCGACGCATTCCGTGCCAACCGCGCCAACATGGAACGGTTGGTCGCGGAGCTGCGCCGCGAACTCGCGCGCGCCGAACGCGGCGGCAGTGACGAGGCCCGCGCGCGCCACACCGCGCGCGGCAAGCTGCTGCCGCGCGAGCGTGTCGGCGCCCTGCTCGATCCGGGCAGTCCTTTCCTCGAGATCGCGCCGCTTGCGGCCCACGGGCTCTACGACGGCGATGCGCCGGCGGCCGGCCTGATTGCCGGAGTCGGTCGCGTACACGGCCGTGAAGTGCTGGTGATCGCCAATGACGCCACCGTCAAAGGCGGCACGTATTACCCACTAACCGTGAAGAAGCACCTGCGGGCGCAGCAGGTCGCGCTCGAGAACGCCCTGCCGTGCGTGTACCTGGTGGATTCGGGCGGCGCCTTCCTGCCGCTGCAGGACGAGGTGTTCCCCGACCGTGAACACTTCGGACGCATCTTCTACAACCAGGCACACATGTCCGCGCGCGGCATCGCGCAGATCGCCGTCGTGATGGGCAGCTGCACGGCTGGCGGCGCCTACGTGCCGGCGATGTCCGATGAAACCATCATCGTGCAGCGGCAAGGCACGATCTTCCTCGGCGGCCCGCCGCTCGTGAAAGCCGCGACCGGCGAGGAAATCGATGCCGAGGCGCTCGGCGGCGGCGACGTGCACGCACGCCGCTCCGGTGTAGCCGATCACCTCGCCGAAAACGACGCGCACGCGCTGGCGCTCGCGCGCTCCGCGGTCGCGACCCTGCGGCCGCGCGCCCCGGCCTGGCTCGATCTCGCGCCGACCGTCGAGCCCGCGCTCGATCCGCGCGAAATTGCCGGCATCGTCCCGAGCGATACCCGCCACCCCTACGACGTGCACGAAATCATCGGGCGCCTCGTCGACGCGTCCGATTTCCACGAGTTCAAGCCCGAATACGGCACGACCATCGTGTGCGGATTTGCGCGCATCCATGGCTGCCCGGTGGCCATGGTCGCCAATAACGGCGTGCTGTTTTCGGAGTCCGCGCTCAAGGCCGCACACTTCGTGCAGCTCGCGAACCGGCGCGGCACGCCGCTGCTGTTCCTGCAGAACATCACCGGCTTCATGGTCGGCGCAAAGTACGAGCACGCAGGGATCGCCAAGGATGGCGCGAAAATGGTGACTGCGGTCGCCTGCGCGACCGTACCCAAGCTCACCGTAGTGATCGGCGGCTCGTTCGGCGCGGGCAACTATGCGATGTGCGGCCGCGCGTACGGCGGGCGCTTCCTGTGGATGTGGCCCAACGCGCGCATCTCGGTGATGGGCGGCGAGCAGGCCGCGCAGGTGCTGGCCACTGTCCGGCGCGATGACGGCGCGCGCGAGGCGTTCATGGACGAGATCCGCGCACGTTACGAGACGCAGGGCCATCCGTTTTACGCGACCGCGCGCCTTTGGGACGACGGTGTCATCGACCCGCTCGATACGCGACGCGTCCTCGGACTTGCGCTGCACCTCGTTGCGCACGGACCCGCACCGGATGCCGAGCGCAACGGCATCTTCAGGATGTAGCCCGTGGCTCCCGCAGGCGTACGCCTCGAAGTGAGTCCGGCGGGCGTCGCCCGACTGACGCTCGATCGCGCCGAGCGGCGCAATGCCTTCGACGGCGGGATGATCGGCGCGCTGCACACCGCGATCGAACAATGCGCGCGCGATGCCGGCGTGCGCGTACTGGTGCTGACGGGCGCGGGCGCGGCATTCTGCGCCGGCGCCGACCTCGCGCACATGCGCGCGATGGGCTCGGCCTCCGAACAGGAAAACTTTGACGATGCGCTCGCCCTCGCCAGCATGCTTGCGGCGCTCGACGAGTGCGGCAAGCCGGTGCTGGCGCGCGTCAATGGCGACGCCTTCGGTGGCGGCGTGGGCCTCATCGCCTGCTGCGACATCGCGGTGGGCCTCGCCGGCGCACGCTTTGCGCTCTCCGAGGTGAAGCTCGGCCTGGTGCCGGCCACGATCGCGCCGCATGTCGTTGCCGCGATCGGTGCGCGCGCGATGCGGCGCTATGCGCTGACCGGTGAGCGCTTCGACGGCGCGCGCGCGCAATCGATCGGCCTGCTGCATGAAATCGCGCCCGATGAGGCGCAGCTCGATGAGCTGGTGATGCGCATCGTCTCGGAGCTGCTCGCCGGTGGCGCGCAGGCACAGCAGGAGGTCAAGCAGCTCGTCAGCGAAGTCACGGGTGCGGCGCGCGATGGCGCACTGCGCCGCGCGACCAGCCAGCGCCTCGCGCGCCTGCGGGTCTCGCAGGAAGCGCGTGGGCGCATCGAGGATTTCCTCGGCCGGCGCCAGCGTTGAGGATCGCAGCCTGTACCTGCATCGGCCGCCTGTGTTTTACTGACAGAACCCTTTTTCCGCCGCACTCCAGAGGATTTGCATGAAGATGAAAGATGCGCGCGCCGTCATCACGGGCGCAGCTTCGGGCCTCGGCAATGCAGTCGCACGCCACGTCGTCGCCCAGGGCGGCAAGGTCACGCTGCTCGACGTGCAGGAGGGACCGGGCCAGGCCGCCGCCGCCGAGCTCGGCGCTAGCGCGCGCTTTGCCAAGTGCGACGTCACCTCCGAGGCCGAAGTAAACGCAGCGATGGAGGCCGCCAAGGCGTTCATGGGTGGCGTCAACCTGCTGGTCAATTGCGCAGGCGTCATCGGCGCAGGCCGCGTGCTGGGCCGCAACGGCCCGATGGCCGGCGACTTCTTCACCAAGGTGATCCATATCAACCTGATCGGCACCTTCCTGTGCGACAAGGCCGCCGCGAGCGTGATGCAGGAGAACACCCCGAATGAAGACGGCGAGCGCGGCGTGCTGATCCACACCTCATCGGTGGCGGCATTCGAGGGCCAGATCGGCCAGGCGGCCTATTCGGCGACCAAGGCCGGCGTCATGGGCATGACGATGCCCATCGCGCGCGAGCTCGCGGCGTTCGGTATCCGCTGCGTATCGATCGCGCCCGGCATCTTCCGTACGCCGATGGTCGCGGGCATGCCGCAGGAGATCCAGGATTCGCTCGGCAGGCAGTCACCGTTCCCGCCGCGACTCGGCAAGCCCGAGGAGTATGCGCAGCTCGTGCAGTCGATCTTCGAAATTCCGATGATCAACGGCGAGACGATCCGCATCGACGGCGCGATCCGGATGCAACCGAAATGAAAAAGAAGCGAACAGCGAGCAGCTTGCAGATTACAGCCAGACGCGTGGGCTGGCCCCCGCGCGCGGCAGCGCGCTCTGGCTGTGTTCTGTTCGCTGCTCGCTGTTCGCTGTTCACCGTTACTTGACCCTTAAGGGTTGGAGAAGCCTAGAAAGTGCCTGCAACGTCAAACGAAGCCGTCGAACGCGACACAATGGATTACGACTACGTAATCGTTGGCGCTGGCCCGGCCGGGCTCGCGTGCGCGATCCGGCTGAAGCAGCTCGATGCCGACGCCAGTATCTGCGTCCTCGAGAAGGGCTCGGCCGTCGGCGCACACTCGCTGTCGGGCGCCGTCATGGAGCCGGGGCCGCTCGATGCGCTCGCACCCGAATGGCGCGATGCGCAGCTCGGCGTCTGCGTTCCGGCACGGCACGATGAGCTGCGGATCCTGACCCGCAAGGGCGCGTGGCGCCTGCCTGTGCCGCCGCAGCAGCGCAATCACGGCAACTTCATCGTGTCGCTCGGCCTGTTGACGCCGTGGCTCGCGCAGAAGGCAGAGGGCCTGGGCGTCGACGTGTTTGCCGGCTTCGCCGCCGCAGCACCGCTGTTCGATGCGGCAGGTGCCGTGGCCGGCGTGCAGATCGGCGACATGGGCCTCGAGAAGAACGGCGAAGCGGGACCGAACTTCGCGCCCGGGCCCGAGATTCGCGCCAAAGTCACCATACTCGCCGAGGGTTGTCGCGGCAGCCTCACGAAGCAACTGATCAAGCGTTTCGCGCTCGCCGAGGGCAGCGATCCGCAGACCTACGCCCTCGGGCTCAAGGAACTGTGGCAGCTGCCTGCTGGCCGAGTCACGCCCGGGCTGATCCAGCACAGCGTCGGCTGGCCGCTCGACAATGCAACGTACGGCGGCAGCTTCATCTACCACCTGGGCGGGGACCGCGTTTATGTCGGCTTCGTCGCGGGACTCGATTACGAAGATCCGCGCTTCGCGCCTTTCGAGGCGTTCCAGCAGTTCAAGCACCATTCGGCGGTGAAGCCACTGTTCGAGGGCGGCGAGATCGTATCGGCGGGTGCGCGCACAATTGCGGCGGGCGGCTGGCAGTCGCTGCCGAAGCTCGAGATGCCGGGCGCGCTGATCGTGGGCGACGCCGGCGGTACTCTCAATTTCCCCAAGATCAAAGGCATCCACCAGGCCATCCGTTCGGGCGCGCTGGCCGCCGAACACCTGGCGGCGAGCGGCGCGCCGGCGGGCTTCGATGCGCTGTGGCGCGCCTCACCCGGCGGCCAGGAACTGCGACGCGTGCGCAATTTCAAGCCGGGCTTCAAGCGCGGCCTGTGGTCAGGGCTCGCGAATTCCGCGCTCGAGGTGCTCACCGGTGGACGCACGCCGTGGACGATGCACAACTCCGACAACGCCGCGGCTCTGAAGAGGATCGACGAGTACACCTCGCCCGATCGCGGCTGGATCGAGCGCACGCTGCCGCCGCGTGACCGGCTTGCGTCGGTGTATTTCGCGGCCACCACGCACGATGAAGCGCAGCCCGCGCACTTGAAGGTTGCCGACACGAGCATCTGCGCCACGCGTTGCCGCGTCGAGTACGACAACCCGTGCACGCGTTTCTGCCCGGCCAGCGTCTATGAAATGATCGACGACGGCCAGGGCGGCAAGCGACTGCAGATCAACGCGGCGAACTGCGTGCATTGCAAGGCCTGCGACATCAAGGATCCCTACGGCATCATCACCTGGACGACGCCGGAGGGTGGCTCGGGACCCAACTACCAGACCCTTTGACGTTGCGCATGAGCACTCCGATCTGGACCCCCACTGGCGAAAGAATCGATAGAGCGGTCGTCAGCCGGTTTCGCTCCTGCGTCAATGCCCGCCGCCAGCTCGCGCTAGCCGATTACAAGGCGCTCGAAGCCTGGTCGCTCGACTCACCCGCGGCGTTCTGGCGCGAACTCGCGCACTTCAGCGGCACGATCGCCGATTGGGGAGATGGCACGGTGCTCGAGCATGGGGATCGCATGCCGGGTGCGCGCTGGTTCCCGTCTGCACGCCTCAACTTCGCCGAGAACCTGCTGCGTCATCGCGACGACCACGCGGCATTGATTTTCGTGAACGAGCGCGGCGCGCGGCGCGAGCTATCGCGGCGTGCGCTGCACGCTGAAGTGGCGCGCGTGGCGGACGGCCTGCGTGCAATCGGTGTCGGTGTCGGCGACCGTGTCGCCGGCTTCATGCCGAACCTGCCGGAGACCATCGTTGCGATGCTCGCGACGACCAGCCTCGGCGCCGTGTGGAGTTCGTGTTCGCCGGATTTCGGTGTCAATGGCGTGCTGGATCGCTTCGGCCAGATCGCGCCGAAGGTGCTGTTCACGGCCGACGGCTATTTCTATGCCGGCAAGCAACTCGACTCGCTGGCGCTGGTTGCACAAGTGGCACCGCAGATCCCCGGACTCGCCGCGGTCGTCGTCGTGCCGTATGTGCACGCCACACCCGACACCAGCGCCGTGCCGCGAGCCGTGCCGTATGCGACCTTCGGCCGTGCCGGGGCGCAACTCGCTTTCGAGCACCTGCCGTTCGACCACCCCGTCTACATCCTTTACTCCTCGGGCACCACCGGCAAGCCGAAGTGCATCGTCCACGGTGCCGGCGGCACGCTGCTGCAGCACCAGAAGGAACACCTGCTGCACACCGACGTGCGCCCGGACGACCGGCTGTTCTACTACACGACCTGCGGCTGGATGATGTGGAACTGGCTCGCCAGCGGCCTGGCCTCGGGCGCGGCGCTGGTGCTGTATGAAGGCTCGCCGTTCCACCCGGGACCGCGCACGCTGTGGGACATCGCGGCCGCCGAGCGTGTCGCGATATTCGGCGCCAGCGCCAAGTACCTCGCCGCGCTCGACAAGGCGGGCTTCGAACCGGCGCGCGAAGTCGACCTGACTGCGCTGCGCACCGTGCTGTCCACCGGTTCGCCGCTGCTGCCCGAAACCTACGACTACGTGTATCGCGCGGTGAAGCCCGACCTGCAGCTGTCGTCGATTTCCGGCGGCACCGACATCGTTTCGTGCTTCTGCCTGGGCAGCCCGGTGCTGCCGGTGCGCAAGGGCGAACTCCAGTGCCGCGGACTCGGCATGCACACCGAGGTCTTCGATGACGCCGGCAGGCGCGTCATCGGCGAGCGCGGCGAGCTGGTGTGCGCGGCGCCGTTTCCGTCGATGCCGGTCGGCTTCTGGAACGACCCGGACGGCTCGCGCTACCGCGAGGCCTATTTCTCGCGCTACCCCGGCACGTGGCACCACGGCGATGACGCCATTGAAACCGTCGACGGCAGCTTCATGATCTTCGGCCGTTCGGATGCCGTGCTGAATCCCGGCGGCGTGCGCATCGGTACTGCCGAGATCTACCGTCAGGTCGAGCAACTCCCCGAGGTGCTCGAGTCACTCGCGATTGGCCAGCAATGGGAAGGCGACGTGCGCGTCGTGCTGTTCGTGCGGCTGCGCGACGGCGTCGCGCTCGACGATGCGCTGGTAAAGCGTATCCGCGACACGATCCGCCGCAATACGACGCCGCGCCATGTGCCGGCGAAAGTGGTCGCCGTGCCCGACCTGCCGCGCACGATCAGCGGCAAGCTTGTCGAGCTCGCCGTGCGCAATGTCGTGCATGGCAAGGCGGTCCTGAACCGCGATGCGCTCGCGAACCCCGCGGCGCTCGACCTGTTCCGCGACCTGCCCGAACTCGCGGACTGACCGTGCCGGCAGCCGTCCTCGCGCGCGAGCTCGAGCGTCGCGGCTTCGTGCCCGACCCGGCACAGCTGATCGCCATCGACAAGCTCGAGGACCTGCGCCGCCGCCTGATCGTGGCCGAGCGCGCCGGACGCGGGCCGATTGCGCGCGTGCGCCGCCTGCTGCGCCCACCGCCGCGCGTCGCCGAGCGTGGCATCTACCTGTGGGGTGGCGTGGGGCGCGGCAAGACGCTGCTGCTGGACGCATTCCACGCCAGCCTGCCGTTCGAGGCCAGGCGCCGCCGGCATTTCCACCGCTTCATGCATGAAGTCCATGCGCAGCTTGCGACACTGGCGAAGACCGAGTCGCCACTCACCATCGTGGCTGCGCGCCTCTCCGGCGAGGCACGCGTGCTGTGCCTCGATGAACTGCAGGTCAACGATATTGCCGACGCGATGATCCTCGCGAGACTGTTCACTGCACTGATCGATCGCGGTGTGACTCTCGTATTCACGTCGAACGTGCCGCCGCGCGGCCTGTATCGGAACGGCCTGCAGCGGCGCCGCTTCATGCCCGCAATCGCCCTGCTCGAGAAGCACACCGAGGCGGTCGCGGTCGACGCCGGCATCGACTATCGCCTGCGCGAGCTCGCGAAGGCATCGCTGTACCTCGATTCGACCACGCCCGGGTCGCAGCACGAGATGGCGAAGTTATTCGAGTTCTTCGCCGGCGACGCGGGCACGGCAGGCGGCGAGATCGAGGTTGCCGGCAGGCCCATCCCGGTGGTGCGCGAGAACGACAACGCAGTCTGGTTCGAGTTCGACGCCCTGTGCGAAGGCCCGCGCGGCAAGGACGACTATCTCGAGCTGGCGGGCGATTACCCCGCCGTGCTGCTGTCGAACGTGCCGGTGTTCGACGAGACCCGTGACGACGCCGCGCGCCGCTTCATCACTCTGATCGACGAGCTGTACGACCACGGCGTCGATTTCGCGGTCTCGGCCGCCGCGCCTCCCGAGCAGCTGTACCGCGGCACGCGCCTGGCGTTCGAATTCGCCCGCGCCGCCAGCCGGCTCGTCGAAATGGGCCGGGAGGAATACCTCGGGCGCGAACACAACTGAACGCACCTGAAGGGTGCCGGGTTTTCGGTTATTCGGTTATTGCGCGGCTGCGCCGCAACAACCGAATAACCGAAAACCCGGCACCAATGCCTAGATCACGCCCCGGCGCACCTGGTCGAGCTCGATGGATTCGAACAGCGCGCGGAAATTTCCCTCGCCGAAGCCGTCGTTGCCCTTGCGCTGGATCACCTCGAAGAAGATCGGCCCGATCACGTTCTGCGTGAAGATCTGCAGCAGCGTACCCTCGCCGCGGTCGGGGCTGCCGTCGATCAGGATGCGGCGGCGGCGCAGCTCGTCGACGTTCTCGCCGTGATGCGGCACACGCGCATCGATGTTCTCGTAGTAGGTGTCGGGCGTGTCCTGGAAGTGGACGCCGCGCGCGCCGAGCGCATCGACCGTGCGACAGATGTCCAGGGTAGCGAGCGCGATGTGCTGGATGCCCTCGCCGTGGTAGACCTTCAGGTACTCCTCGATCTGCGACTTGTCGTCCTGAGATTCGTTGATTGGAATGCGGATCTTGCCGCAGGGGCTGGTCATCGCGCGGCTGAGGAGCCCGGTATGCCGGCCCTCGATGTCGAAGTAGCGGATCTCGCGGAAGTTGAACAGCCGCTCGTAGAAACCCGCCCACCGGTCCATGCCGCCGCGATGCACGTTGTGGGTCAGGTGGTCGATGCAGGTGAAGCCGACACCGGCGTCCGGCCCGCTGACCGGACGAAAATCGACGTCGTAGATCGACCGCTCGCCGTAGCGATCGACCAGGTACAGCAGCGAACCGCCGATGCCCTCGATGGCGGGAATGTTGAGCTCCATCGGTCCGACCTTGCCCGGGAACGGCTTTGCCCCGAGCGCCACGGCACGCTCGAAGGCACGCGCCGCGTCGGCGACGCGAAACGCCATGGCGCAAACCGACGGGCCGTGGGCGCGCGCGAACTCCTGGGCGAACGAGTCCGGCTCCGCGTTGATGAGGAAATTGACGTCGCCCTGCCGGTGCAGCGTGACGTCCTTGCTGCGGTGACGTGCGGTCACGGGGAAGCCCATGCGCTCGAACAGCGTTCGCAACAGCGCCGGGTCCGGGGCCGTGTACTCGACGAACTCGAAGCCATCCGTGCCCATCGGATTGTCGCAGATCGCGGCCATGGCGCACCCCGCAATTGGTTACAATTGCAACCATTATAGCCACCGCGCGCCCGAGAGCCCAAATCGCCATGCCGCCGCCGCCCCGCCTGCAGCTCGACCGCTTCGTCCCCTATCGCCTGTCGGTGCTGTCGAACCTTGTCAGCAGCGCGATCGCCGGCGCCTACGCCGAACGCTTTGCACTCACCATCCCCGAGTGGCGCGTCATCGCCGCACTGGGCGAGCAACCCGGCATGAGCGCTGCGGATGTGGCGGCGCGCACCGCCATGGACAAGGTCGCGGTCAGCCGTGCAGTCGCGGCGCTGCTGCGCGCCAGACGCATCGTACGCACACAGTCGAGGCACGACCGGCGCCGATCGGTGCTGCGCCTGTCGCGAGCCGGCGCGACGCTGTACGCGCAGGTCACGCCGGATGTGCTCGAATACGAGACCGCACTGCTCGCGACGCTCGGGCGCGGCGAACGCCAGGCACTCGACCGCTTGCTCGCGAAACTGACCCGGCGGGCGCATGAACTGTCGCCGTGTATAATTGCGCGCCTCGCGCCCAACGCTCGATGAGTTCGCCATCGTGAATGAAACCGTTCCGGCCGCCCGCCTCGCATTGATCGAACGCATCGTGAAGGCGGCGCCCGCGCGAGTCAGCGCGCGCCAGCGCGCGGCGCAAGCGCAGTTCCTGCGCGCCTATTTCCGCGGTGTCTCCGAAGACGACCTGTCTGTGCGCCCACCGGCCGATCTTGCCGGAGTCGGGCTCGATCACCTCAGGCTCGGGCGTAGCCGGTCCGGCTCGCGCTCGCGCGTGCGCGTGTTCAATCCCGAGGCGTCGCGCGATGGTTTCCAGTCACCGCACACGATCGTGCAGATCGTCACCGACGACATGCCGTTCCTCGTCGATTCGATCGGTATCGTGCTGGCGCAGGCACAGGCGGCGATGCATTTCATCGTCCATCCGGTCATTGCGATGCGGCGCGATGCGCGCGGTCGCTACCTGGGCGTCGCCGGCAGCGAAGACCCGGGCGCGAGCGTCGAGTCCTGGCAGCTCTACGAAATCGACCGCCAGAGCGACCCGCAGGTGCTCGCGCAGCTCGAGGCGTCGATCCGCTCGACCATCGTTGACGTGCAGGCCGCGGTCGCGGACTGGATGCCGATGCGCGACAGCGTGCGCGCGCTCGCCGCGGGACTCGCCGATGCGACCCCGCTGCCGACCGACGAAATCAGCGAGGCTCGTGCGCTGCTCGAGTGGATGGAAGCGCAGCACTTCGTTTTCCTCGGCTATCGCCGCTACCGGCTGGTGCGAGGCGCCAACGAAGACAAGCTGGTACCTGCCTCGCGCTCCGGCCTCGGCATCCTGCGTCCCGCACATGGCGGGCGCAGGCCCCGCACCGTGCGCCTGCGCGGCGAACTGCGCCAGCGCGCACGCGAGCCCCAACTGCTGATCCTGACCAAGGCCAACACGCTCGCCACCGTGCACCGTGGCACCTATCTCGACTACGTGGGCGTCAAGACTTTCGATGCGAAGGGCCGCGTCGATGGCGAGCACCGCATACTCGGCCTCTGGACCTCGACGGTGTACTACCGCAGCGCGCGCGCGATACCGGTACTGCGTCGCAAGGTCGAGCAGGTCATCGACCATTTCGGCCTCGCGCCACAGAGCCACGACGCCAAGGCTGTCGTCAATGTGCTCGAGACCTACCCGCGCGATGAGCTGTTCCAGGCGAGCGTTCCCGACCTGATCCGCATCGTGCGCGAGGTCGTCAACCTCTACGATCGGCGCACCGTGCGCCTGCTGGCGCGTCGCGACCCGTACGGACGCTTCTACTCCTGCCTGGTTTACGTGCCCCGCGATCGCTACAGCACGGACGTACGCCACCAGATCGAGCGCATCCTGCTCGCCGGCTTCCAGGGCGTGGCCTTCGAGTCGCAGATCCAGATCTCCGACTCGCGTCACGCGCGCGTGCACGTGGTCGTGCGCATCGACCGCACCCGGCGGGCGCACGTAGATGTCGCAGCCATGGAGCGCGAGATCGCCGCGGCGGCCACCAATTGGCTCGACCGGCTGGCGGTCGCGCTCAAGGCGCAGTACGACGAGTCGGCCGCGCTCGCGTTGATGTCGCGCTATGCCAGGGCTTTTCCGACCGCCTACGAGGAGGAGGTGGCGGCCGGCGACATGCTGGAGGACATCGCCAACCTCGAGCAGCTGCGCGGCAGCGAAGCCGGCGCGCTGCGCCTGAACCTGTACCGGCCGGCGGACCAGGTTGCGAAGCGCGTGCATCTGAAGTTCGTCAAGCTCGGCGAGACGATCCCGATCTCCGACATGCTGCCGCTGCTCGAGAATTTCGGCCTGCGCGTGATCACCGAGCACCCGTATGAGCTCGCATGGCCGGACGGTGGCGCGGCCTGGATCCAGGACTTCGAACTCGAACACCGCGACGCTCTCGAGATCGACATCGATCGCGTCGAAGCGCTCTTCACCGAAGGTGTGGCTGCCGCGTGGCGCGGCGTCGTCGAGAACGATGGCTTCAATCGCCTGGTGCTGCTCGCCAACATGCCCGTGCGCGACGTGGTCGCCATTCGGCTGATCGCCAAGTACCTGGTGCAGACCGGCGTACCGTTCAGCCAGGCAGCGATGGAGCGCGCGCTCGCGAAACACGCCGGCGTCGCGCGCCAGCTCATGGCGCTTTTCCACGCCAAGTTCGATCCGGCTGGTGTGGGGCGTAACCGGGCGCGCATCGTCGAGAGGATCGCGGACGCCGTCGGCCGCGCGCTGGTGCAGGTCACCAGTCTCGACGAAGACCGCATCCTGCGCGCGTACCTTGCGGTCATCAAGGCGATGCTGCGTACCAATTTCCACCAGCGCGACGCCGCGGGCCGCACCAGGGACTACGTGTCCGTGAAACTCGATCCGGCGAGGATTCCGGATCTGCCGCTGCCGCGGCCGAAGTTCGAGATCTTCGTCTACAGCCCGCGTGTAGAGGGCGTGCACCTGCGAATGGCGGCGGTGGCACGCGGCGGCATCCGCTGGTCCGACCGGCGCGAAGACTTCCGTACCGAAGTGCTCGGCCTGATGAAGGCGCAGAACGTCAAGAACACCGTGATCGTTCCGGCCGGCGCCAAGGGCGGTTTCGTCCCGAAGCAACTGCCGGTGGGCGGCACGCGCGACGAGATCCAGAAGGAGGCTGTTGCCTGCTACCGGATCTACATCAGCGGCCTGCTCGACATCACCGACAACATCGTCGGCGCCGACATCGTTCCGCCGCGCGACGTCGTGCGTCACGACGGTGACGATTCCTACCTCGTCGTGGCTGCCGACAAGGGCACCGCCACCTTCTCCGACATCGCGAATTCCATTTCGCTCGACTACGGCTTCTGGCTGGGCGACGCCTTTGCGTCGGGCGGCTCGGCCGGCTACGACCACAAGAAGATGGGCATTACCGCACGCGGCGCGTGGGAATGCGTCAAGCGACACCTGCGCGAGATCGATATCGACTCTCAGGCGCAGGACTTCACCGTCGCCGGCATCGGCGACATGGCCGGCGACGTGTTCGGCAATGGCATGCTGCTCTCGAAGCACATCCGCCTGGTCGCTGCGTTCAATCACCTGCACATCTTCATCGACCCGCAACCCGACGCGGCGCGCAGCTTCGTCGAGCGCGAGCGCCTGTTCAAGTTGCCGCGCTCGTCCTGGGACGATTACAACCGCAAGCTGATCTCCCGCGGCGGCGGCATTTTCCTGCGCAGCGCCAAATCGATCGCGCTGTCGGCCGAGGCGCAGCGCGCGCTCGGGGTAGGCGTTTCCGTCGCGACGCCGCAGGACGTGATCCGCGCAATACTCTGCATGCCGGTCGACCTGCTCTGGAATGGCGGCATCGGCACTTACATCAAGGCGACAGGCGAGCGCAATGCGGAAGTCGGCGACCGCAGCAACGATGGCGTGCGCGTCAATGGCAGCGAGCTGCGCGCCCGCGTTGTTGGCGAAGGTGGCAATCTCGGCTGCACGCAGCGCGGCCGCATCGAGTACGCCGCGAGCGGCGGGCGCATCAATACCGACTTCATCGACAACTCGGCGGGCGTCAACACTTCGGACGTCGAGGTGAACATCAAGATCCTGCTGGCGGATCCGGTGCGCAGCGGCCGACTGACCCTCGCGGCGCGCAACCGGCTGCTCGCCGGCATGACCCGCGACGTCAGCTCGCTCGTACTGCGCACCAACTACCTGCAGAGCCAGGCGATCTCGACGCTCGAGCTCAACACGGCAAGCCGTCTCAGCGAGTACCGCGGCCTGATCCGTTCGCTCGAGCGTGCGGGCGACCTCGATCGCGCCATCGAGTTCCTGCCGGGCGAGGACGAGCTCATCGAGCGCGCGAAGCGCGGCAGCGGCCTCACCAGGCCGGAACTCGCGGTCCTGCTCGCCTACAGCAAGATCTGGCTCTCGGGCGAACTCATCGATTCGGATATCCCCGAGGACCCTTACCTGTCCGAGGAGCTGCGCCGCTACTTCCCGGAAGCGCTGCGCGGCAAGTTCGCGCGCGACATCGACAAGCACCGCCTGCGCCGCGAAATCATCGTCACCGCAACCACCAACAGCCTCGTGAATCGCATGGGGCCGGTGCTCGCGTGGCGCGCAGTCGAGGAAACCGGCGCGACGATCGGGCAGATCGCGCGCGCCTACACGATCGCCCGCGAGAGCTTCGTGATGCGCGAGACCTGGAGTGAGATCGAGGCGCTCGACAGCCGCGTACCCGCCAAGGCCCAGTATCTCGCCTACGACTACACTGCGCGCCTGTTGCGGCACATGAGCTACTGGCTGCTGCAATACCGGCGCCGCAACCTGCATGTCGAGCGCACGGTGGCGCAGTACCGGCCGGGCGTGCGCGAACTCGGCAGTGTGCTGCACGACGTCACCACCGGCCTCGTTCCGGAGCACAACGCAGCGCGATGCGCACAGCTGGTGGCAGCCGGGCTGCCCGACGATCTTGCCGCGCGCATCGGCGCGCTCGAGTCGATGGAGCCGGTGTACGACCTGGTCGAACTCGCTGCCGAGCATCGCAAGTCCGTGCGGGAAGCGGCCAGGATCTACTACGCCATCGGCGCCGCCGTCGGTCTTGACTGGCTGCGCACGCAGATCGGCGCGCTGGCGGCCAGTGGACCGTGGCAGGCGAACGCGCGCTCGACCCTGCGCAACAGCGCGGCGCGCGCCCATCGCAAACTCGCCGGCAACGTGCTGCACGCGATGCGCCGTCGCGGCGCGGCCCGCGATCCGGTCGCTGCGTGGGTCGATGCACAGGGGGACGAGTTTGCGCAGTGGTCACGCATGCTCGCTGACATGCGCGCCAGCGAGCACCCGGACTTCGCGACCCTGTCGGTCGGCGTCGAGGCGATCCGCAAGCTCGCCTCGGCCTGATGCGAGTATCGCTCGTCGTCACGACATACGAGCGGCCCGACGCCCTCGCCGCGGTACTCGCGACCGTGGCGGCACAACGGCAGCGGCCCGACGAGATCATCATCGCCGATGACGGTTCGGGCCGTGACACCCGCGATGTCGTCGTGGCATTCGCCAGCCGCTCGCCTGCGCAGGTGGGCTACGTCCGCCAGGAGCACGACGGGTTTCGCGCCGCGCGCCTGCGCAATCTCGCGATCACCGCGGCACGGGGCAACTATGTCGTCTTCGTCGATGGCGACATGCTGCTGCATCCCGAGTTCATCGCCGATCATCGCCGGGCTGCGCGCCCTGGCTGCTTCGTGCAGGGTGTACGCATTCCGCTCGACGCGGAACGCACGCGCGCGGTACTCGCCGCGCCTGCGGAGTTGAGTGCCGCAGTGCCACGGAACGCGCGCGGACTGCGCCGCCTGTGGACCTTGCACAGCCCGGTGCTGTCGCGTTGCAGCGCCCGCATCGGCCATGCAGTGGTCGCGATCAAGAGCTGCAACCTTGCCGCCTGGCGCGACGATCTCGTTGCCGTGAACGGCTTCAACGAGACGATGATCGGCTGGGGCCCCGAAGACAAGGAGCTCTGTGCGCGCCTCGGGCATGGCGGCCGCCGCAGGCGCACCCTGCTTTTTGGCGGCATCGCCTGGCACCTGCACCACCCGCCCGCCGCTCGCGACCGCCGCGCGGCGAACGAAGCCATCCTTGCCACGACGCTGCGCAAACGCACCGTGCGCTGCACACCCGGACTCGCGGAACTGGCACAAACCACGATTCAAAGCGGCGGAGTCTGGCTGTAAGCTGCCCGCCGCAAGCTGCTCGCCCATTCAGCATGGAGCCAAACGTGCCCGGAAAACTGCTGCTCGTCCGCCATGGCCAGAGTACCTGGAACCTGGAGAACCTGTTCACCGGCTGGACCGATGTGGACCTGTCGGACAAGGGTCGACTCGAAGCCCGTCAGGCCGGTGTCGAGGTGAAGCGCGAAGGCCTGCTCATCGATCTTGCGTTCACGTCGGTGCTGAAGCGCGCGATCCGCACGCTGTGGTACATCCTCGATGAGACCGATCGCATGTGGATACCGGTCGAACGCAGCTGGCGCCTGAACGAACGCCACTACGGTGCGCTGCAGGGACTCAACAAGGCCCAGACTGTCGCCCAGCATGGCGAGAGCCAGGTGAAGATCTGGCGCCGCAGCTACGATATACCGCCGCCGCCACTCGCCAACGACGACAAGCGCCACCCGCGCTTCGATCCGCGGTATGCCGGCATCGATCCCGCGCTGCTGCCGGCTACCGAGTCGCTCAAGGACACGCTGGTGCGCGTGCTGCCTTACTGGAACGAGCGCATCGCCCCGGCGCTGCGGGCGGGACTCAATGTCGCGGTGGTCGCGCACGGCAACAGCCTGCGCGCCATGGTCAAGATGCTCGACGACATGTCGGAAGCCGAGATCGTCGAACTCAACATTCCCACCGGCGTGCCGCTGCTGTACGAACTCGATGATGCGCTACGGCCGACGTCGAGCCGCTATCTCGGCGATGCCGCCGCCATTGCCGCCGCCGCCGAGGCGGTCAAGCACCAGGCGGCGGCAAAGTAGCCTTCAGCTGTCGGCTTTGCGGTTGCTCGCTGCGGCCCAGCCGTCGTAGCGGCCGTGGAACTCGGCCGCCAGCTCGTTGAACCTGCGGCTCGTCGCCTGCATGTCGGGCACTGACAGGCGTACCGAGCGCTGCGCGTGCACGCTGAAGCTCAGTTCGAGCTGTTCCTGCACGTGCTTGTATTCGGCGATATAGCCCTCGCGCACCAGGCGCTCGACGACGAGTTGTGCCGCGTTTTCATCCGGCAGGCCGAAGAAGAACACGACGTCATGCGGCTGGAAAGGATCCGAGCCTTCATGGCGCAGCCTCTCGATCAGGCGCTCGTCCCAGCTGTGCGCAGGCCGGTCGCGCGCCCGCTTGATGCTGACCCAGATGCGCCACACCGCGATCGCGCCGCCGAGGAAAAGGAAGACATACGCCAGCGTCATGATGTTCTCATCCGCGCCAATGATATCTGAAACGCGCGAGGCGCCCTGCCCCGCGCCGGGAACGCCGGCTCAGTGCGCCGTGTCGGCGGCGACACGCACGACGAGCTTGCCCTGGTTGCTGCCGTCGAACAGCCTGCCCAGGGCACGCGGTGCGGATTCGAGGCCCTCCACGATGTCGACGCGATACTTCAGCTTGCCTTGCGCATGCCAGCCGGCGAGCGCGCTGATCGCCTCGCCGTACCTCGCCTGGTAGTCGAGGATGATGAAACCCTTGACCATCGCACGCTTGATGAGGATCGCTCCGTAGTTTGCGGGCCCGCTGCCGCGACCGGTCGCGTTGTACGTGGAAATCAGTCCGCACAGCGGGATGCGCGCGTTGAGCGCGAGATTGGCGAGCACCGCGTCGAGGATTTCGCCGCCCGTGTTGTCGAAATAGACGTCGACGCCCTGCGGCGCGAGCTCGCGCAAGCGTGCGTACACCTTCTCGCGTCGATGGTTGATCGCGGCGTCGATGCCGAGCTCCTCGACGAGCCAGGCACATTTCTCATCGCTGCCCGCAATGCCGATGACGCGCGCGCCGCGCAACTTCGCGAGCTGCACGGCAATCGAGCCCACGGCGCCCGCGGCAGCCGACACGACCACCGTCTCGCCCGCCTGGGGATTGCCGATCTCGAGCATGCCGAAATACGCGGTGCACCCGACCATGCCGAGCAGCCCCATGTACAGGGTCAGTGGCGTCTTGCCATCGTCGCGCAGCTTGGTGGCGGCGCCGCCCTGCGCGACCCAGTAGTCCTGCCAGCCACCCACACCCTGCACGGCGTCGCCAACCGCAAGGCGCGGATCGCGCGAGGCGACGACGCGGCCGATCGTGATGCCGCGCATCACCTCGCCGATGGCGACTGGCGGCAGGTATTGCTCCCGGTCGCTCATCCAGACGCGATTGGTCGGATCGAGGGACAGGTAGAGGTTGCGGACCAGGCACTCGCCATCCTCGAGCTCGCGGACCTGCGCAGTGCGCAACGCCAGCGTCTCGTCGTCGATGTCACCGACCGGGCGCTTGACGAGAATCCACTGGCGATTGTCCATGCAGGTTACCTCGGGTAATCCGGTTTGCGCTTCCCGAGGAATGCCGCAATGCCCTCGCCCCCTTCGGCGGTTGCAGCCTGAGCCGCAATGGTCTCGCTCTCGAGCGCCATCTGCTGCTCGAGCGCCCCGAGCGATGCGCCGAGCAGACGCTTCGCCTTGCCAAAGGCACCGGTCGGTCCCGCGGCCAGCTTGCCGGCAAGCTTCAGTGCGGCGCCCAGTACATCGGCATCGGGCACGACCTGGTTGACGAGGCCCCACGCGAGCGCTTCGTCGGCGCAGAGCGCGCGGTTGGTGAGGATCAGTTCACTGGCCCGCTTGGCGCCCACAGCCCGCGGCAGCAGGAACGAAGTGCCGCCATCCGGCGTGAGCCCGACGCCGGTATAGGCGAGCGAGATCTTGCTGCCCTCGCCTGCCACCGCAAGATCGGCCATCGCGACGAGGCCGACGCCCGCGCCGGCTGCGGTGCCGTTGACGGCCGCGATCACGGGCGCGTTCATGCGCATGAACTGTGAAATCGCCGCATGCAGATGGGTGGTCAGCTCACGCAGGTAAGGCTCGACCGGTGTGCCGCCGCTCACCATGCCGCGCAGGTCGCCGCCGAAACAGAAATTCTTGCCCGCGCCGGTCAGTACCACCGCACGCACGGCCGGCTCGCCGGCGCAGCGCAGCGCAGCGTCCAGCAAATCACGCCCCATGTCGAGATCGAGCGTATTGGCGCTCTCCGGGCGATTCAGTGTCAGCACTGCAATATCGCCACGGAATTCCATCAGCACGGTGCCAGTCATGCGGTCATCCTCATTCGTCGGGAGCGATCGTCACTTTGAGGCCATCGAGGGCGGCGGTGAACTCGACCTGGCACGACAGGCGGGAGTTCTCCTGCATGTGCGACAGCTCACTCAGCAATTCCTTCTCGTCGGACATCGCTGCCGGCAGGCGGGCCACCCACTCCGGATCGACGTACACGTGGCAGGTGGCACACGAACACATGCCGCCGCAGATGGCCGCGACGCCATAGTCGAGTTCGCGCAGCACTTCCATGACCTTCAGCCCCGGTTGTGCCTCGACATCATGTTCGACGCCATCGCGGTCGACGACCTTCAGCACTGACATTCGCGCTCCTGTGGGTCAAAGATTCCCATTATGCACCAGCGCCGCATGGGCGCGCCGCTCGGCGGCGAAGTCGGCCGGCGTCGAGGCTACTGCAACCCGGCGGGCGCGGTACCAGAGGAATACGAGCAGCTGGAACATCCACACCGCGGCCAGCAACTCGCGCGGCGTGACGCCGGCGAGGCCGAGCGCGCCGAGCAGGCGCCCGGAATGCCGCCCCGCGTGCGGGTAGTACGCCAGCACGCTGGCCACGTCCTGCAGCGGATCGGCGAGCGCGGCGTATTCCCAGTCGATGAGCCACAAGCGATCGCCCTCAATGAGGTTCGAGCCGTGCAGGTCGCAGTGGACGAGCGTGGCGCTGCGCGCACCGGCGGCAGTCGCCTGCTGCACGAGCGCACCCTGCTCGAGCAGGCGCGCGAGCTCCCCGCGCTCGCCAGGCGCGTGCGCCGTTATCCGCTCGACATAACCGCGCGCGGTGGCGAGCGGATCAAGGATCGCCAGCCCTGCCGGCGCGCCCGCCTCGAGCGCGTGCAGGCGCGCAAGCTGGGCCCCGAGCCGGTCGATTTGCCCGGGCAGCGCATAGTCCGCATCGCTCCACACGCGGCCGGGCTGGTACTCGGTGATCAGCAGCCCGGTAGCCTCATCGGCATCGATCACGCGCGGCGCGATGCCGAGGAGCGCAGCAACACGTTGCGCCGCGGCCTCGGTGCGCCGATCGATGGCGAGCAGCGCATCGGCGCCAGCTCCGAGCCGCACGACGTAGCGGCCGCGCGCAGTGCCGACGAGGAAGCTGCGGTTCGTCAGTCCGCCGCGCAGCGGCGATATCTCGAGTGGCCCGCCTGCCGCACCGGGCACGCGCGCCAGCACTTCGCCCCCAAGGGCGATCACGGAGTTGCCACCGCGACAAGCTTGCGCAACCAGCTCGCAAAGCCCACCGCCGCAATGACCAGATAGGTGAAATACAGCAGCGCAACCAGTGCCAGTCCCTGGGTGGCAAACAACACGCCCAGCGCGGCATCGATCACGATCCAGTACAGCCAGTTCTCGATGCGCGCGCGCGCCACGAGCCAGGTGGCCAGCAGACTGCCCCAGGTGCAGGCCGCGTCGAGCAGCGGCTGCGCGGCCTGCGTGTGGCGCGCGAGCCAGGGTGCCGACACGAGCGTCAATGCCACGACGGCCGCCCAGGCGATCAGGTGGCGCGGCCACGGCCACCAGCCGATGTTCACGTGGCCGCCGGCATCGCGGTCGGCGCTCCAGCGGTAATAGCCGTACACCGACATCACGACATAGAACGAGTGCAGCGCCGCCTGCATGGGCAAGGCGGAGCGCGAGGCCAGCCACGCAAGTCCCGCGGACGAAAGCCCGCCGAACAGCCAGCACCAGCGGCTGCGTCGCGCCGCGAGGACGACATAGATCAGGCCGGACACGACCGCGACGCCCTCCAGCGCCGAGGTGGCGCGCAGATCGGCCAGCAATTGCACGAGGAAGGCGGTCACGGTCTCCGCTGTCAGCCCGGGTACGGACCGATGATCTTCATCACGAACACCGCTTTCGTGTTGCCCTCGAAGGTCGGGCGGATCTCGCTGTGCAGCGCGGCCATGACCTTGTCATAGGGGCCGAAGATCTGCGTGCTCAGGCTGTTGGTGACGATCTTCAGCCCCGCATGCGCATTGATGCGGTCGATGAAATCCTGGATGGGCGGAATTAACTGCGCGTCGAGTGGGTACAGGCTGACTTCGACTCCGATGTCCATCTGGCACTCCGGTCAGTAGAACGAAAAGTTGAGGGTGAGGCCAACGAGCCGGCCGTCGGCAAGCTGGATATAGCGCTCGTCCTCGAAATCCGGTGGCTCATTGCCGAAGTAGAAGCCGCGCATCGCGTAGCGTTCGTCGAAGAGATTGCGCGCAAAGACGCTCGCCGACCAGCGTTCCCCGGCGTAGCCCACGCGCAGGTTCACCAGTGTGTAGGGGCTGGAGCGCTGCTCGTGGCTCGTGTCGAAATAGAAGTCATCGACGCCTTGCAGATCCGCGCGGGCGAAGTAGCCTGCCGGCAGGTGGTACTGCAGCGTGAGCGAATACTGGTACTGCGGCGCGTGCGCCTGCTCGCGTCCATCGAGCGCGGCATCGCGCCCGGGATTGCCGGTCCGGTAGCCGATATAGGCGGTCTCGAGCCATCCCAGTGTCGCGGCCACATCGAAGCGTGGCGACAGTGCCCATGACACGCTGCCCTCGAGGCCGTAGTTCTCGCCCCGAGCCGCGTTATCGGTGAAAAACACGTACGACAATGGGTCGCCCGGCACGAGTTGCTGCGAACTCATGACCTGCTGCTCGTCGCGCCGCATATAGAAGAGCGCGGTACGTGACGACCAGCGGCTGTCAGCCGAGCGCCAGCTCAAGCCCGCCTCGGCACTCCACAGTGACTCGGGTTCGAACTGCCGACGAGCGATCGGCACTGCGCTGCCGATGTTGAAGCCGCCCGCCTTGTAGCCACGCGACAGCGTGGCATACCAGTTGCGTCGCGCCGACTGCTCGAAGCTCACGCCCGCGTGCCCGCCCCACATCGTGTCAGACGGCGCAAACGCGCTCGTCGTGCCGGCCACGGTGTCGCTGTCGGCGTAGTCGGCTGTTCGCCGCTCGCCGCGCGCGCCGACCGACAGCACGGTGCGCGGGCTGATACGCCAGTCGAACTCGCCGTACAGCGCAAGATTCGTTGCCCGATAGCGGCTCGAAAGCGCGCGATAGGCCTCGCCGCTCGCGGCATCGACCTGGTCGTTGCGCTCATCGACATCCAGCAAATAGGCACCCAGTACCCAGGCCGCGCCACCAGGCGTGGCCGCAGTGCGCGTCGAGACGAGGCGCAGGTCCTCACTCACCGAACGGCGTCGCCTGTCGAAGCGGCTCGTGAAATCGTACGGCGCAAAAATGCCCCAGTCCGCATCGTTGCCCCAGTCGCCGTCGAACGAGTATGCGATCTTCGAGTCTGCGTACGTCGAAATGCTGCGGATCGCGGCCGCATCGAAGCCCCGGTATTCGAGGCGCAGCGCGCCGGCAGCGGAACGCTGCTGGTCGACACCCGGATGGTCCGCGAGCGTGACGCGGGAATTGTCGATCGAGAACGCATCGTAGCCATCGTCGATGTCGACCAGCATCGCGGTGAAGCCGAGATCGAGGTCGGCGAACGGCTGCCAGTTGAGGCGCGCGCGCAGGGTGTCTTCGTTGTAGCCGTTGGTATCGTCGCGGCCGAGAAAGGCGTTGCGACGAAAGCCGTCGCTCTGGTAGTGATGCGCCACCACGCGAAACGCGGCCGTGCCGGCGGCATCGATGGCGCCACCGACGACACCGCCACCGCCCCAGGTGCCGTTGTCGCCTGTCGTCGCCTCGCCGCGCAATTCGAACTGCGGCTGCGCATCGCGCGTGCGCACGCTGATCAGCCCGGCGAGCGCATTGGCCCCGTAGGCCGTGCCCTGCGGGCCGCGCAAGACTTCGATCTGTTCGACATCGAATGTCGTCGCGGACATGCCGACACCCGAGAAATCGATGTCGTCGATCAGGAAACCCACCGACGGGTTCGGTGCGCCCTGGTACTGCTCGAGCTCGCCGATGCCACGCAACTGGAAGTAGCGCGGCCGCGCGGTGCCCGCCGACCAGTTGAGGTTCGGCACCAGCGGCAGCACATCCTCGAAGTGCTGCTGGCCCGCCGCAGCCAGGGTCTCGCGCGGCAACACCGTGACGCTCGCCGGCAGCGCATCGAGCGCCGCTTCGCGCAACCGCGAGGCGACGATCACGACCTCGTCGGGCGCGGCCACCGCAGCCGCCGATGCGAGCACGAGCGGCAGGCCGCAGGAATGCGCGAGTGCAATGAGACGCCAGACCATGCCTGCTCCCTACGCCGGTATTAGCCGGATCAGGTTCAACGGGTTCGCCTCTGACGGCGTCTCAGGCCCCGCACGGGGCCACCCCAAGGATGTAGCGGCTATGTTAGAGATCGTGCGCGGCTTTGCAAGCGATTAGAATCGCGTCCATGAGCCGCACCCTAGCCGTATTCCAGGTCGACGCCTTCACGAGACAACGCTTTGCGGGCAACCCTGCCGGCGTCGTGCTCGGCGCCGACGCGCTCTCCGACGAGGACATGCTCGCCATCGCGCGCGAGCTGAACAACGCCGACACTGCCTTCGTTCTCTCGCCCGACGCGCAAGACCACGACGTGCGCCTCAGGTTCTTCACGCCCCGCACCGAGGCGGCTTTCGTCGCGCACGCCACCGTGGCCGCGCATTACGTCATGTCACGGCGCCCCGGACCGAAGCGCCTGCGCCAGAAGCAGAAGTCGGGCATCGTCGAAATCGAGATCCGCGGTGACGACGATGCGCGGCGTGTCGTGATCCACCAGGCGCCGCCACCGGTCGGGCGCGAGCTGCTGCCGCGCGAGCGTCTCGCCGTGCTCGATGCGTTGGCGCTGTCGAGCGGCGATCTCGACTCGCGCTGCCCGCTGCTGATCTGCGGCACCGCCAGTACCCGACTGATGGTCGGCGTGCGCGGCGCGGAACAGTTGCGCCAACTGAAGCCCGATGCGGCGCGGTTGACGACCTTGTCGGCCCAGCTCGGCGCCGCAGGCTATTTCGTCTTCACGCTCGCGCCCCAGCTGCCCGGCGTCCTCACCGAGGCGCGCATGTTCTGTCCCGCGATCGGCATTGCGGAAGACCCGGTGAGCGGCAACGCGCACGGCATGCTGGCCGTTTACCTCGCGGCGCGCGATCTCGTGCCGCGCAGCGGCGACAAGACTGCATTCAGCGGCGCCCAGGGCCACTACATGAACCGCCCGGGGCGCGTCGATGTCGAACTCGACTACAGCAACGGGACCGTAGGCGCGCTCCGCGTCATCGGTGACGCGGCGCTGGTCTTCGAAACGAGCATCGGCCTGTAGCGGGTGGCCGAGCCTTCCTTCGCGCCAGTCGTCGCGCTCGCGGACCTGCGGCCGGGCCGGATGCGCGCCTGCACGATCGACGGCCGCGAAGTGCTGGTATGCCATACGAAAGATGGCGTGTTCGCGGTCGACAATATCTGTACCCACGCGTTCGCGCGACTGCACGAAGGTCGCCTGCGCGGCACCCGGCTGGTGTGTCCGCTGCACGGGGCATCCTTCGATGTTCGCGACGGGCGCGTGCTGCAGGGACCGGCAACCGAAGCCCTGCCGGCACATGCGGTGCGGGTGACCGCGGGCCGGATCGAGGTTGCGCTCGACCCGTCTGCGCCGCCGCAACCCTCCGAGTATTAGGGCGGGCCGCTCCCGCTGCGCGGATCGACCCGTAGCGCCTCGCGATAGAGCTGCGCGCGGGTGACATAGTGAGCGGAGGCATGCGCTATCAGCGCGAGTTCGCGCTCGCCGAGCTGGCGCACGATGCGTCCCGGCGCACCCATGACCATCGACCCTGCGGGAATCTCGCGCCCCGGCGGCACGAGCGCGCCCGCGGCGATGATGCAATGGCGGCCGATGCGCGCGCCGTCGAGCACCATCGCGCCATTGGCGATCATCGACTCATCACCAACAGTGCAGCTGTGCAGCAGCGCCCGGTGCCCGATCGTGACGCCACGCCCGATATGCGTCGGCGCGCCTTCATCGGTGTGGATGATGGTGCCGTCCTGCACGTTGGTGGCGTCCCCGATTTCGATCCAGTCGTTGTCGCCGCGAACTACCGCACCGAACCAGACGCTGGCATCGCGCCCGAGGCGCACGGTGCCGATCACTTGCGCACCCGGCGCGACATACCAGGCGTCGCCCGCGCTCTCCATGCGGCGCTCGCCGAGCGTGTAGATCACGCCGCGCTCCGCGCTCGCCCGGCCACCGTCTCGACCTTGTCAGCGTGCTCGCGCATGAGCCCGGCCAGAAAATCGCCGAACACACGCACTGCGGCCGAGTGACGCGCGCTGCCCGGATACACGATCGAACCGACCGGGCCGTCGACTGCGTAATCGACCAACAACTGTTGCAGCAAGCCGGCGGCCATCGGCCCGGAAGCCAGCAAGTGACTGGCCTGGAAGACACCCCCACCCGCAATACCCGATGCGAGCACGGCCTCGGCGCTATCGAACGCGAGCACGCACTCGACGCGCTGTCGCAGATGCGCCTTGCCCTTGCCGAATTGCCATTCGCGCACCCGACCGGATTCCGGCGCGAGATAGCCGATGCACTGGTGGCCGGCGAGGCCCTGTGGTTGCAGCGGCGCACCGTGCGCGGCGACATACGACGGCGCCGCGCAGGTGATCCAGCGCGAGGCGAACAGCCGGCGCGCAATCAGGCGCCCATCGCGCACCGGGCCGAAGCGCAGTGCGATATCCACCTTCTCCGCCAGCAGGTCGACCAGCCGATCGTTGAAACGCAGTTCAAGCTTGAGTTCGGGGTAACGCTTCCTGAATTGCGGCAACGCCGGGACCAGCAGGTTGCGGCCGAACGCCACCGGCACGTCGACGCGCAGCCGGCCGTGCGGCCGCTCGCGCGTGCGGGACATCGCCTCGTCGGCCTGCGCGACATCGGCCATGATGCGCCGCGCGCGCTCCAGGTATTCGGCGCCATGGTTGCTCAGCGCGACGCGGCGCGTGGTGCGATCGAACAGGCGTACGCCGAGGCGCTTCTCGAGCGCCGCGACCTGCTGGCTCGCCTGGGCGCGCGAGATCCCGAGGTCGTCCGCCGCGTGCGTGAAACTGCCGCGCTCGGCGACACGGATGAACGTGGCCATGACGGCAAACCGGTCCATGCTGATTGTTTACCAGCGGTGAACAATGATTTCAAGTTTGTCGGCTGTATCCGCTGCCGCACCCGCGGCACTGTGGCCACAGCGGACAAGGAGGTTTGCCATGTTCATTTTCAACGGTCGTTCGGCGCTGGGAGTTGCTTGCGCCTTCGCCATCGCGTTCGCGTTCGTGTTCTGGTACTGAGCTATTTCTTGCGCGCGGGGCGCTTGTTCGCCGCGCGCCGGACTGGACGCTTCACGGCACGTTTCGGCGGACGCTTCGTTGCGACGCGCTTTGCCGGCGCCTTGGCCTTGCGTCGCGCCGAACGCCTGCTGGCCTGGCGCGATGGCTTGGCCGCAGCCTTCTTCCTCGCTGCCGGCCGCTTCTTCGCGCCCGGTGCGCTCTTCTTCACGCTCTTCCTTACGCGCCCGGCCCGCACCGCGATGCCGGCCAGCGCCCGCGCCTGGCCGGTATTCACGGTTCGCACGACCGTACCGGCGACCAGCGCCACTTTCGCGACCTGGCCGGTAAAGAAACTGCCGACATACGCGTGGCGGCCGTCAGGTGTCACGGCGATCGTTGCCCAGCCGAAGCCCTCGAGCGGTATCGAACGGGTGGTCTGGCCCGCCTCGTTGAGGACATCGATGCGCGCGCCCCGAAGCACGTACAGCGCGCCATCCGGCCCGTAGGCCATGCCGAAGAACATCTCCGGGGGCCCCTGGAACGGTGGCTGGAACGACTGCAGGTCCGGCAGCTGGCGGTCATGCACGAGGTCGTAGCGCATCAGGCGCGGCCCGGTTTCCGAGCAATACACGAGCGTACGGCCGTCCGGCGCCAGCGCGGAATTCGTCACGCCGAGGAACCCGCCCATGCCGCCCTGCGTCTGCGTCGCATGCTCGCGCAGCAGCTTGCCGTCCTGCGAGAAGTGCCATACATGGCCATCGCCGTAGCGGTCGCCGCCGGGGAAGAACGCGAGCTTCGTCTTCATGCGTGCGGCGATCTCGGGACGGATCGCGTCGCCGACCAGATGCTCGCCGAGATAGAACGAACCGTCCTTCGCGAAGTTGACGTGCGAGAACGCGCGCGTCGGCAACTCATCGCGAATCTGCAGGCGCCCGTCGGGATGGATATTGAGCACGACGAAGGCATGCGAATCGAACGCCCACAGCACGCCGCGCGCGTCGAACTTCAGTCCTCCGACGAGATGCGTCGTGGCACCGAGCCACAGCGTGCCCTTCTGCCTCAGGTTGGCGTCGTACTGGATGATGCGGCCGCGGCCGGCATGGTCATCGAGGGGATCGTTCAGCTCGGTCACGGCGACAAACACATC
>CADEFJ010000004.1:65252-68443 GCA_902826575.1 uncultured Pseudomonadota bacterium | reverse complement strand
GCAATAACCGAAATACCGAAAACCCGGCACCGTTCATCGCAGCCGGCGGGCGGTCAGCGCCCTGGCAAGAGCGACGCCGGCGATGGCGATCAGCGCGAGTGCGACGACGTGCAGCGCGGCATTTTCGATCGGTCGCCCGAGCACGAGCCCGCGCGCGAGCTGGGTGGCGTGCGAGAGCGGCAGGGCCTGCGCGACCACCTGCACCGCGCGCGGCAACTGCGCCGTCGGGAAGAACACGCCCGAGATCAGCATCATCGGCGTGATGAACAGCGTGAAGTAATAGACGAAGTGATCGTAGCTGCGCGCGAGCGCCGTGATCACGAGCGCGATGCCGGCGAACGCAAGTCCGGTCAGCAGCATCACCGGCAGGGCGAGCAACGCCATCGGCGTGCGCACGAGCCCGAGCGCCGTCATCACCGTGAGGATCGCGACCCCTGACAGCACGCCCTTCAGGGCCGCCCAGACCCATTCGCCGACGACGATATCGGTGATCGTCATCGGCGCGTGCAGGATGCCTTCCCAGGTGCGCTGCTGCTTGAGGCGCGTGAAGGCCGACCACAGGCCCTCGAAACTGGTCGAGTACATCACGCCGTAGCAGATCATCCCGGATCCCAGGAACTCGAGGTAGCGCATGCCGCCGACGCTCGGCAGGAGGCTCCCGAGACCGAAGCCGAGCCCGACCAGCCAGAACAGCGGATCGAGCAGGTTGCCGACGAGCGACGCCGCGATCAGCTTCCGCCACACGCGGTAGTTGCGGTACACGACGTGCCGGAAGCGCAGCAGCTCAGTCACGCAGGTCGCGCCCCGTGAGCTTGAGGAACACGTCCTCGAGGTTCGCTGCGCGGCGCAGTACGCGCAGCTCGGTCTCGCCCGCGAGCGTCGCGAGCAGCGGCTGCGGGTCCTGGCAATAACAGAACGCGGTGTCGCCCGAGAGTTCCGCGCGCGTGGCGAGCCGCTGCGCGTGCGCGTCAAACCATGCGCCAACGCCATCGCCATACACCTCGATGACCACGGGTTCGATCTCGCGCTCGATCAGGTCGTGCGGCGGAGCCTCGGCGAGGAACACGCCATGGTCCATGATCGCGACGCGATCGCAGAGGCGCTGCGCCTCGTCCATGAAGTGCGTCGTCAGGATGATCGTGCGACCCTCGCCGAGCAGCCGCTTGAGGCGCTGCCAAACGACATGCCGGGCCTGCGGATCGAGGCCGGTCGTCGGCTCATCGAGGAACAGCACGCGCGGATCGTTGACGAGTGCCCGCGCGATCGTCAGGCGCCGCTTCATGCCGCCGGAGAGCGCATCGATCGGCGCGTCGGCCTTGTCGATGAGTCCGGCGTATTCGAGCAGCCACGGTACGCGGGCCTCGACCTGCGCGCGCGACATGCCGAAATAGCGACCGTACATGCGCAGGTTCTCGCGCACCGTGAAATCCGGATCGAGGTTGTCGAATTGCGGCACCACGCCGATATGGGCCCGCGCCTCGCGGGCGCGCGCCGGCACCGGCAGTGCACCGAGCACGATCTCGCCGGAATCGGGCGCGGTCAGTCCGAGGCAGCAGCGCAGGGTCGTCGTCTTGCCGGCGCCATTCGGGCCGAGCAGCCCGTAACACTCGCCGGCGGCCACTTCGAAGCTGACGCCGCGGACGACCTCGAGATCTCCATATGTCTTGTGTAGTGAGCGAACCTTCAGCACAGGCGCACAAGCATACCGGAGGGATCTTGCGGGCGAGCCGGATTGTCGCCACAGTGCCGGAAAGAAGGGGGTCGTGTGTCCAGAGGTTTCACTGCATCGATCGTTGCTGCGCTGCTGCTCGGCATACTCGTCGGCTACTTCTGCCATCGCGGCATCACCGATGCGGCAGCGCTCGAGCAGCTGGCCGGCTACTTCGAGATCGTCACCGACGCGTTCCTGCGCCTGATCAAGATGATCATCGGCCCCCTCGTCATGTCGACGCTCGTCGTCGGCATCGCCAACATGGGCGCGGGCGCGGCCGTGGGGCGGGTCGGCGCACGCACCATAGGCTGGTTCCTGTTCGCATCGGTGGTTTCGCTCGGCCTCGGCATCCTGATGGTGATCGTGCTGCAGCCGGGCGCCGATCTGGCGTTGCCGATCCCGCCGACCGACGCTGCGAGCGGCGTGCAGCTCGCGCAGCCCGGGCTCAAGGAGTTCGTGCACAGCCTGGTCCCACGTTCGATTGCCGAGGCGCTGGCGAACAACTCGATCCTGCAGATCGTCGTGTTCTCGGTGTTCTTCGGCATCGCGCTTGCCGCACTCGGTGAGCGCGGCCGCGGGCTCGTCGAGGTCATCGACCAGGTCGCGCAGGTGATGCTGAAGGTCACCGCCTACGTCATGTGGGCAGCGCCTCCCGCGGTATTCGCGGCAGTGGCCGCGACGGTCACCGCGGAGGGGCTCGGTATCCTCGTCACCTACGGCAAATTCATCGGCGGCTACTACATCGCGCTCGTGATCCTGTGGGTGGTCCTCGTCGGGCTCGGCGCGGCGGTGATCGGGTCGCGCGTGCGCACGCTCGTCTCGATGATCCGCGAGCCCCTGCTGCTCGCCTTCTCGACCGCGAGCTCCGAGGCGGCCTACCCCAAGACCCTCGAGATGTTGCAGCGCTTCGGGGTGTCGCGCCGCATCGCGAGCTTCGTGCTGCCGCTCGGCTACTCGTTCAATCTCGATGGCTCGATGATGTACTGCACGTTCGCGACGCTGTTCATCGCGCAGGCGTACGGCATCGAGCTCGGCGCCGGCCAGCTCGTCATACTGCTGCTGCTGCTGCTGGTCACCAGCAAGGGCATCGCCGGCGTGCCGCGCGCCTCGCTCGTCGTGCTCGCCGCCACGTTGCCGCACTTCGGCATCCCGGAGGCCGGGCTGCTGCTCGTGCTCGCGGTCGACCAGTTCCTCGACATGGGACGCAGCGCGACCAACGTGGTCGGCAACTCGGTCGCCTCTGCCGTGGTTGCGAAGTGGGAGGGGGAACTCGCCGCCGCGCCGCCGGACGCAAGCGGCTTGCGTGCCAGGGCGCCAGGGGCTATCTAGGAAGACTCGCAGCGCAGGGTCGACTCATGGCATACCGACTTCATATCAACGGCAAAGTGCATACGGTCGACGTACCCGGCGAAATGCCGCTGCTCTGGGTGCTGCGCGACAGCCTCGGGCTCGTCGGCACCAAGTTCGGCTGCGGCATGGC
>CADEFJ010000004.1:0-65152 GCA_902826575.1 uncultured Pseudomonadota bacterium | reverse complement strand
AGCCGGGAAGAAATCCGCTCGACGATGGCCGGCAACATCTGCCGCTGCGCCTGTTACAACCGTATCGAGGCCGCGATCGGCATCGCGGCGGGACTCGAGCCGGCCGATGAGCCGCATGGGGAGCGCGACCATGTCGCCTGACCGCCGCACCTTCCTCAAGGCCTCGCTGCTCGCCGGCGGCGGGCTCGCACTCGAGGCGTTCATCGCCGCGCCAGTGCGGGCGATGGCGGCTGCAGGAGGCGCGACCGCCCGGGCCACTGCGGCGAGCGCCGAGCTCACGGCCTTCGTTTCGATCGCGCCCGATGGCATCGTGACCATCGCCGGCAAGAATCCCGAGATCGGCCAGGGCATCAAGACCACGCTGCCGATGATCGTCGCCGACGAGCTCGACTGCGACTGGGCGCAGGTGCGCATCGTGCAGGCCGATGCGGATTTCGCGCGCTACGGCAACCAGAGCGCCGGCGGCAGCCAGTCGACGCCGAGCGGCTGGCTGCCGATGCGCCAGACCGGAGCCGCCGCGCGCGCGATGCTGTTGCAGGCGGCGGCGCAGCGCTGGTCGGTGCCGGTGGGCGAGCTCACGACCTCGAGCGGCCGGATCACCCATGCCGCGAGTGGACGCACCTGCGGCTACGGCGAGGTGGCGAGCGCCGCCGCGCAGCTCACCCCACCAGCGCCCGAGTCGGTGCCCCTCAAGATGCCGGAGCAGTTCACGATCATCGGTCGCGCGATCGCCGGCATCGACGGCCCGGCCGTGCTGCGCGGCGAGCCGCTGTTCGGTATCGATACGCGCCTGCCGGGCATGCACTATGCCGTGTACGAAGTCGCGCCCGCACACGGGGGGCGGCTCGTGAAGGCGGACATCGAAGCGGCGAAGCGCGCCCCCGGCGTCAGGCATGTCGTGCCGCTCGTGGGCGATGGCAACGCCGACAGCGGGCTCGCCGACGGCGTCGCGATCGTCGCGACCCACTGGTGGCTCGCGAACGAAGCGCGCGCGAAGCTCGACGTGCAGTGGGATCTCTCGCGTGCGAAGGGCCACAGCACCGGGGAATATCGCGCGCGCGCCGCCGAGGCGCTCGGCAAGGGCGGGGGGCAGGAACTGCGTCGCGACGGCGATCCCGACGCCGCGCTCGCGGGCGCGGCGAAACGCCTGGCGGCGCGCTACGACTACCCGTTCCTCGCCCATGGCTCGCTCGAGCCGCAGAACTGCACGGCGATCTACCAGGACGGCAAGGTCGAGATCTGGGCGCCAACGCAGTCGCCGGGCCGGGGCCGCGAGCTCACGCAGAAGCTGCTCGGCCTGCCGGCGCTCGAGGATGTCACCGTGCATGTCACGCGTGTCGGCGGCGGCTTCGGGCGACGCCTGATGAACGACTACATGCTGCAGGCCGCCGCCATCGCGAAGGCGCTGCCCGGCACGCCGATCCAGCTCATCTGGTCGCGCGAGGACGATATGCGCCGCGACTACTACCGCCCGGCGGGCTGGCACGGCCTCGAAGCCGGGCTCGACGCGGATGGGCGGCTGGTCGCGTTCACCGACCATTTCGTGACTTTCGGCGACGGCAAGAACACGGCGCGGGGCGCCAACTTCACGCTCACGCTGCCGCCGGCGGATCTCGTCCCGAACCTGCGCTTCACGCAGACGACGATGCCGACCGTGCTGACGACCGGCTGGCTGCGCGCGCCGGGCTCGAATGCGCTGTGCTTCATGTCGCAGGGCTTCCTCGATGAAGTCGCGCACGCCGCCGGCAAGGACCTGCCGGCGCTGATGCTCGAACTCATCGGCGAGCCGCGGGTCATTCCGCCCGTCGGCGGACGCGGCGCGCCGTTCGACACCGCGCGTGCGCGGGCCGTGATCGAGAGAGTGCTCGAGACTTCCGACTGGCCCGCGAAACCCGCCGGCGCTGCGCGCGCCAAGGGCTTCGCGTTCTACTTCTGCCACCTCGGTTACTTCGCCGAAGTGGTCGACGCGAGCGTCGCTGCCGGCGCGGTGACCGTACACAAGGTCTGGGTCGCGGGCGACGTCGGCAGCCACATCATCAATCCGTTCGGTGCGGAGAACCAGGTGCGCGGCTCGATCATCGACGGTCTCGCGCAGGCGCTCATGGGCCAGGCGATCGAAGTCCTCGACGGCATCGTGCAGCAGAGCAACTTCCACGACTTCCCGCTCGCGCGCATGCCGATCACGCCCGAGATCGACATCGCCTGGGTGAAGTCCGACCACCCGCCCACGGGCCTCGGCGAGCCGGCGCTGCCGCCGGTGATCCCGGCACTCACGAATGCGATTTACGCGGCCACCGGTACGCGCATCCGCTCTCTGCCGGTGAAGCTCCCGGTGGTGTAGCGCAGCGGGCTCGCCACACGCGCACGCATTCACGATCGGCACCGCGATGAATCACCCCGATACGATCGTCGCCACCGCCACCCCGCCGGGGCGCGGTGGCGTGGCCGTTGTGCGCGTCTCGGGACCGAAGGCGCCGCAGATCGCCGCGACGATGACCGGTGCCGACCTGCCCGCCGCGCGGCGCGTCACGCTCGCGCGTTTCCTCGACGCGGCGGGCGAGCCGATCGACGTCGGCCTCCTGCTGTTCTTCGGCGCGCCGCATTCCTACACCGGCGAGCACGTGGCCGAATTCCACGGCCACGGCGGGCCGGTGGTTTCCGAAGCGCTGGTGCGACGCGCGATCGAACTCGGCGCGCGCCGCGCGCGACCCGGCGAGTTCACGCAGCGCGCCTTCCTCAACGACAAGATCGATCTCGCGCAGGCCGAAGCGGTTGCCGATCTCATCGATGCAGGCTCCCGCGAGGCCGCACGCGCCGCGATGCGCTCGCTGCAGGGCGAGTTCTCGGCGATGGTGCTCGGGCTCGTCGACGCCGTCACCGAACTGCGCGCCTGGGTAGAGGCCGCGATCGACTTTCCGGAGGAGGAAATCGACTTCCTCGCTGACCGCGAACTCGAGGCGCGCCTCGGCGGCGTGCGCGAACACTTCGCGGCGGTGGAGCGCAGCGCGCGCCAGGGAAGATTGTTGCGCGAAGGCATGACGGTGGTGATCGCCGGCCGGCCGAATGCCGGCAAATCGAGCCTGCTCAACCGCCTCGCGGGCTACGACGCCGCGATCGTCACCGACATTCCCGGCACCACGCGCGACATCGTGCGCGAGCGCATCGACATCGACGGCATGCCGCTGCACGTTCTCGACACCGCCGGGCTGCGCGATGCGCCCGACGTCATCGAAGCCGAGGGCATCCGCCGCGCGACGCTCGAAATGGCGCGCGCCGACCGCGTGCTGTTCATCATCGACGCCGCCGAGGATCCCGATGCGCACGCGTTCACCGAAGAGCGCGCACGACTTCCGGCCGAAGTGCCGGTCACGCTGGTGCTCAACAAGATCGATCTCGCGACCGGCATCCCGATGTCCGATACGGTCAGCGGCCCGCCGCGCGTCGCGGTTTCAGCGAAGACCGGCGCGGGCCTCGACGTGCTGCGCGCGCATCTGCGCGACTGCATGGGCTACCAGGTCGCCGACGCCGGCACCGTCTCGGCACGTGCGCGGCATATCGACGCGCTCGCGCGAGCGCGGCGGCATGTCGATGCAGCGGAGACGCAGCTGCGCGAGAGTCGTGCCGGGGAACTCGTGGCCGAGGAGCTGCGGCAAGCGCAGCAGGCGCTGGGGGAGATTACAGGCGCCGTTACCAGTGAGGATTTGTTGGGCAGGATTTTCTCGAGCTTCTGCATCGGGAAGTAGGGCAGCGTACGTCAATGTGCTTGCGGCTTGATCGAAGCGGACGCATGCGTGACAGCCCGCCTGGAGCTCTCTACCCAACGACAGGGTAAAGCACGTCGCCATAGTTCTGCGCGGGGTGCTCCATCATGATGGCGATGATCAGCGGTACGAGAGCGCCAAGGATGGCGGTGCCGTCGGTGATCTGCGAGCGGTTCACCTGGCCGTTCCAGGTGGCGCCGCCGTGCACGAGCTGATTGCGCACGACATACAGCCGGTCGAACACGATGCCAAGCACCTTCGCGGTGTCGCCCTTCACCACGGCGCCGAGCGCGGCCTTCTTGCTGCTGGCGAAGCTCTCCTGCCAGCGGGTGCTCGCATCGTGATTGCGCATCGCAGTCCAGAAGGGTTCGAATGTGAACTTGTTGTCGATCAGTGTGCGGATCGGGCCGGTGAACTGATCGAAGAGCGCCTTGTGGAGGCGCTTGTCCTTGTCCAGTCCGACCAGGATACCGACGAATCCACGCGCGCGGTCGCGCTCGCTTTCCTCGCGGCCGAATTCGCGCGCATAGGCGGCATTGAGCGCGATCCACTGCAGGATGAACCGCGTATCGGGATCGTCCTCGACCTGCTCCGAGCGGACCAGCCAGCTCAATGCCCGGTGAATGCGCAACCGCAGGGCCTCGGGGTGTCCTTCGCGAACCTGTCGGTGGCGCGCCTTCAGGGCCTGGGCGGGGCTTGCCATGTGATTCCTCCTCGCGGTTTCTCGAGGCGCCAGTATCAGGGACTTGACGGAATCACGGCACCCGAGCCGTCGACACTATTGACGACCGCCCCTTGCGATGTGCTGGACACCGCGATTCGCTTCCCACGATGATCCGCAGGATGCACGAGGAAATCCTTTCCTTCTGGTTCGAGGAAATCGACCCCGAATCGTGGTGGGCCGGGGACCCGAAGTTCGATGCGCTCTTGCGTGAGCGCTACTCGGCGGTGCTCGACCGCGCGTCGCAGGGCGAGCTGTACACCGGGCGCGCGACCGGCCGGGGCCGTCTCGCCGAGATCATCGTGCTCGATCAGTTTTCGCGGAACATCCACCGCGACACGCCCCGGGCCTTCGCGCAGGACCCCATGGCACTTGCCCTGGCGCAGGAAGCCGTGGCCGCGGGAGCTTTGCAGGGCCTCGCGCCCATGGAGCGCAATTTTCTGCTGATGCCCTACATGCACAGCGAGTCCCGCGTCATCCATGTCGTGGCCGATGCGTTGTTCAGGGAGTACGCGCCGGCCGAGAATCACGAGTTCGAGTTGCGGCACAAAGTCATCGTCGATCGGTTCGGGCGCTACCCGCATCGCAATGCCATCCTCGGCCGCACCTCGGCGCCGGAGGAAGTCGAGTTCCTGCAGCAGCCCGGCTCGAGTTTCTGAATCGTTGCGAAAGAGCGTAGATACTCGGCGTGAGCACGAGCCGCATGTAGTGCAGGCTCGACGTCATGGGAATCCCTCAGGGCGGCGCGCCTGCGCCCGACATCACCCCGCAGATCCGCGTCGTACGCGGTCGGCGCGTGCTGCTGGATTCAGACCTTGCGGCGCTTTACGGGGTCACGACCAAGGCCTTCAATCAGGCAGTGCGTCGCAACATCGAGCGCTTCCCACCCGACTTTCTATTGCAACTAACTGATTCAGAAACACTATCTTCAAGGTCACAAATTGTGACCTTGAACAGGGGGCGCGGGTACAACGTCAAGTACTTGCCGCTCGCCTTCACCGAGCATGGCGCCATCATGGCCGCCACAATCCTGAACAGCCCACGGGCGGTGGAGATGAGCGTCTATGTCGTTCGCGCGTTCGTGCAGCTCAGACAGATGCTCGCCTCGAACGCCGAGTTGGCTCGCAAGCTCGTAGCGCTGGAGCGCTCCGTGGCCACGCTCGATGCCGACACGCGCCGGCAGTTTGACCAGGTATACGAGGCGATCCTGGGGTTGATGGGCGCAACGCCGCGAAGGCCGCAATGAAGATCCGCGTCTTCTCCGATCTGCACCTCGAGTTCTCCGCCTTCGAGCCGGCCGACGTTTCGGCGGATGTGGTCGTGCTCGCCGGCGACATCCACAACGGGCACTACGGTCTCGGCTGGGCGCGCCAGGCATTTCCGGACGCGCAGATCGTGTACGTGATGGGCAATCACGAGTTCTACGACGCTGATCTCGACGCCGTTCTCGATCGAGCGCGCCGCGAAGCCACGGCTCTCGAGATATACCTGCTGGAGAAAGACCAGGCGATCATCGACGGGGTGCGCTTTCTCGGCACCACGCTGTGGACCGACTTCGACGTCGAAGCGCCGCAGTGGCCGAGGCCTTTGGCGCTGCGCCACGCCAACGCCACCATGCCGGACTTCAGGGTGATCCGTCATCGCGGCGAGACGCTGAGTGCTGAACTCACGCGCGAATTTCACCGGGCCTCGCGGCAATGGCTGAGCGAACGCCTCGCCGAGCCGTTCGACGGCAAGACCGTCGTCGTAACACATCATCTCCCGCACCGGGGCAGCATCGACCGCCAGTTTCATCGCGATCCGCTGAACCCCGCCTTCGTGAGCCATATGCCCGAGCTCGTGCAGCCGCCCGTCACCCTGTGGATCCATGGCCACACGCACTGCTCCTGCGACTACGAGCCCGTGCGCGGCACGCGCGTGCTATGCAATCCGCGCGGTTACGGGCCATCGCAGCTGAACGACCGGTTCGATCAGCGCCTGGTGATCAGGATATGATCCGCGACCCTCGCGCAAGTTGAACGCCGCTCCCGGCACCTGATGACCGATCTTCTCTCCCGCGCCACGCGCATTCTCCAGGACGTCTTCGGTTACCCCGCCTTCCGTTCCGACCAGGCGCAGATCGTCACGCACGTCGCCGCCGGCGGCGACGCGCTGGTGCTGATGCCGACCGGTGGCGGCAAGTCGCTGTGTTACCAGGTGCCCGCACTGCTGCGCGAGGGCGTGGGCGTCGTCGTCTCGCCGCTGATCGCGTTGATGCAGGACCAGGTCGCGGCGCTGAAGGAGGCGGGCGTGCGCGCCGAGTTCCTGAACTCGACGCTCGACTGGAAGCAGGCGCAGGCGATCGAGCGTCGCGCGCGCGCCGGGGACCTCGATCTGCTGTACCTCGCGCCGGAGCGTCTGGTGACCGAACGGGGCCTCGCGCTGCTCGACGATCTCGAGATCGCGCTGTTCGCGATCGACGAGGCGCACTGCGTTTCACAGTGGGGCCACGATTTCCGCCAGGAATACCTGCAGCTCGCCGTGCTTGCGGAGCGCTTCCCGGCGGTGCCGCGCATCGCGCTGACGGCGACCGCCGACGAGGCCACGCGCCGCGAGATCATCGAGCGCCTGCATCTGCGCGAGGCGCGCTCGTTCGTGCAGAGTTTCGACCGGCCCAACATCCGCTATCGCATCGCCGGCAAGGACACGCCGCGGCGCCAGTTGCTGCGCTTCATTCGTGAGGAGCACGCGGGCGAGGCGGGCATCGTCTACTGTCTGTCGCGCAAGTCCGTGGAGGAAACGGCGCAGATGCTGGCGGACCACGGCATCGATGCGCTCGCCTACCACGCGGGCTTCAACGCGGCCGAGCGCGAGGCGCGGCAGACCCGCTTCCTCGAGGAGGACGGCGTCGTCATCGTCGCGACGATTGCCTTCGGCATGGGCATCGACAAGGCCGATGTGCGCTTCGTCGCGCATGTCGATCTGCCGAAGAGTGTCGAGGGCTACTACCAGGAGACCGGCCGCGCGGGCCGCGACGGCGCGCCCGCCGAGGCGTGGATGGTCTACGGGCTCGCGGATGTGGTGCAACAGCGCCGGCTCATCGAGCAGTCCGAGGCGGACGAGACGTATCGGCGCGTCGCCAGCGCGAAGCTCGATGCGATGCTCGGACTTTGCGAGACGGTGCGCTGCCGCCGCCAGTACCTGCTCGAGTATTTCGGCGAGGCGAGCGCGCCCTGCGGCAACTGCGACAACTGCCTTGAGCCACCCGCGCAGTTCGACGGCACCGAGGCGGCGCAGAAACTGCTCTCCTGCATCTACCGCTGCGAGCGGGCGAGCGGCTTCGCGTTCGGCGCGCAGCACATCATCGCCGTGCTGCGCGGTGAGCGCACCGACAAGGTGCTGGCTCGCGGCCACGATGCGCTCAGCACCTTCGGCATCGGCGCGGATCGGGACGAGGCTCAATGGCGCGCGGTTTTGCGCCAATTGCTGACGATGCGGCTGGTGACGGTCGATCACGAACACTGGAACGTGCTGCGGCTGACCGACACGAGCCGCGAAGTGCTGACAGGCGCGCGCCGGCTGACCTTGCGGCAGGAGATGCCGCGAACGCCGGCACGGAAGGGTGCAGGCCGGCCCCGGAGGAAAAGCGGTCCGGCGCGCGCGTTGCCGACCCCTGCAGGTGCCGCAGGGGCACCGCCGTCACCGGTAGCTGCCCCGCCGCTGGACGAGGCCCTGTTCCAGGCGCTGCGCGACTGGCGGCGCGGCATCGCGCGCGAGCACGGCGTTCCGGCCTATACGGTGCTGCACGATGCGAGCCTGCGCGAAATCGCCTCGCAACGGCCGCGGACGATCGAGTCGCTGGCGCAGGTCCCGGGCATCGGTGCCACGAAGCTCGAGCGCTACGGAGCCGCCATCCTCGCCATCGTTCGCGCGCAGGTTGCGCTCGACTCCTGACCGGCAGGCAGTACCATCGGCGGATCCGAAGACAGGGACGCGCTTCGATGAAAAAACGCTACAGGATCCTGGGCGCTGTCGCGGTCGTGCTCGTGCTGGCACTCGCGGCGGGCGCCGTCGCGCTGAGCCGCAATGCACCGTGCCCCGATGCGCCAGCGCTGCACGCCGGCGCCGCGACCATGCGAGCGGTCGTGCTGGGTTGTTACGGGCCCCCTTCGGCCCTCGAGGTGGCGGTCGTCGACAAGCCGGCGCTCGCCGATGACCGGATGCTGGTGAAGGTGCACGCGGCCGCCCTCAACCCGCTCGACTGGCATTACATGCGCGGTGAACCGTACATCATGCGCATGGAATCGGGCCTGGGCAGGCCGGTGGTCGCGAGGCTGGGTGTCGATTACGCCGGCACGGTCGAGGCCGTGGGCAGCCAGGTCACGAAATTCAAGCCCGGTGACGCGGTGTTCGGCGGCAGGACGGGTGCGTTCGCCGAGTACGTCAGCGTATCCGAGCACGGTGCCGTGGCCATGAAGCCGGCCGGCGTCAGTTTCGAGCAGGCCGCAGCGGTGCCGATCGCGGCGATTACCGCGCTGCAGGCGCTGCGTGACAAGGGCCAGCTCCGGGCGGGCCAGAAGGTGCTGATCAATGGTGCCTCGGGTGGCGTAGGCACCTTCGCCGTGCAGCTCGCCAAACACTTCGGCGCCGAGGTGACCGGTGTGTGCAGCACGCGCAACGTGGAACTGGTGCGATCGATCGGCGCCGATCAGGTGATCGATTACACGCGCGAGGACTTCACGCGGGGCGAGGCACGCTACGACCTGGTCATCGACAACGTCGGCAATCACTCGCTGCTCGCCGTGCGGCGCGCGATGGCGCCCGCAGGCATCTACGTGATCGTCGGCGGCCCGAGTGATGGCAAGTGGTTCGGCCCGATGACGACCCCGCTGAAGGCCTACGCGCTGTCACCGTTCATCAGCCAGAAAGTGGGGTTCATCCTGGGCCAGCTCAACGCCACGGATCTCACCTTGCTCGCCGACCTGATCCAGACCGGCAAGGTGACGCCGGTGATCGACCGGCGCTACGCGCTGGCCGAGGTTCCCGAGGCGATCGAATACCTGGAGACGGGGCGTGCGCGTGGCAAGGTGATCGTCAACGTCGACTGACGCGCGGCATCCCGTTCGCGGTGACGAAGCGCGGCGCGATGTCGATCGGCACCCCTTCGAGCTGGTCGATCACACGCTGCACCTCGGGGCGGATCGTGACCCCGCGGTCGAGCAAGGCCTTGGCGCCGGCGTAATCGCCGCGTGCCTGCAGCGTCATGATGTCGCGCGTGAGGCCCGTGACGGCCTGCTTCATCTTCTTCAGGTCGAGGCCGAAGCGCCCGGCGGCGTCGACGCGAATCGCGCCGTGGTCGAGCAGATGGTTGACCTGCAGCGCCATGCCCTTCGCATGCGATTCGTTCAGGCCGAAGCGCAGCGTGCGGAACGAGGAGGCGAGGAAGGTCAGGTACATGCTGCGTTCCTGGCGTTTGTCGATCACGCCCTTGTCCATCAGCTGCTGCAGCGCCCAGAGGCCCGAGATGTCGGCCTTGGCTTCCTCGAGCGTGCCGTTCAGTTCCTTCAGTTCCTGCCGGACCGTCGTGGCCCGACCCGCGACGGCGATCGTCTGCGGGCCGAGGCCGTGCATCAGCTCGTGCATCAGGATGTGCGTGAAGAACGGCTCGAACGCCACCAGCTTCGCGTCCTCGGCGTCGAGCGCGATCGAGGCGATGGGTTGCAGTACATGGTCGAACTTCGCCTGCTGGAAGTTGCGCAGCATGACGCGCTTCGAGCCCTTCTCGGCGACGACGCGCTCGTCATTCGGCAGATTGAACGCGGCGGTCTGCACGCCGTGATTGCCATCGCCGGCGGCGAAGACCACGTTCACGACCCGGATCGGCGCAAGTCCGCCGAGTTGCGCGCGGCGGTAGCGCGGATCGATCGGCAGCCGGTTCTCTAGCCCTTGCAGCTCCTTGCCGAAGCGCTCGAGTTGCGCGGTCTCGTTGGCGTCGATCACCGTGATGAACGCTTCGAAGGCGGCTTTGTAGTTGAACCACTCGTCCTCGTACACCTCGTAGGGGCCGATCGTTGGCTCGATCGTGGCGTCGAGTTCCATCCACGCGACGTCGCTCTCGTAGTAGTCGTTCGAGAGGAAGGCCGCGGCGCGCGTTTCGAGGAAACGCTTGAGTGTCGGCTGCTTCGTCAGCGCTGCCGCTTCGCGCAGCAGGCGCGCAAGCTCAGCCAGTTCGCCCTGGTACTCCATGGAATAGGGCACGGCCGCCAGCTTGCCGTCGGGCATTCTGCGGATCGTCGTGAAGAATCCGGTCGCCGCGGCGCGATCGGCCTCCGGGAGCGAGTCGATCCACGCGGCGATTTCCTCCCGCGTGGCATCGGGTGGATAGTAGTTGCTGCCGCCGCTCTTCAGGCCCGCGCCCGGGATGAACGGCCGGTCATGGTCGAGTTCCGACCACGGCCCCTTGTTCAGCATGAAATAGGCGAGCCGCGCCCGCCCGAGCGGCGTCGCGTCGCCGGCGAGCGCCATCAGTTGCGCGGTCGTCGCGGGCGAGCGCTGGCGCAGGAACAGCGCGTCGACCATGCGCGCGGCCTCGACCAGGTAGCCGAGCGCGGCGCGCTCATTCTCCGGCAAGGCCGCCAGATCGACCTTGATGTCGACCGGCGCGAAGCGCGCGGCCATGGCCTCGAGCCGCGCTGCGTCGGGCGTCGGATCGGCCGCCGCCGCGACGGTAACGCAGCCACAGAGGGCCAGATTCGCCAGGATATTGTGCTTCATCCGGCGATTGTAGGCCGCGCTCCGCGCCGCTGACTATTTCGTCGCGCATGCGCTCTCATAGGCGCCGATGTCGCGCCGGCGCAGCGCCGCAGCGCGCTGTGCGCCGCCGCGGCGAGCGTCCGTCCGCCAAGGCGCAGACAGGTCCTGCGTGTGGGCCATGGCGTCGAACCAGATGCCCCAGCCCCGCGACAAACCCGCGAGGAGCGGCGATGACCAGATATTGATGTACATCGTTCTCTCCTTGTCCGGTGTGGACCGTTGTTGGAGAGAATGATGGCTGGCGGACGGGGCCTTTGAGTTCCGAAAATCTCGCGCTGGCGTTAGCTGCGCTTAAGGCGGAAGTACAGGGTCGGATCACTGCGCATGGTCAACACGATGCCACAGGTCGTATCCTTCCCCTCAGCATAAGGAAGAAGTACTCGGGGGGAGACCATTGGAGGACCTCGCTACGCTGCTCCTCTGCCTTGTCCCCGAGGACGGCAGCACGATCGGCAATCAGGCTCTCCGGCAGCGGCTCGCCGACGCCGCCCAACGCAAAGTCATCGAGAAAGACTTTCAGGCTGCCCGCGACGCGCTGATAACAAAGGGCCTGTTGCGCAAGGGCCAAGGCCGCGGCGGTACGGTCGCGCGCGTCGTCGATCCGCCCGAGGAGTTGGTGCTCGAGGTGCGCGAGGAAGCGCCCGCGCCCGGCCGGCGAGCAGCCCGCAAAGCGGGAAGCACCACTCGCGCGCCCCGCAAGGCGGCGTCCGACGACACGGCGACGCCCCGCCACCCCCGCGGCCGAGCACGCAGATCGAATCGCTCGTCGATCGCAACAGTCTCGAGATTCGCTGGCCCAATCTGCTGCGCGTCGAGGCGGTCGTCACCCCGACACTCAACGTCGACTGGTCAGGCGTGCAGCCGCTGCGCCTCGACCCGGCACAGACCCCGATCGTCGTCGATATCGCACCCGCGCTCGGCGGCGCCACCGCGTGGGACCAGATCGAAACGATCGATCTGGAGAAGCTGCCCGACATGTTCCGGCGCCAGCGCGTCCTGTTCCTCGCCGCGCGCAAGGCATTCGAGTCGCTGCGGGAGCGTTTCACGGGGCAGCCCGACTACCTGATCGTCCAGCTGATCCGGCTGCTCGAACACTTCGTCGATTCCGACCTACTGCAGGTGCCGAGCCTCTTTCACCAGGAACCGCTGCGCAAGCGCATCCTCGTGGCGCTGAACGCCGATCTGCTGGTCCAGCATCTGCTGCGTTTCGTCGTGGAGCAGAACGTCGAGCGCATCGAGCCGGTGTTCGATGAGGAGAACCCGGTGGGCTCCACCCGCGAAATGCGCACCTGGTACACGACGAAGGAAAACATCCCGAGCCGCAAGTCGCAGATCAGCCACGTGGTCGGTGACAGCGCGTGGGAAATCCATACCGCCAATATTCTCGAGAAATCTGCGGCAGTCACGGCCTACGCGAAGAACGATCATCTCGGCTTCAGCGTGTACTACCTGTGGAACGGGGCGCGTCGTCGGTTCGTGCCGGATTTCCTCATCCGACTCGCGAGCGGCAGGACACTGGTGCTCGAGATCAAGGGTGAAGACGACGAGCAGAACCGCACCAAGCGCGCCGCGCTCGACGCCTGGATCGAGGCGGTCAACACCAAGGGCGGCTTTGGCGAGTGGTGCGCCGACGTCGTGTTCGAACCGTCACGCATTGAGGACACCCTGCGCCGCTGGATCTGACGTCGCACTTGCACCTGACCTCCTCCGCAGCAGGCTGAAGTACAGGATCGGGATCACCACGAGCGTGAGCACGGTCGAGACGAGGATGCCGAAGATCAGCGACACCGCAAGTCCGTTGAAGATCGGGTCGTCCACGATGAACAGCGCGCCGATCATCGCCGCGAGCGCGGTCAGCACGATCGGGCGGGCGCGGACGGCACCGGCGCGGATCACGGCCTCGGCCGGCGCGCGGCCCTCGGCCAGCTCCTGATTGATGAAGTCGACCAGCAGGATCGAATTGCGCACGATGATGCCGGCGAGCGCGATCATGCCGATCATCGAGGTCGCCGTGAACTGCGCGCCGAGCAGTGCGTGCCCCGGCATCACGCCGATGATCGTCAGCGGGATCGGCGCCATGATGACGAGCGGCACGAGGTAGGAGCGGAACTGTGCGACCACCAGCAGGTAGATCAGCAGCAGGCCGACCGAGTAGGCGAGCCCCATGTCGCGGAAGGTTTCGTAGGTGATCTGCCACTCGCCGTCCCACTTCACCGCGGCGGCGAGCGTATCGGCGGGCTGGCGGATGAAGCTTTGCGCGACCTCCTCGCCGGCGCCACCGTCGCGCAGCTGGCCGACCAGATCGAACATGCCGTAGAGCGGACTGTCGAGTCGGCCGGCCATGTCGCCGGTGACATAGGCGACGGGCAGGCCGTCCTTGCGGTGGATCGCGCCGTCCCACTGGGCCTCGCGCGCCGTCACGATCTCGGACAGCGGCACCATCACGCCACCGGCGGCCGGTACCTCGAGTGCCAGCAGGTCATCGAGGCTGGCGCGCTCGGCGACTGGCAGCTCGAGGCGCACCGGGATCGGATAGCGCTCCTGCCCGGCGCGCACATGGGTCGCGTCGTAGCCGTCGAGCGCGACCTGCAGCGTGCGCACCGCGGCCTGCTGGCTCACGCCGAGCAAGGCCGCGCGCGAGCGGTCGATCGCGACGATCTCGCGCCGCGCGGGCGCCTCGACCGTGTCGTCGACATCGACGATGTCCGGCGTCGCCTCGAACAATCCGCGCAGCCGCTGGGCGAGCGCGCGCCGCGCCTCGGGCGACGGGCCGTACACTTCGGCGACGATCGGCGCCAGCACCGGCGGTCCTGGCGGCACCTCGACGACCTGCACGCTGCTCGCGCCGTGGCGACGGCCGATCGCGGCGAGTGCCGGGCGCACGTCGAGCGCGATCTCGTGGCTCGCGCGCTTGCGGTCGTGCTGGGCCGCGAGGTTGACCTGGATGTCGCCGAAGTGGGGCGCGTTGCGCAGGTCGTACTGGCGCACGAGTCCATTGAAATTGATCGGCGCCGACGTGCCGGCGTAGATCTGGTAGTGCGTGACTTCCGGCGTCTTCACGAGCTCCGCGGCGAGCGCATCGAGCAGCATCGAGGTGCGCTCGAGCGCCGTGCCCTCCGGCATGTTCACGACCACCTGGAATTCGGACTTGTTGTCGAAGGGCAGCATTTTCATCACGACGAGCTTGAATGCGGCGAGCGATACCGCGAGCAGGATCGCTGCCCCGGTGGCGGCATACAGGCGATGGCGCCGCCGGCGGGCTTCGGCGCCGTGCAGGAACGGGCCGAGCAGGCGTTCGAAGAGGCGCTGCAGCCACGCCTCGATGGCTTGCGATGCGCTCGCGCCGCCACCGGCGCCCGCCGCGCGCACGCGCAGCAGCAGCCGGCGCGACAGCCAGGGCGTGAAGATGAGCGCGATCGCGAGCGAGATCAGCATGCCCATGCTCGCGTTGATCGGGATCGGACTCATGTACGGGCCCATCAGGCCGCTGACGAAGGCCATCGGCAGCAGCGCCGCGATCACCGTGAAAGTGGCGAGTATCGTCGGTCCGCCGACCTCGTCGACCGCGCGCGCGATCAGGGTGGTCAGATTGCGGCCGCCCTCGCCCGGCGGATCATGGTGCAGGTGGCGATGGATGTTCTCGACCACCACGATCGCATCGTCCACCAGGATGCCGATCGAGAAGATCAGCGCGAACAGCGAAACGCGATTCAGCGTGAAGCCCCAGGCCCACGACGCGAACAGCGTCGCGGCCAGCGTGACGATCACGGCGCTGCCGACCACGAGCGCTTCGCGTCGGCCGACCGCGAGGATCACGAGCACGATCACCGACACGGTCGCGAGCAGCAGCTTCTGGATCAGCTTGACCGCTTTGTCGTTGGCGGTCTCGCCGTAGTTGCGGGTGATCGTCGTCTCGACACCCGCGGGCAGGTAGACACCGCGCAGCGCGTCGATCCGCTCGATCAGCTGGTTCGCGACATCGATCGCATTGGTGCCCGGCTGCTTGGTGACGGCGATCGTCACCGCCGGGGCCTTGGCCGGCAGGCCGGCGCCACCGAACCAGACAGCCTGATGAGGCTGAACGGGCCCGCGCGTCACCGTTGCGACATCCTGCAGGTAGACCGGGCGACCGTCGTGCAGTCCGACGACCAGGTTCGCGACCTCCTCGCGATCGGCGAGGAACTCGCCCGCCTGCACCGGGATCGCGGCATTGTCCGCCACCAGCTCACCCGCGTGCGCGACGACATTGGCCGCGCTGAGCGCCTGCATCAGCGCATCGACGCCGAGGCCGTGGCCCGCGAGCCGCTGCGCGTCGAGACGCACCAGCACCGCGTCCTCGGCGCCGCCGATCGTGTAGACATCGCGCGTGCCGGGCACGCGCTGCAGCTCGGCCTCGATCGAATGCGCGACCTGCCGCAGGTCGTAGCCGGCGCGGGCCTCGTCGGTGGTCCACAGCGCGAGCGTCAGGATCGGTACATCGTCGATGCCTTTCGGCCGGATCAGCGGTTCGAGCACGCCGAGCCCCGCGGGGCGCCAGTCGCGGTTCGAGTAGACGGCGTTGTAGAGGCGCACGATCGCGTCGCTGCGCGTCTCGCCGACTTCGAACTGCACGGTCAGGATCGCCACGCCTGGTCGCGAGATCGAATAGAGGTGATCGACGCCCTCGATCTCGCCCAGCACCTGCTCCATCGGCGTGCTGACGAGCTGCTCGACCTGCGCGGCGCTCGCGCCCGGAAACGGCACGATCACGTTCGCCATGGTCACATCGATCTGCGGCTCTTCCTCGCGCGGCGTGACGAGCACGGCGAACAGGCCCGCGAGCAGCGCGGTCAGTGCGAGCAGCGGGGTGAGCTGGCTGTCGAGGAAGGCGTGAGCGAGGCGCCCGCTCACGCCGAGGCGGCGCGGGCTGTTCATTGCCGCGTAACTGCCGCGTCGCGCAATGCTTGCGCCGCAGCGACCGGGTCGACGGCGATGCGCTCACCATCGGTGAGCCCGGCAAGGATCTCCACGCGCCCGTCGGTGCGGTGCCCGACGCGCACCTGCCGCAGGCTCGGCCGATCGTGCTCGCCGAGCACGTAGACCGCTGTCACCTCGCTGCGCACGATCAGCGCGCTGACCGGAATCGAGAGGCGCCGCGTCTCACCGACGATGAAGCCGACCTTCACGAGCATGCCGGGATAGAGATCGACGGCGTTCTCGGGCAGGTCGACGCGTGCGCGAAAGGTGTTTGCGGCGGAGCTCGCCTGCGGAAAGATCGTAAGGCCCGTGGCCTCGGTGCGCCGGCCGTCGACGTACACCGCGGCCTTGCGGATGCCGCGCACGTGCTCGACGACGCTTTGCGGCAGGTCGACCGCGACACGCAGGTACTGCAGCGACAGACCGCTCATCAGCGCCGTGCCGGGGCGCACGGCCTCGCCGACCTCGACCAGGCGGGCGGTGACGACGCCGGCGTAGGGCGCGCGCACCTCGGTATAGCCCAGCCCCTCGCGCGCGGCCTCGAGGCCCGCGCGAGCCGCGGCGAGGCGCGCAACCGCGGCGTCACGCCCGGCGGTGGCTTCCTCGAGCTGGGATTTCGACGCGGCGTCAACATCGTGGAGATTGCGGGTGCGCGCGTAATGCGCCTGTGCTTCGGACTCGCGGGCAACAGCCTCGCGCAACGTCGCCTGCGCCTGCTCGAGGCCGCTGCGCTGCTCGGTCGCGCGCAGGCGCAGGATGACCGCGCCCGCCGGCACGAAATCGTTGACGTCGTAGAGGATCTCCGCGACGCGCCCCGCGGTCTGCGCCGATACGGTCGCCTGGTTGACCGCTTCGACCCTGCCGTCGAGCACGCGCTCGAGCGGGGCCGGTGTCGCCTCGACCGTCAGCGTCTCGAGCGCAGTGGCACCTTGCACCGTGGGCGGTGCCCACAGTGGCGCGCAGATCAGCGCGGCGAGCGCGAAGTGGCGGCGCCTGCGCACGGCGGCGCCCTCAGAACGCGGCGCCGGGCTTGACGCCAAGGCGCTTCAGCAGCATCGCGAGCGGACAGAAGCCCGTGAAGGATGCCTGGAACAGGTTGGCGCCTACAAAGGCACTGAGCCACAGCCAGTTCGGATGGACATAGATGCCGAGCGCCAGACCGGCGAGCACCATCAGGCCCGCGAACCTCATCACCATGCGATCGATACTCATGACGCTTGCTCCCGTGGGGCCCGGAAGGGGCCCGGATACAGACTAGTATATTAGTATTCACTAATTTAGCAATAGGTGATATATAATGCCGGCATGGCACGAAGCAGCACTGCGGCGAGGATATCGGCGGACGAAATGCGCGCACATGCGAGTGAGGCGGCGGCGCTGCTGCGTCCGCTCGCGAACGAACAGCGGCTCGCGATCCTCTGTTGCCTGCTGGGTGGCGCGCGCTCGGTCGGCCAGATCAATGCGAAGGTGGCGCTGAGCCAGTCGGCGCTGTCGCAGCATCTCGCGGTGCTGCGCGCGGCCGGCCTCGTTGAAACGAGCAGGGAAGCGCAGGCCGTGTACTACTCGCTGGCACCCGGCCCTGCACGCCGGGTGCTTGCGGTGCTATACGACATCTTCTGTGCCCCATGAATTGCCGGAGGACGACATGCCGCAGCACGCCATTCGCCAGATCGCGACCGAACCCGATCCGTATGTCCCGTTCAGGATTTCCCAGGCGATCGAGGCCGGTGGTTTCGTCTTCGTGTCCGGCCAGGCCGCAATGGACCTGCAGGGCAACCTGGTCGGCGGAAGCGATTTTGGCGCGCAGGCCGAGCAGGCTTTCAGGATGCTCGCCACCGTGCTGGAAGCGGCAGGCTCGAGCCTCGCGCGCGTGGTGAAGGTCACGATCTACCTGACCGACATGGCGAACTTCCCGGCGATCGTGCAGCTGCGCGAGAAACATTTCTCGCAGCCCTACCCCGCCGACACGATCGTGCAGATAGAGCGCCTCGCGCTGCCCGAGCTCATGATCGAGATCGACGCGATAGCGCTCGCCGGCAACGCGAAGGGCTAGCCGCCGCGCGGCAGGTGGCCGTTCTCGATGACGCTGCGCGCCGCCGCCTCATAGGCCTTCCAGGATGCCACGGCGAACGCCGCGCCGGTGCTGACCCGGCGCACGCCCGCTTCGGCGAGTTCGGGCACGCTCATCGTCGCATCCATCAGCAGCACGTTGACCGGGGTCGGCGCCACGGCCGCCACCAGCGACCTGATGTCGGTGATGGAGCGGATCCCGGGCGCAAACACGCAGTCGGCGCCCGCGGCGGCGTAGGCGATCAATCGCTCGACCGTCGTGTCGATCGTCGTATTGCCGAGCAGCAGCCCTTCGCTGCGTCCGATCAGCATGACGTTCTCGCCGCTGCGATCGATGGCGTCGCGCGCGGCGCGGATGCGCTCGGTGGCGAGCGCAATCGGATAAAGATCGATGCCGTGGCGGTCCTCGACCGAGAGTCCCGCGACGCCGGTGCCGACCGCGAGGCGCACGTTCCCGGCCACCGCGGCGGGCTCGCTCGCGAAGCCATCCTCGAAGTCGGCGTTGACCGGCAGCGTGGTCGAGCTGCAGAGTGCGGCGAGATGCGCGAGCACCTCGTCGCGCGAGACCTCGTTGTCGTCGCGGCCGAGCGACCAGGCGAAGCCCGCGCTGGTCGAGGCGATGGCCCTGTAGCCGAGCTGCTCCGCGCGGCGCACACCACCGATGTCCCAAGGGTTCGCGAGCACGAAGCAGCCACGTTCGTGCAGCGCGCGGAAAGCCTCGCGGGCAGTGGCGATCCTGGCGGCGGCGTTGGCGGTGCTCATGGCGATGATCCTCGCGCCGCGGTCACGCGCGGCATGGTGCAAGGTTACGCCTGACTCGTGTCCATCGCCTGCGCTTCGCGCGCGAGCAGTGTGCGCTTGCGCTCGATGCCCCAGCGATAACCCGAAAGCGCGCCGTCGTTGCGCACCACGCGATGGCAGGGGATCGCCACCGCGATGTGGTTCGCGCCGCAAGCCTGCCCGACCGCGCGCACCGATTTCGGCGCACCGATGCGCTGCGCGATCTCGCTGTAGCTGGCCGTCGAGCCCACCGGGATCGCGCGCAGCGCCTGCCACACGCGCTGCTGGAAAGCCGTGCCGCGCAGGTCGAGCGGCAGGTCGAGGCCGAGCCCTGGTGCTTCGACGAAGCCGACGACTTTGGCCACCAGTTGCTCGAACCCGGCGTCGCCACCGATCAGTTCGGCCTGCGGGAACTGGTCCTGCAAGCCGCGCGTGAGCGCTGCCGGATCGTCGCCGAGCAGGATGGCGCAGATGCCGCGCGCGCTCGCGGCGACCAGGATCGAGCCGAGCGAGCACTCGCCAACCGCGAAGCGCATGACGGTATTGGCCCCACCGGCGCGAAAGCTCGACGCCGTCATGCCGAGCACGTCGTCCGCCTGCTCATAGAAGCGGCCGTTGGAGTTGTAGCCGGCGCCGTAGATCGCGTCGGTCACCGACGGGCTGCGCGCGAGCTCGCGTCGCAGGCGTTCATTGCGTCGCGCCGCTGCGTACTGTTTCGGCGTCACGCCCGTGATCGCCTTGAACGTGCGATGGAAATAGTAGGGGCTCACCTTCACGTGCGCGGCGAGTGCGGCGAGCGTCGGCGGCTCCTCGCTCGCATCGATGAGGCGGCAGGCGTCGGCGACCCAGGCCGCTTGCTGACCGGCCACCGCCTGCTCGCCCGGCCGGCAACGCTTGCAGGCACGGAAGCCCGCGCGCTCGGCGGCGCCCCGGGACTCGAACAGCTCGACGTTTTCGGGCCGCGCGCGTCGCGACGGGCAGGACGGCCGGCAGTACACGCCGGTGGTGCGCACGCCGTAATAGAACCGGCCATCGGCCGCAGGGTCCCTTGCGGTGATCGCCGCCCAGCGTGGATCGTTCACAATGGAGGTGTTCATGGGGTGCGAGTCTGGCCGGTCGCGGGCGTGCCATCACTCCGGTCCTTGCTTTCGTATTCCACCATAGTCGCCCAGCTTTGCCCATATATCGCAGGATGATGACTTTTACCACCAAGATTCACAGTAAATGAGAGCATTTCGACTCAAATGGCCACTGATGCCTCGCAAAGTCGCCCCGCCGCCGGCGCTGCGGGCGACCCTGCAAGAGGTGTTCGGCATGGAGGTCGATGCCGTGCAGGTCATCGAGCACTCGTGGTTCGCCTGGGCGCATGTGCGCGCGATCGCCACCACGCGCCGGCGCCGCATCTATCTGCGTGGCGCGGCCGCGCAGTTCTTCGCCAATCCGGAGTTCGTGCTGCACGAATACTTCCACGTACTCGGCCAGTGGGAGCCGCGACACCTGTCGGTGTGGAAGTATCTGCTCGAGTCATTCCGTCGCGGCTATTGGGACAACCGTTTTGAAATCGAAGCCCGTGAGTTTGCCGAGGATCATCGCCACCGCTACTGCGCGCTGCTTGCGCGCCATGAATCCGCGGAGCGGCTCCGGCATGCGTAGCGCCGTGCGCCCGCTTGCGGGTGTGGCCTGCATGGCGACACTGCTGGCTGCGCTCGCTGTGGCGCAGGCAGCGCCCTTGCCGGAGACCTACACGAACGCGCTGCGCGCGGCCGGAATTCCGGTGGGCGCGGCGGGTGTGGTCGTGATGCCGGTCGAAGGGCGGGGCCTCGAAGCCGCGGCGAATCAGACCAAGGCGATGAATCCGGCCTCGACGATGAAGCTGCTGACGACCTACGCGGCGCTGCGCACGATGGGCCCCGCCTACGCCTGGCGCACCGACGTGGCGATGCTCGGTGCGCGCGACGGCGACGTCGTGCTCGGCGACCTCGCGATACGCGGCGGCGGCGATCCGTCCCTGGTCGTCGAGCAACTGTGGCTGCTGGTGCAGAAAGTGCGTGGCCTCGGCATCCGCGAGATCCGCGGCGACCTGGTGCTCGACCGCAGCGCATTCCAGTTGCCGCCCCACGACACGGCCGCTTTCGACGGCGACGCGCTGCGCAGTTACAACGTCGGTCCCGACGCGCTGCTCGTGAACCACAAGTCGGTCACCTACAGTTTCGTGCCCGATGCCGCCGACCAGGTGGTACGACTCGCGGTCCTGCCGCCGCTCGCCGGATCGAGGGCCCCGGCCACGGTGCCTGCCGCGGCCGGGGCCTGCGGCGACTGGCATGGCAAGCTGCGCGCCGATTTCTCGCGTCCGTTCGCACCGGTGTTTCGCGGCGCCTTCCCGCTGAGCTGCGGGGAGCGCAACTGGAACCTGAGCCCGATCGAGCCGACCGCGTATTTCGCCGCGGTGTTCCGTGCGCTATGGGAGGCAAGTGGCGGCAAATGGGCCGGCAACGCGCGCGCAGGCGTTGTGCCGCCAGGCAGCGCGCTGCTCGCCACCCACGTCTCGAAGCCGCTCGCCGAGGTCGTGCGCGACATCAACAAGTACAGCAACAACGTGATGGCGCAGCATGTGTATCTCACCTTCGGCGCCGAGCGCATCGGCTGGCCGGCGAGCTTCGAGCGCTCCGGCGTGGCGATGCGCGCCTGGCTGGCGGAGTCAGGGCTCGCGATGCCCGAACTCGTGCTCGAGAACGGCGCGGGCCTCTCGCGCATCGAGCGCATCAGCGCCTATTCCCTCGCGCGCCTGCTGGTGGATGCGTATCGCAGCCCGGTGATGGCCGAGCTGATGGCATCGCTGCCGGTCGTCGGTGTCGACGGCACTGCCGCGCGGCGCAAGGGCGCGATTGGCGCCGCGCACGTCAAGACCGGATTGCTCACCGATGTACGCGCGGTCGCCGGCTACGTGCTGGCGGTGAGCGGGCGCCGCTATGTCGTCGTCTCGATCATCAACCACGCCAACGCCGGCGGCGCACAGCGCGCCCATGATGCGCTGCTCGAGTGGGTACACCGCGAGGGCTGATGCACTACGCGAAGATGTTCAGGAACACGGTGATGATCAGCGCGTTGGTGAAATCGATGAAGAACGTGCCGACGAGCGGCGCGACGAGGAATGCGCGCGGCGCCCCGCCGAAGCGCTCGACCAGGGTGCGCATCACGGCCATCGCATTGGCGGTGGTGCCGAGCATGAAGCCGACGAAGCCGCCGCTCATCACGGCGGACTCGTAGTCGCGCCCCATCATCAGGAACACGGGTATGCAGGCGATCGCGACCAGCACGACCTGCGCGACGAGGATGGTGACCAGTGGCAGCGCCAGGCCGGCGAGCTGCGTCAGGTCGAGCGTCATCAGCGCCATCACCAGGAACAGCGACAGCGTGATCGCGCCGAGTGTGTCGATGGTGCGATGTGACAGGCCGAAGGCCCCGGTGTAGTCGTCGATGCCGCGAATGGCCGCGGCGGCGACCATCGCGCCGATGTACGACGGCAGCGTGAGTCCGGTGGCGCCGATCAGCTTGCTGACCCACTCGCCCACCCACATGGCGGCGAGCACGACCACCACGGTCTTCAGCGCCGTGTAGGCCTCGTCGGATTCATCCTCTTCGGTGCCTGAGCGGCGCACCGGTGCGTCGGGCAACGGATCGATCACGACAGGTGATGCCGCAACACCGCCTTGCTTCGGCCCGTGCACGCGATAACGCTGGATGATGTGGGTCGCGATCGGGCCGCCGACGAGACCGCCGAGCACGATGCCCGCCATGGCCGTGGCGATCGCGATCGCCGCCGCGCCCTCGATGCCGGCCTGCTCGAACAGCGGCGCGAACGCGAGCCCGGTGGCGGGACCGCCGGTCAGGGTGACCGATCCGGCCAGCACGCCGAACAGTGGTGGACGATCGAACAACACCGCGATCCCCGCGCCGAGCACGTTCTGCAGTACCGCGAACACGGTGCAGATCGCGAGGAACAGCGCGACCTGCGGCCCGCCGATGCGCAGCAGCTTGAGGCTCGCCGCAAAGCCGATCGACGTGAAGAAGGCGACCATCAGCGGTCGCTGCAGCGAGGTGTCGAACTCCGGTACCGCCAGTCCGCGGGAGCGCGCGAACAGGATCGCGACCGCGACGATCAGGCCGCCGATCACCGGGGCCGGGATGTTGAGCCGCGCCAGCACCGGTATCAGGCGCCGCAGCGCGTAGCCGAGGAACAGCGCGAGGCCCGCGAGCGTGACGGTCTGGATCAGGTCGAGCTTCATGGCCGGCAGGATAACTCGCGCCTCATCCGAGCAGGGATTCGCGGTGATAGAGCCGACCGGCGATCCAGGCGAGGACCGCACCGAGCGCGAGGCTCGCCATGACCGAGACCAGCACGTGCGAGGGCTCGAGCGCGGCGCCGCGCAGCAGCGAGGTGATCAGGAAGTGCTGCCCGAGCGAAGGCACGGCGGCGAAGGCGAGGCTCGGTTGCAGCTCGGCGAGCCCTACGAAGGCGATCGGCAGGGTCGGCACCAGCATCACGACGCCGAGCCAGGTCTGCGCCTCGCGATAGCTGCGTGTGAACGACGCGACCACGGTCATCAGTCCCGCCGCGGCCGGCGCCAGCGGCGCGGTCACGAGGATGATCTTCAGCACCACTGCCGCATCGAGGTGCGCCGACATGCCGAAGTTCTCGAGGGCGACGAAACGCAGCGCCACGGCGCAGGCGATCGCGGTGAGCGTGAGCGAGACGATCATGAAGGTGGTCGCCGCGAGGATCTTGCCGTGGATCAGCTGCGCGCGCGGCACCGGTGTCGTGAGCAGCGGCTCGAGCGAATGGCGCTCGCGCTCGCCGGCGGTCGCGTCGATCGCCAGATACAGGCCGCCCAGGATCATCGCGAGCAGCAACAGGTAGCTCAACATGCCGAGCACCGTGACCGAGCGGCTCTGCGGCGTCGACACATCGATGTCCTGTACCGCGAGCGGCGCCGTCAGCAGCGGATCGACGCCGCGCGCCAGCAGCCGCAATCGCCCGATGCTCGCGCCGTACTGCGCGACCAGCATCCTGGTGCGCGCGGCGTTGCGATCCGCGCGGCCGCCCGCCGCGTCGCTGTAGAGCTGCAGCAAGGCGGGACGCGCGCCCGCAAGCCGCTCACCGAAGTCCTCCGGGATCGACAGCACGAGCGGATGGGTGCGCTCGCGCACGGCGCGCCGCGTCGCCGCGTCGTCGAGCTCGACCGGCGTCACGACCACGCTGCGCGCCTCGAGCCAGGTAACGAGATTCGGCGCGCGCTCGGCGTGCCGTACCGCGATCTCGAGACGCTGGTCGGCCTCGTCGGCGGTGCGCTGGACCAGGAACTGCAGTGCCGCGGCAAGTATCAGCGGCCCGAACAGCGGCCCGAACAGCAGCGCCGAGACGAGGGTGCGCCGATCGCGCAGGCTCTCGCGCACTTCCTTGCGCCACACGGTACCGATCGGGGACATCAGCCGAGGCCTTCGTCGGTGCCGATCAGCTTCACGAACGCGTCCTCGAGTGATGCGCAGCCGGTAGCCGCGCGCAGCGCGTCCGGCGTGCCCTGTGCGACCACCTCGCCACGCGCGAGAACGAACACCACGTCGCACAGGCCCGAGACTTCCTGCATCACATGGCTCGAGAACAGCACGCAGTGGCCCGCCGCGCGCAGCCGTTGCAGCAGCACCCGCAGATTGCGCACCGCCATGACATCGAGGCCGTTGGTCGGCTCATCGAGCAGCACGTTGCGCGGGCTGTGCACCAGCGCGCGGGCGAGCGCCGTCTTGATCCGCTGGCCCTGCGAATAGCCTTTGGCGCGTCGTCCGGCGAAACCGCCCATCTCGAGCCACTCGATCAGCTCATCGGCGCGGCGTTCGCGCGCGGCACGGCCCATGCCGTGCAGCTGCGCGAAATACAGGATGTTCTCGCGCGCCGTCAGGTGCGGGTACAGGCCCGAGTCATGCGTCAGCATGCCGAGCCGGCGGCGCGCCTCGAGCGAGTCGCGCACCGTATGCGCGGCATCGATCCACGCCTCGCCGGCGTCCGGCGCGAGCACCGTGCACAACATGCGCAGTGTGGTCGACTTGCCCGCGCCATTCGGCCCCAGCAGGCCGGTGATCGCGCCGTCTTCCGCGCGCAAGGTCACAGCGCGCACCGCGCGTACGCCGCCGAAAGACTTGGCGAGACCTTGTGCCGAGATCATGGGGCGCCGTTCACGGCGACGGGCCCGCCAGCGTCGTGAAGAACGGCATCGGGCGCAGGCGCTCGACGCAGGCGGTGTCGAGTTCCGCGGGCTTGCCGCTCGCGACGAATGCGGCGATCAGCCGATCGACGCAGGGTGCGCCGATCTGTCCGTGTCCGAGGCCTTCGATCACGACGTGCCGCGAATGCGCGAGTCCGGCGGCCGCCTGCGCGGCGCCCGCGGGCGGCGTCACCGGATCCGCGCTGCCGGAGAGCAGCAGTGTAGGCACATCACTTGCGAGCGGCGCATGCAGGTCATCGTCGATGACACCACGCGGCCACACCTCGCACAGGGCCGCGAGTCCGTCGAGCTGGCGGGTACCGATGAACGTGGAGGCCAGGACTTCGCGATCGACGTGCGCCTCGGGGAACCACGGCGCGTCCTCCGTGCACACGATGCTGTGGTGCATGCCGTAAGCCATCTGACCGCTCAGCGAATCGGTCATCAGCAGGAACTGGCTCGCAAGCGGCACGAAATTGCCGTGCATGTGCGCCTCGTGCAGCGCGAGCGGCAGGAGCGCCGCCTGTTCGGCACCGTAGGTGGACAGGCGCAGCACCGTTGCAAGATGCGCCGGAGTGAATTCGAGCGCGACCCGCTCGCCGGTGCGCGGCGCGGCGAGCAGCACGCCCGCGGGCCGCTCATCGAGCCGGGAGCGCAGCGCGCGATAGTGAACCACCGGATCGCCGAAGGCAGCGCGGCAGGATTCGTCACCTGCGCAGCGTGCGAGGACCTGTGCCAGGGCCGCCTCCGCGTCGATCGCAATGTCGGGGCCGAGGATGCGCTCGGCAGGCACGACCCCATCGAGTGTGGCCGTACGCACCCGCGCGCCGTAGTGACGAAGGTAGTGCTGCGCGACCCGGGTGCCGTAGGACACGCCGTAGAGATTGATGTGTTCGTAACCGAGCGTGTTGCGCACGAACTCCAGATCGCGGACCGCAACGCTGGTCGTGTACTGGCGCACGTCGGCATGCGCCGCGTGCTCCTCGAGGCAGCGACGCGTCTGCAGCAGGAATTCCGTGTCGTCGGCGCCGAGCAGGGCCTCGTCATCGAAGTCACAGCGCAGTGCATTGGAGCGGCCGGTGCCGCGCTGGTCGACGAGCACGATGTCGCGGTTGCGGTTCACCCGCGCGAAGGCCGGCGCGACGCCCGCATAGAACTCGCTCGCCGCAGCTCCCGGGCCGCCGGCGAGAATGAACAGCGGGTCCGGCGCTTTGCGCGCACTGACCGCCGGGACACGCGCCACGAACAGACCGATCTGCCGGCCGGCGGGCTCGCCGGCGTTCTCCGGCACGGTGAGGGTCGCGCATTCGGCGGCGACCGTGGCGACCCCGGCGGGGTGGGTGAGCTGGCAAGGGGCCCATGCCACGGCCAGGGCGAGCGCAATCAGCATGCGGGCAATATGCCGTACAATAGGGGTTTGCCATCAAGCCTTTGATGTAAATGGATTTCTTCGACGTCATTGTGATCGGCGGCGGCCATGCCGGCACCGAGGCCGCGCTCGCGGCTGCCCGCATGGGCCGTCGCACGCTGCTGCTCACGCAAAGCATCGAGACGCTGGGCGCGATGAGCTGCAACCCCGCGATCGGTGGCATCGGCAAGGGCCACCTCGTGCGCGAGATCGATGCGCTCGGTGGCGCGATGGCGCGCGCGATCGATCGCGCCGGCATCCAGTTCCGCACGCTGAACGCGAGCAAGGGTCCCGCGGTGCGCGCGACACGCGCGCAGGCCGACCGCGTGCTGTATCGGCGCGAGATTCGCGCGCTGCTCGAGAACCAGCCGAACCTCACGCTGTTCCAGCAGGAAGCGGCCGACCTCGTGGTCGAAGGTACCCGTGCAGTCGGTGTGGTCACGGTCACCGGCATCGTGTTTCGCGCGCGCGCCGTCGTGCTCACGGTCGGCACGTTTCTCGGCGGGCGCATCCACGTGGGCCTCGACAACTACCAGGGCGGGCGCGCGGGTGATCCGCCGTCGAACCGCCTCGCCGCGCGACTGCGCGAGTTGCCGTTGCGGGTCGGGCGGCTGAAGACCGGCACGCCGCCGCGCATCGACGGGCGCACGATCGACTTCGAGCGCCTCGCCGAGCAGTGGAGCGACGCGCCGGCGCCGGTGTTTTCGTTCCTCGGCCGCGCGAGCGAGCATCCCGCGCAGCGCCCCTGCCACATCACCGCGACCAACGTGCAGACCCACGACATCATTCGCGCCGCGACCGATCGCTCGCCGATGTTCACCGGCGTCATCGAGGGTGTCGGGCCGCGCTATTGCCCGTCGGTCGAGGACAAGGTCGTGCGCTTCGCCGCCAAGGCCTCGCACCAGATTTTCCTCGAGCCCGAGGGGCTCGACACGCACGAGGTGTATCCGAACGGCATCTCGACCAGCCTGCCCTACGACGTGCAGGTCGAATTCGTGCACACGATCAAGGGCCTCGAGCGCGCGCACCTGACCCGCCCCGGCTACGCGATCGAATACGACTATTTCGATCCGCGCGACCTCGCCCCGAGCCTCGAGTCGAAGGCGCTCGCGGGCCTGTATTTCGCGGGCCAGATCAACGGCACGACCGGCTACGAGGAGGCCGCGGCGCAGGGCATCGTCGCCGGCATCAACGCGGCGCGCGCGGTGCAAGGCGAGGCACCGTGGCATCCCGGGCGCAGCGAGGCTTATCTTGGCGTGCTGATCGACGATCTCGTCACCCGCGGGGTCACCGAACCCTATCGCATGTTCACGAGCCGCGCCGAGCATCGCCTGCTGCTGCGCGAAGACAACGCGGACCTGCGCCTCACGCCTGCGGGGCGCGAACTGGGCCTCGTCGACGATGAGCGCTGGGCATTCTTCGAGGCCAAGCGAACGGCGACCGACACGGAAGTCGAGCGGCTCGAGGGGCTGCGCGTGCGCGGCGTGCGGGCGATGGACCTGCTGCGCCGCCCCGAAGTGAGTTACGCCAGCCTGCTGGAGCAGGTCGGCTCGCCCGACAGCGAGGCCCGGGCGGGCAATGAAGGCCTGGCGGGGGATGAGCGCATCGCGCGCGAGGTCGCCCAGCAGGTCACCGTGCGGGCCAAGTACGCCGGCTACATCGAGCGCCAGATCGCGGAGATCGAGCGCCAGCGCGCCAATGAGACCGCGGCGCTGCCGGCCGATCTCGACTATCTCGCGATCGGCGGCCTGTCGAACGAGGCGCGCCAGCGGCTGGCCGAAGTACGCCCTGCGACCCTCGGCCAGGCCGCACGCGTGCCGGGCATCACCCCGGCCGCGATCTCGATCCTGATGATCCATCTCAAGCGACGCGGGCGTGCGGCGTAGTCTCGCGCTCGCGCTTGGCGCGCTCGCCCTCGGCCTGCTCGGCGGCTGTGCGCCGCCGCCCGACACCACCAGCATCCTGTTGCGCGGCAATGGCCCGGAGCCCGATTCGCTCGATCCGCAGAAGGCGCGCTCGGTCGAGGCCCATGTCGTTCTGCGCGATCTCTATGAGTGCCTGACCTCCCTCGGCAAGGACGCCGGCACAGTCCCCGGCGTCGCTGAGTCCTGGGAGGCGACTGCGGACGGACTGACCTATACGTTTCACCTGAGAGACAATGCGCGTTGGTCGAACGGGGATAGTGTCACAGGCGAGGATTTCGTCTTCGCCTTGCGCCGCCTGGTCGATCCCGCCACCGCCTCGCAGTACGCGCAACTGATCGATGTCGTCGAGCACGCGCCGGAGATCGTCACGGGGCGCGCGGCTCCCGAGACTCTCGGGGTGAGTGCCCCGGATGTGCATACCGTCGTCGTGCGCCTGAGCTCGCCGGCACCATACCTGCCCGGCCTGCTGTCGTTCCCGTCGACCTGCCCGGTGCACCGCCCGACGCTGCAAAAGGAAGGCGCGCGATTCACCAGGCCCGAAGTCTCGGTGTCGAACGGCGCCTTCCGGCTCACCGAATGGGTGCCCGGGTCGCACATCAGCGTGGTGCGCAATCCCGCCTACTGGAACGACGCGGCGACGCGCCTCGAGGGCGTGAAGTACCTGCAGATCGCCGACGAGAGCGCCGAGTTCACGCGCTACCGTGCCGGCGACCTGCACACGACCGCCGTGGTGCCGCGCGGCCAGTTCGACGTGATCCGCAAGGACTACGCGGCGGACCTGCACGTCGCCCCGCAGCTCAGCACCTATTACTACGGGTTCGCTCTCGACCGGCCACCCTTCAAGGACGTGCCCGGGCTGCGCCGCGCGCTGTCGCTCGTGATCGATCGCGAGCGCCTCGCCGAGTCGGTGCTGCGGGTCGGTGAGCTGCCGGCGTACGGCTGGGTCCCTCCCGGCGTGCACGAGTACACCTCGCAGGCCTTCGGCTATGCGGGGCGCCCGATGGCCGAGCGCATCGAGGAGGCGCGGCGCCTGTATGCCGCGGCGGGCTATTCAGCGGCCAAACCGCTGCGCTTCGAGCTGCGCTACAACAGCGGTGAAGTGCACAGCCGGCTGGCGGTGGCGATCGCCTCCATGTGGAAGCAAGCGCTCGGCGCGGAGGCGCAGCTCACCGCCGTCGAATTCCGTTCGCTGATGGCGGATGTCGATGCGCGCAACGTCGAGATGTTCCGCCTCAGCTGGAGCGGCGACTACAACGACGCCTACACCTTCCTGCAGTACCTGAAGAGCGATTTCGGCATCAACCTGCCGCGCTATGCCAACCCCGCCTACGACGCGCTGCTCGCGCGCGCGGCAGGCACCGCCGATACGGCCGAGCGCCGGCGGCTGCTCGAGACGGCCGAGCGCATGATGCTTGCCGATACGCCGTTGTTGCCGCTCTACTTCTACGTGAACAAGCACCTCGTCAGCCCCAGGGTCACGGGCTGGTACGACAATGTGATGAATGTTGTCTACAGCAAGGATCTTGCGTTGCGGGATTAGCAACGGCGAACAGCGAACGGCGCACAGCTTGCAGCCAGAGAAGAGCGCGAGGCCGCCGCTACCGCGCCCGACCGTGCGTGGCCTGCCCGTCAGATCGTCGCGAGATGACCCGCCGCCGCGCCCACGACCGCATCGACGGCGATCGATCGATCGAAGGTGACGAGTCTTCCGCCATGAGCCACTGCGAGCGCGAGCAGGTAGATATCAGTGATCCGGTTTGAGCCGTGAATGCGCGTGGGGTCGACGCGCATTGCATCGAGCATGCTTATGTCGTCAGCCCAGAAGGCATGTACCGGGTGCGCGGTCGCTTCGGTCAGCCGCCCGGCAATGACGGCGATCGGCTGCGCGTTCGGATAGCGCGCGTGCGCGAGGATGCGCAGGCACCCGTTCTGGGTGATCGCACAAGACGCCCAACCCGCCTGTCCCTCGCGCGCCAGCCAGTCGGTGGCGGCGCGGTGGTGCACGTGATCGGCGTCGAGCAGCGCGATCAGGACATTCACATCGAGCAACGCCCGCATCAGTACGCGTCGTCTTCGCGCAGCCGGTCGATGATCTCGTTGGTCACCACGGCACCGCGCGACGGGAACGCACGAAAGCCGTAGACGGCTTGCGGCTCGCGCACGGCGTGTGACGGCGACGGTGCACGGATCAGCGACTGGCGGGCGAGATCGGAGATGACCTCGCCCGCAGTCTTGCCCTCGCGCCGCGCCCGCTCCTTCACCGCCTGCAGGACGTCGTTGGCTATATCGAGCGTGGTGCGCATGCATCAGATGCTGACGCATCACGCATCAAACTTCAAGCCGCGGCTCGCAGCGCACCTCTGTCTTGACGGAATTGGCAATAAAGCACTTGTCATGTGCTTCGTGGTGCATCGCTGCGATCTCGCCGACCGTCGGCTGCTGCGCGCCGCCGAACTGCACCGCCGGGCGCAGCGTCACCCGAGTCATCGCCATGCGCCCCGCCGCGTTCTTGCCGAGCCTGCCCCCTGCGTCATCGCGATAGCGGTCGACCACGTAGCGGCGCTCCGCAGCGATCGCGAGGAACCACAGCATGTGACAGCTCGAGAGGCTCGCGATAAACGCCTCTTCCGGATCGACCGCGGCCTCAACCGAATACGGCAGCGGCACGACATGCGGCGACGACGATCCCGGCACCTCGACGCCGCCGTCGAAGCGCCACACATGCTTGCGGCTGTAGCGGTTGTCGACGAACGCAGCCTCGCCGCGCTCCCAGCGAATCTGCACGAGGTGCTCGGCCATATGGTCAGCTCAGGGCTTGGGCGCAGGGCGCCGTGCCCTAGTTTTTCTTCGCCTGCGCGGCAATCCACGCCTCGACGCGGCTCGTCAGCACATCCAGTGGAACAGCGCCACTGGCCAGGACGGTGTCATGGAAGGCGCGAATGTCGAACTTCTCGCCGAGCGCCGTCTGCGCTTCGCGCCGCAGATCGAGGATCCGCAGCTGGCCGATCTTGTAGGCGAGCGCCTGCCCGGGCCAGGCGATATAGCGGTCGACTTCGTTGACGATGTCTGCCTCGGTTTTCGCGGCATTCGCCTTGAAGTAGTCGATCGCCTGCTGGCGCGTCCACTGCTTCGCGTGGATGCCAGTGTCGACCACGAGGCGCACGGCGCGCCACATGTCGTAGGTGAGCTGGCCGAACTTGTCGTACGGGTCGTCGTAAAGCCCCATCTGCTCACCGAGCCGCTCGCTGTAGAGCGCCCAGCCCTCGATGTACGCGGTGAAGTCGGCATTGCGCCGGAACAGCGGCAGCGACTTGTCCTCCATCGCCAGCGCGATCTGCAGGTGATGGCCCGGCACCGCCTCGTGCACCGACAGGACCGGAATTTCGTACTTCGGCCGCACTTCGGGACGGTAGAGGTTCACGTAGTAGTAGCCGGCGCGCGTGCCGTCGATCGCCGGACCCATGTAGTACGCGGTCGTCGTGTCGGGGGCGCTGGTCATCGGAATCGCGCGCACGCCGTAGGGCGTGCGCGGCAGCTTGCCAAACAGCTTCACGAGCTCGGGGTCGATGCGCTTCGCCATGGCCGCGTAGGCGGTGAACAATTCCTCGGGCGTGCGGTAATAGAACTGCGGGTCGGTGCGCAGGAAGGTGAGGAACTCCTCGAAGCTGCCTTTGAACCCGACCCGTTCGATCACTCCGTCCATCTCGGCCCGGATGCGCGCCACCTCGCGCAGCCCGATCTCGTGGATGTCATCGGGCGTGAGGCCGGTCGTGGTGTGGAAGGCGGCACGATTGGCGTAGAAGGCGAGCCCGTCCGGGGTATCCCAGATGCCGTCGGAACTGCGTGCGGCCGGCAGGTACCGGTCGCGGAAGAAGGCATCCAGGCGCTTGAACGCCGGGATCACGACCTCGACGATCGCGCGTCCCCCGGCACCGATCAGGCGTGCGCGATCGTCCTCGCCGATGCCCTCGGGCATGCGCGTGAAGGGTGCGAAAAACGGGCTGTCCTCGGGGTTCGCGGGGATCTGGTTCGCGAGCTGCTCCGGGATGCGCACCATGATCGAGTGGGGCTGGGTGCGCTTCTCGCGGATGGCGGTCTCGAGGAGGGCGATGTTCTGGTCGACATAGGTGCCGAACTTGCCGAGCCGCGCAACCCACGCTTCATAGTCGGCCACGGTCGCAAACGGCAGCAGTTCGGCCAGTTCGCTCGCGCTTTGCACGCCGTCGCGCGGCCGGATGGCCTCGTAGAGCCAGGGCTTGAAGGGCTGCGCCGCGAGCCGTCGCTCGAAGTCCTGCGCAAACAGGTCGTAGTTCAGTTTGTCGGCGTTCGACAGGCCGTCGCGCGGAATCGTCTTCAGTTCGGCCAGTACCGCGGCGTAGCGCGCGTAGCGGGCTTCGAATGCGGCTGTCGAGAGATCCGGCCACTGATCGGAGTAGCGGTGATCGCCGTAGTAATCGGCGGTGGTGGGATTGTCGCGCAGGTCCGCTTCCCACGCAGCGTCGAACAGGGCCTGCAGGCGCGCATCGGCCGCCTGCGAGGTGCCAGGTACCGCGATGAGGCTCGCGGCAAGCAACACGAGGAAATGGCGCATGCGCCGATTGTGGCATGGTGCCGGGTTTTCGGTTATTCGGTTATTGCGCTCCAGGCCCGCAATAACCGAATAACCGAAAACCCGGCACCTCAGTCGCCTCAGTCGAGCCGCAGCTGTCCCATGCTGGGCCTGAAACGCAGGCTGCGCGTCGCGCCGTGCTCGACTTCGTGCGATACGATCCGCACGCCGGCGTCGATGAGGTACTCGCCGATCAGCGCCAGCACTGCGGCGGCAGCCTGGCGTGCCGGCTCGCCCGTCTCTACGCTGGCTGCGATCTTGCCCTGTACGTCGATGCCGCGCTCCATCGCGCCCCGGAAGGTCTCGACGCACCGATCGAGCAGCAGCAGGTCCGAGGCGAGGGTGCGGTCGGTGACGTCGGTTTGGCTCGAACCGCGGGCGATGAAGCGCAGGTGCAGGAGGGCACCGTGCTCCTCGACCGCGTCGTACAGGCACACCGCCAGTGTCCCGTCGAGCAGCGCGGTAAAGAGGACATCGTCCGCGGCCACTTCGAAGTGGTCGGGAGGAACCTCGACGATGCGTGGATCGGGGTGCAACACACCGCGCATGGTGCGGGTTTCGGGCCCCCGGAACCTTGAACTGCATCACGGGCGTTACACGGCTAGAATGGTCCACACGGCACTCTGCCGCCGATTCGCGACAAGCGAGGAACCTGGCAATGCTCGATATCGGTTTTCTGCCCATCATCATCCTTGTTGCGATCGTCATTGTCGCCTCGAAGGCCTGGCTGACCGTTCCCCAGGGTTACGAGTACACGCTCGAGCGCTTCGGCAAGTTCAAGAAGTCCATGGAGCCGGGCTTCCATTTCATCGTGCCGTTCGTCGAAGCCATCGGTCGCAAGATCAACATGATGGAACAGGTGCTCGACGTACCGCGCCAGGAGGTCATCACCAAGGACAACGCGATGGTCAGCATCGATGCGGTGGTGTTTTTCCAGGTGCTCGATGCACCCAAGGCTGCGTACGAGGTCGACAACCTGCGCCTCGCGATCATCAACCTGACGATGACCAACATCCGCACGGTCGTGGGCTCGATGGACCTCGATGAAACGCTGTCGAAGCGCGACGAGATCAACCACCGGCTGCTGAAAGTGGTCGATGACGCAACGACCCCGTGGGGCATCAAGGTGACCCGCATCGAAATCAAGGACATCCAGCCGCCGGCCGACCTCGTCGAGTCGATGGCGCGGCAGATGAAGGCCGAGCGCGACAAGCGCGCCAACATCCTCGACGCCGAGGGCTTCCGGCAGGCCGCGATCCTCAAGGCCGAAGGCGAGAAGCAGTCGGTCGTGCTCGCCGCCGAGGGCAGCAAGGAAGCGGCGTTCCGCGAGGCCGAAGCCCGCGAGCGTCTCGCGCAGGCCGAGGCGCGCGCCACCGCGATGGTGTCGCAGGCGATCGCGCAGGGCGATGTGCAGGCGATCAACTACTTCGTCGCGCAGAAATACGTCGAGGCGCTGAAGGATTTCGCGACTTCGCCGAACCAGAAAGTGATGTTCCTGCCGCTCGAGGCGAGCGCACTGCTCGGCAGCCTCGGCGGCATCGCCGAAATTGCCAAGGAAGCGATGACCAAACAGGGTGACGGCGCCGCGCCGCGCGTGCGGGGGTAGCGATGAGAGAGTTCCTGATGCAGATCGAGTGGTGGCATTGGTGGGTTGCCGCCGCAGTGCTCGCCGCCCTCGAAACCTTCATGCCGGGCGCGGTGGCGATCTGGTTTGCGGTCTCGGCGGCGCTCGTCGGTGCGCTGGTGCTGATCCTGCCCGTGCCGTGGCAGTTGCAGCTGGTGTTGTTCGGTGCGCTCGGGCTCGCGGCAATTTTCGCGTATCGCGCTTACGCGCGTCGCAATCCTGCCACGTCGACGCAGCCGAACCTGAACCAGCGCGGCGCCCAGTACGTGGGCCAGGAGCTCACGCTGGTCGAGCCGATCCAGCAGGGCTTCGGCAAAGTGCGCGTCGGCGATACCGTGTGGAAGGTCGCGGGGCCGCCGCTCACCATCGGGGCGCGGGTCCGGGTGACAGGTGTCGACGGTGCGGTGCTGATCGTCGAGGCCGCATCGTAAGCCAACGCAGCAGCACAGGAGTATTGCCATGCTGGTACGTCACGTGCTCGACAAGAAGGGTTCCGCGGCACACGCCATCGGGCCCGACGCCACCGTACTCGACGCACTCAAGCTCATGGCCACGTACGGCATCGGCGCATTGCTGGTGATGCAGGACGACAAGGTGCTTGGCGTCATGTCCGAGCGCGACTACGCGCGCAAGGTGGCGCTGCTCGGGCGCGCATCGCACGACACCCCGGTCTCGCAGATCATGACCGCGCCCGCCATTACCGTGACGCCGGATGACACGGTCGATGCCTGCATGCGCCTCGTCACCGACAAGCGCATCCGCCACCTGCCCGTGCTCGAGAAGGGGCGCGTGGTTGGGGTGCTGTCCATCGGCGATCTCGTCAAGACGATCCTCGGCGAGCAGAAGCAGACTATCGAGCAGCTTGAAGCGTATATACGGAGCTGAGGGCTTGGGGCTGAGGGCTTAGGGCGAGAAGGGTATGCGCCTCGGGTTATCGTTGTCGGTGTTGCTTGCGGGGCTTGGGGCCTTGCTAGCGGCCGAGCGCGCGGCCGATGCGGCCGATGCGGTCCGTGAGACTGGGGCGCGTTGCGATACCGCTTGGTCGTGCGACGGTGTCGCGCGCATCGTTGCGGTGGGGGATGTGCATGGCGCGCTTGCCGAGTACACCTCGATCCTGCGCGCGGCGGGCATCATCGACGCTGCGGGGCACTGGGCGGGCGGAGAAAGCTTCCTCGTCAGTACGGGCGACCTCATCGACCGCGGGCCCGAATCGAATGCGGTGATCGCGCTCTTGCGCCGTCTCGAGGCTGAGGCGCCGGCCGCGGGTGGGCGCGTGCTCGTGACCCTCGGCAATCACGAGGAGATGAACCTCATCGGGGACCTGCGCTACCTCGTCGCCGCCGATTACGCTGCGTTCGCCGCGAAGGAGGGCGAGGCGAAGGCGGATGCAGCCGCCGCGGGGACCGCGCCGGACAGCAAGCTTCCTCCAGGCTGGCTCGCGCGTCATCAGGCCTTCAGTCCGACTGGCGACGTGGGCCAGTGGCTGCTCGCGCGCCCGCTGATGGTGCGGGTGAACGGCGTGCTCTTCACGCACGGCGGCTTGCCGCCCGGCCTCGCCACAGAGTCCCTCGCTGCACTCAACACGACGTCGCTCCACCAGGATCTCGTCGATTACGCCACCGCCTGGCACGCGCTGATCGCCGTCGGGCTCCTCGATGTCGACACGCCCGATGACGCACGGGTCGCGCTCGCGAAGACGCGCCTCGCCACCTACGGCGGTGCTGACCGCGCGCGCCTCGAGGCACTCGTTGCGACGCTCGAGCGCACCGATGCCTCGCCCGTGCTCAGTGTCGCGGGCCCGCTCTGGTATCGCGGCAACGCCATGTGCAACAGCGCGTTCGAGACCGATACGGTGGACACCGTGCTCGGTCGGCTCGGCGGCAAGGACGTCGTGATCGGACATACGATCACCGTGACGAAGCGCATCACCACCCGCATGGACGGGCGCGTCACGATGATCGACACCGGCATGCTGCCCGACTACCAGGGCCAGCCCTCGGCACTCGTGATCGAGGGCGGCACGCGCAGCGTGATCTACGCCAGGGTTCCCGGCGAGCGCGCCGTGCCCGAGCCCGAGGCGCGGCGCGTGGGCGATCGCCCGGGCGGCCTCACGGATGACCAGCTCGAACAGTTCCTGCGCGAGGCTGAAGTCGTCGCGAACGAGGCGTCGCCGCTCGAGCGCGCCGGCACGCGACTGCTGACGCTGCGGCGCGGCGAGCTGAGCGTGCGGGCGCTCTTCATCACCGCGCCGGCCCCGGGCCGCTGGCAGCACGAAGTGGCGGCTTACCGCCTCGACCGCCTGCTCGGCATCGACATGGTGCCTGTCACGGTTGATCGCACGATCGCCGGCAAGGCGGGCGCGCTGCAGTTCTGGATCGAGAATGCGCCGAGCGCAGCCGACGTCGAGCGCGAGCGGGTACCCCTGGCGCGCTGGTGCAGCCTCGAATCGCAGTACGGACTGATGCGCGCGTTCGACGCGCTCGCCGGCAATGTCCATCGCCGCTCGCAGAACGTCGTGCTGGGCCGAGGTGATGGCCTTGCGCGCCTGGTCGATTTCGCCGCGGCCTTCACGACGACGCGCCAGCTCGATGCGCGCGTCGCGAGACCGCCGGTCGGGGCCGAGCTCGAGCGCCGCCTGCGCGCGCTCGATGCGACGAAGCTTGCCGCGGCGCTCTCGCCGTGGCTCAGCGGCGCACAGCAGAAGTCGATCCTCGCGCGGCGCAATGCGCTCCTTGCCGCGCGTTGATCCTGCCGCGCGCTGAGTGCTGGCGGACGGCCCTAGAATGCCCTGACGAGAATCGCCACCGTCAGTGCGATATGGATGCCGGCAAACAGCCACGGCACCAGCAGCTCGACCTTGGTCGTCTGCAGGTAGTCGCGGCGCGACCGCCCGCCTTCCAGCGCGACCCATTCCGCGGCGAACGGCGCGAACGGCAAGTGCTTCTCCATCGCGAGGATCACCTTGAACTTGCCGGCATTCAGCTGGCGGTACGACAGCACCATCATCCACCATGCGATGCACATCAGGGTGGCGGCGGTCGCCGGGGCGATCACCAGCGTGCGTGAACTGATCAAGCCTTCCTTCAGCGCGACCGCGAGCGCGCCGACGACCGCGGTGTTCATGCCGACGAAGAACGAATTGGCGATCATGCGCCGGCTGCTGACGCGGTCGGCCATCTCGACGCACATCTGGTACTGCCGCAGCGCGTGGTAGTCGTAGTCCTCCCCGTACGCTTCGGGAGTGGTGGCCAGCAGTGCCTTGGAAATACTGTCGTCGGAACCGGGCATGGTGGAAATCCTAGTGCGCGGGCAGATGGCGGAGTTTGCGATCGCGGTTGAGCAATACCCAGGTGGAATGTTCCGCGAGCGCGGCGCGCCCCAGCGCATGAAGGACCGCGCGGCGGCGCTCGTCGCCCGCGATGCACTGCAGCTGGGCGCGGGCCTCGTCGAAAAGGCGGTACATGTAGCTGTACTGGCGCGCGAGTTCCTTGGCCGCCGATTTCTGCAGCCAGGCTTCGAGCAGGCCGGCGACGAGCGGCAACAGGCCCATGAGCACGACGAGCGGCGTCTTCACGTAGGGCAGGTGCAGGACCGGGACGAAGCACAGGAACGCCGCTGCGGTGAGACCGATCACGAGGGTGATGGCGCCGGTGCGTTCAGTGAGCGTGATCAGGTGGCGTCGGCGCTCGCCGGCGCGCCAGAAGTAGGCCAACTGGCCGACGCCGCGCTCCCGGACGGGATCGAGCGAGCCTATCCACGTCTCGATCGCATGCTCGATGCCGCCCGGGATGCCGTTGCGACCGGCGTCATGCATTTCGAAGTCGACTGCGCGCATCGCGTTCCTGATCCAGTCGAGCTCCGGGTCCTGGCGGCGCAGGAAACTCTCATCGCCGGTGTGCAGCCTGCCCTCGTCGCGCACACCCGCGACGCGCAGGTAGAACTGCACCCGCAAGCCCTCGCACAAGGCCCGGTACTCGAGGTGGTCGCGATGCAGGCCACGCCGCTCCACGTGACGACTGAGCGCGATCGTCGTGAGGGCCGCGCCGAAAAATACGTAGATGAGTCCCCACATCGCCGGGATCTTGGAGTAGAGCACGAAGGCGCAGCCCATGACCGCGCCGATCGCGTAAGTCCAGGAGGTGAGCCGCATCAGGCGCTGGCGCAGCCGGCCCGCGAGCCGGTCCGAGACCGCGATCAACCGCGCACAACGCTGGAATGCCGCCGGCGCGCCGACGAAGGGCGCGCCATTGCCGTCTGCGGCACTCTGCGGATCCTGTGCAGCGGCACGGTTGAACTCTTCGGTGCGATCCAGCACGAGCCGGCACTGCTCGGGCATCCTGTCGTGCAGGGCCGAATGACCGCCGGCGTATTCGTGCAGATACCCGGAGGCCAGCGGCGCGTGGCCGTTGGTCTCGCCGTTCACGCGCGCGCGCGAGACCGGGATGTGATAGACGAGCGAATTGTCAGCTTCGCCAAGAACGAGCTCGAGTTCCCGGTTGGCCGGTCGCGCGCCGCCTTTCGATGCGAGGCGGTACTCGACCACTGCCGCCGTGCCGCCCGGGCCGGCCGCGGGTTTGCCGTCCCACAATGCCAGCAGGATGTAGCAATAGCGCGCCACGAAATCGCCGGCTATGGCGTACAGCGCGTCGCGGTCGTGGGCCGGTTCCTCCGTCGCGAGATCGACCAGCCGCGACACGCCGCGCAGCGCATCGAAACGCTCGTGTTCGCCGTAGTCCGAGAATTGCGCGCGATAGTCGGCCAGTGGCAGCGGCTGCACGAACACGAGCTCGAGACCCAATGCCAGCGCTTCCTCGGCGACCAGCAGATCGGCACCCTCCGCGAGCTGCGAGGCCACGATCAGCGGGGTATGCGGCCGGCTTTCCTTCAGGCCCAGCAGGAACTCGCGGACGCGCCCGCGGATCGCGGGCACCTCGTCCTCGACCAGGTCGCGGTGACCGGTCACGCCGATGACGAGCGGAATGGCGGCGGGCAGCGGCGTCGGCATGGCGTGATTCTCGGCGTCAGTCATTCGCGGCCACTTTCGGTTTGGCCCGGGCGCGTTTCACCGCGGCGAGCCGTTGTTCGAGGTCCTTTGTGTAGTAACGCTGTTCCCCGAAGCGTGCACGGATGACCGGCAGGGCCTTGTCGAGCAAGGCCTGCGCTTCCCCGTAGCGCTTCCCGGACGAGTAAGCCGACGCGCGCGCGGCATCCTGCAGAGCATAGCGCCAAGCCTCTTGCGGCATCTCCTCGAGTGGATACTGCTCCTCGAGCAGCCTCCGCGCGCGGTTCAGCAGGGCTTCGGCCTGCGATGCGCGGCCTGTCTTCGCGTAGACGTCGGCAAGGTTGGTCAGGACCTGGTCGCGCATGCGGTGATTCTGCTTCTCGGCAATTGCCAGGGCTTCGTCGAGTTTAGCCTCCGCGTCACGATAATGGCGCCGCGCGAAATCGATCATCGCGAGACTGTTGAGCGGCAGGATCAGGTCGTCGTGGCCCGGGGGTTTGGTGCGCCGGATCAGGTCGAGATGACGCACGAAATAAGGTTCTGCCTCGTCGAGCCTGCCGTCGATCAGCAGTCCGCGGCCGATATTGTTGGCAACGGTGCCGTTCTCCGGATGGTCCGGTCCGGCCCACTTGTCGGAAACCGACAGGCACTCCTTCCAGACGTCCACGGCCTCCCCATAGCGGCCGGTCTGGTAATAGATCGCCCCCAGGTGATTGAGGCTGTCGGCGACCTTCCAGTGATTCTCGCCGAGTTCCCGGCGCCGTATCGCGAGGCTCTGCCGCGTGAGCTGCTCGGCCTCCGCGTAGTTCTCCATGTAATACAGCGTGATCGCGAGTCCCTGCATCGTCTGGGCGGTCTCCGTGCCCTGCGCGCCGTAGAGTCGCGTATCGATCTGCAGCGCCTCGCGGTATGCGCTCTCCGCCTCGGCATCGGCACCGCGCTGCGAAAGCGCGTCGCCCAGGCCGACCAGTGTGCTGGCCACCAGTGCATCGCCATCCGGGCCGAGCCGCCGCGCGGCATCGAGCGCAATTCGATACTGCTGCTCCGCCCCGTCGTATGCACCGTCGAGGTAGCTCGCGGCCGCCAGGGCCCGGCGCGTTTCGATGGTGGCGCGCGATGCTGACCCTGTCTCCCGTTCGCGCACCGCCAGTGCCTCCCGCAGCAGCTCCTGTGCGGGCGATGGCAGGCCGAGCCCGGTGTACGCGCGTCCCATAGCTGTCATCAGGCTCGAGCGCACGGCCGGCCGGTCGCGCAGTTGCCGCTGCACGTCCGCCGCGCCGCGATCCAGCATCTCGCGCACCGTGAACTCGTTGGCACGGGCCTCCGTGGGATCGGCCAGCGTGAACAGCGAGACCATGAAATTCATGGTCTCCTCGGTCGTGGACGCCTCGGTCTGCGCGCGCTGGCGCTGCGAGGTGGCGACCACTGCCGCGACCGAAGCGGCGATTGCAAGTGCCGCGAGGCCGGCGACTGCCGCCACTCGCAGGCTCTTCGCGCGCCGCGCCCGTGCCCGCGACGCCGTGATCAATGACTGCTCCACCGGCGTGATGTCGACGTTCGCCTCGACGACCGAAAGCGCCTCCTCGAGCGGTCGCCCGCTTGCGAGAAGCAGATCGGGGCGGCGGCCTTCCTGCTCCCAGCGCTCGGCGGACACGGCAAGCCGGCCGCGCGCGCGGAGCAGATCGCGATTCTCGTCGAGCCACGCGCGCACCCGGGGCCAGTGGCGCAGCAATGCTTCATGCGCGATCGACACCACCGGACGGCCATCGCCCCCGAGCTCCGATATGCACAGGCGCGCCTCGACCAATGCGTGCACGAGATCGCGCTGCGGTCCTTCGGGGAATGCGCCGAGCGGCGCGCTGCGCCGGCTGAACGCAGCGGCGCTGTCCGATGCGACGCCGACCAGCCTTCGCAACGCGAGCGGCAGGCTGGCCTGGGTCGCCGCAGGCAGCGCGCTGAACACTTCCTCGGCGCGCTGTGCCAGCGCGCCCTCGACGCCGCCGATATCACGATAAGCGGCAAAGGTCAGTGTTCCGTCGGAGGCGCGGCGCTTGTACAACTCTTCGAGCGCGAACTCGAGCAACGGCAGCGCCTCGGGGCTGCGCATCGCCTCGTCACGCAGCACTTCGTCGAGGCCCTCGCCGCCGTCGACGCGGGTTTCGAATCGAAGACCGGCAGCGGCCGCCGGAAGACGAATGACCTGGCCGATCTCCGCCGGTGTCGGGGCGCGCAGGTCATACTGGCCGTCGCCGGCCTTGAGCGCGACGAGCGCGTCGTGCTCGACGCAGCGCGGGTAGAAATCACTGCGCAGCGTGGCGATCGTCCACAGCGCCCGGGTGGCCGTCAGCTGCGCGAGCCGTGCGAGGAAGCGCTCACGTTCCGCGTGGTCGATGCGCTCGTCCGCAAACAGCTCCTCGAACTGGTCGATGACGAGCACGGTGCGTCGCCCTGGTGTGGGGTTCGCAAGCGTCGCCGTATTGCCCAGCGTCTCCGCGAGCAGTGCGCAGAGATCGCCGTTGCGGTCCCGCGGACGCAATTCGACCCGCCGCCATTCGACAATGTCCTCGATGACGCCTGGCTGGGTGAGCACAGGCAGCAGGCCGGAGCGCACGACCGACGACTTGCCGCTGCCGCTCGCGCCGATAACGAGCAGGAACGGCCGGTTCGCGGCGTCCTGCCGGCGCAGGGCCGCGATCATCTCGCCTATCGCCGCGGTGCGGCCGAAGAAGATCGGCGCGTGATCGAAGTCGAAGGCCTGGAGGCCGCGAAACGGTGATTCGTGGCGCCAGGTCGCGGTGTCAGTGCGCGCGGAGCCGACAGCCTCGGGATACTTGCGGGCGATCAGTTTGCGCAGGTGGATCTCGATCAGTTCCTCGAACTGCGCGGGATCCGCGAAGGGATGAAACGCGGCGCGCAGCGTGCCGTCCGTTTCGTCATGGAACCAGCGGCGCACGAAGGCGTCGAGCGCCTGCTTCTGCTTCAGGCGCTCGAGCGACTGTGCGTCGTCGTCGGCATCGAGCAGCGGCGGGGCGGTCTTGCGATAGACGATCAGCGCGGGCCTGCCGTGTCGCCGGTGGCCGGACAGCGCGTCCTCGAATTCGAATTCAGTTCCCGACTCGTAGGGACTGCCGTCGGGCTTGCGAAACGTCGGCGGCAATCGCGTGCCGAGGCGCGACCACAACACGCAGATCGCCGCGTCGGAATCCGCCGGATGCGGCAGCTGGTCCTGAAAGGAGGCCGAGGCGACGAGCGGCTCGTGCTCCCAGAAAATCGGTTCGATACCGATGCGGCCGGCGAACTCGCCCCGCAACCGATCGATGACGCGCCGGGCAATCAGCCGCTCTTCGGCGACATCACCGGGAGAGGACAGGAATATCCGGAACGTGTCCACGTCCAGCCGACATTACTGAACGCGTGTGCCGCGGACAATGCCGCGCGGCCCCGCGAGTGCGAGGCCGCGCCTGCAATGCAGGGCTCTAGATAATGCCGCGAAGCTTGCGCCGCTGGAGCACCGCCAGGCCCAACAGGCCGGCGAGCAGCAGCGCTCCGGTGGCGGGCTCCGGCACACCGGTCGGCGGCGGGTCCTCGCCGGACGGGCAATCGGCGAGCGCACCGCCGCTGAAGCAGAAGAAATAGTTGTTCAATTCCACGGGAGGGCTTTCGCTGCTGTACAGCGATTCGCCATTGAAACTGATCGATTGCGTGGCCCCCGTGAATGGCCCGCCGCCGTAGCGCAGGTCGAGGCCGAAGTCGCCGCCGCCGAGGAAGTAGATATACGCCTGCAGCTGGTACTGTGGCGTGTCGGGTGTGGCGGCATTGGCCATGTCGTACCAGGTGAAGCGCAGCGACGTCACCGCATCTTCGAGGGCGTACGGATCGGCTTCGCCGGGTTCCGCGTCGATGAGATAGTCGGCGGAATAGCCGTGGGAAACGAACATGGCACCGGTGGCAAATGGATTGTCCGCGGTGTCGCTGCCGACCAGGTCGAGACCGGCAGCCAGATTGAAGAGCGCGCTACCGGAATCGCTGCAACCGCCACCCGACTGGGTCAACGAGAAGGCGCCATCTTCGAACATGCAGAACCCGGTGAACGTCGCACCGCCGATGTTCAGGTCGGTGCCAGAGAAACCCTGGTAGGTGAATCCGAGCGTGCCGGTGGTGGGCAGGTCGGACGGCGCGTAGAACGTCGACGGGAACTGCCAATCGCTGCCCTGGGATGGGAACGAGCCGCCGAAATCGACCGCCACGCGCCGCGCTTCGGCGGTCCCGATCGGCAGGAGGGCCACAGCGAGGCTTGCGACCAGTAAGCCGGACACCGGTTTGGGGAACATCTTGGCGACTCCCCTGAAATTCCGTTTCAGGTGCCGGCAGGCCGCATCCCTGACGACGCCCGTGAGGACACAGTCGCAGCAAGTTTGGTGCCACGTGAATCGCCGGCTCATCCGATCAATCAGTTAGCCGCTGGAGTCGGGCGACAGGGACCTCCGCGCCCGCCCGAGTGTAAGATTCGCCGACGTCCGCCAGCAGAAAGCGGGCCGGGGAGTCGCGATGGAATGCGAATTGCTCAGGTGGTCGGCGCGTGCGGCGGTGCTGTGCGGGGCCCTTGCCCTGCAACCCGTACCCGCCGCCGGACAGGGCTCGTGCACGCTCGACGCCCTGGCGGCGCCGCAACTCATCATCGAGAATGCCGAGCCGGTCCGGTTCGAAAGGGACATCACCCGCAAGGCGATGGCCCACACGGCGGCGAGCCCGGAGCCGTTCAAGATCAAGGTCAGGCGCGCGGGCGCTGGCGCCAGCTCGTTCAACAATGAGCCGCGGTACGAACTGGCGGCCCTCGCGATGTCGCAACTGCTCTACCCGCCGGGCGAGGATGTGGTGCCTCCGATCGTGCTGCGCTCGGAGTCGCTGCCCGCGTTCCATGTCATCGATCCCGCAGGCGTCGAAGCCTGGCGCGGCACCAACGCCGTGCTCTTCGTGGTGCAGTGCTGGCTCACCGATGCAACGCCCCATCGGCTGCAAATCGACGCCGCCCGCTTCGCGGCCGATCCCGCATACGCCCGCACGATCAGCCGCCTGAACGTGCTCACCTACCTGATCGAACACAAGGATTCGAATCTCGGCAACGTGATGCTGACGGGCGAGGGCAGCGCGGTGCGCGCCTGGGCCATCGACAACGGCGTCGCGTTCGGCTCGGAAGAGAGCGATGTCGGCGTATTCTGGAAGAGTCTGCATGTCGATGCGGTCGATCGCGCGCTCGCCGATCGCCTGCGCTCGCTCACGCTCGAGGAGCTGCGTGCGCATCTCGGCGTGATTGCGCAGTACGAACTGGTCGACTCGCGATGGCAGCCGCGAGAACGCGGCGCCAATTTCGATACGCGCCGCGGCGTGCGCCGCCGCGGCGATCAGCTGCAGCTGGGACTGACCATCGCGGAAATCGGCGCGGTCGAGCGTCGCCGCCAGCGGCTCGTGAGCCGGATCGACAAGGGCGATATCAGGCTGTTACCCGACGCATCCTGATGATGGCGATCGCGGTGGCGCTGTCCATGTCGCTCGCGACGATCTCGATCCGCTCCTCGAGCACGAAGTCGGGCGGCGCCGTCCCGGTAAATCTCGCCATCGCCGTGTCGAACTCGAGCCACTGCGGCAGCGGCGCGCCGCCCGCGAGCCGCGCCTCGAAGGCGAGGACATCGCCTGGATCCGGGTCGAAAAAGGTCCCCGCCGGCAGCACGTGATCGATCGGGCGGCCGGGGTGGACGAGCAGGTCATCCGGCTCGTGCTGGCGCACTGGCGCGGTGTTTTGCGTCTCGGCGCGCGACAGCGCGGTGTAATGGCGGCCGATCAGTATCGCGACGCCGATCCAGACCACACACAGCGCGGCGTTCACTATCGCAAAGTCGCGCGAGCCGAAGCCGAGCCAGTTGAGGCCGGCGAACACGATGCCAGCCTGGAGGATGTCGCCGAAGCGCCAGAAGAAGGTGTCGATGGTGGTCTTGCCGTCGAACTTCTCCGCTGCGCTGGTCGGCAGGTAGAGCGTCTGTTGCGTCGTGTTCATCAACGAGTAGTTGGTCGAGTTCTCGAGGATCTTCGCGAAGTAGATCATCGAGAACACCGGCACGAACGCGATGGCGCCGTAGACGAACAGCGCGATCGCGGGCAGCACCAGCACCGCGCCGCGCACGCCGACCGCCCGGTAGATGCGCGACACGAGCAGCGCCTGCACGATCACGCCGACCAGGGTGACCCACAGCTGGAAGCGCGCATAGAGCGAACCGATGATGGCTTCGCGATCGGCCAGCACAGCGTCGGCGCCGGCGAGCACTTCGGCGCGCGCCTTGATCAGCGCTGCGAGCAGGTAGTCGCCGGTCGAGCCGATGCAGTTGAGCAGGACCACGAAGGTCGCGACCAGCAGCAGATAGCGACTGCGAAACACCACGCTGAAGCCGCCGAATACCGAGGTCACCGGCTTTGCGACGCCGGTGCCCGATACGGGGCGCGACGCGTCGGGCACGGAGCGCGTCTCCGGACTGATCAGGGCGCTGCCCGCCGCGAGCAGCACGGCGCCGAGCAGCAGCAACGGCAGCGGACCGAAGCGCACGATCGTGAGATCGGTCAGCTGCGCACCGGCCAGGGCGCCCAGGGTGGCGCCCAGCATGATCGCGGGGAACAGCCGCTGGCCGCTCTTGGTGTTGAACGAGATCGCGGCAAGCGCCCAGAACTGTGCGACCACCATCAGGCCGTACACACTCAGCCAGATGAAGAACACGATGCCGAACCACTTGCTCGTGCGAAACGGATACGCGATCGCGAACATGAGGATGTTCAGCGCGAAGAACGCGCTCAGGAAGCGCACCAGCCGCAGGCCGTCGACACTGCGCCGCACCGCGCTGTAGATCGGCACGAGCAACATCAGCACGATGCCGTTGGCGGCGACGGCGTAGCTGCGCACTTCGGCCGCCGCGCCGGCGAGCAGGAACGATTCGCGCAGCGCCTTCAGCACGTAATAGGACGCCATGATCAGGAAGGCGTGGGTCCCGAACAAGGCGACGCAGCGGCCTTCGCCCGCCCGCACGCGGGTGAGCAGGCGCAGTGCACGCTCGAATGTCGAGAGCTCAGCGGGTGCGCTCAACGGTCCCTCGTCGAATGAAGCATGGTGCCGGGTTTTCGGTATTTCGGTTATTGCCGGCGGAGCGCGCAGTAACCGAAATACCGAAAACCCGGCACCCCGAACGGTTGACAGCTTACGCCCGAAGCGCGACTGCGCTCAATTCCTCCAGAACGCCGGCGTGAACAGCACCAGGACGCTGAAGATCTCGAGCCGCCCGAGCAGCATCGCGATCGAGAAAATCCAGGTCTGCACGTCGGTGAACGACTGGTACTGCGTCGTGGGCCCGGCCCGCCCGAGGCCCGGGCCCACGTTGTTGATCGACGCCACGATGCCACTGAAAGCCGATACGAGATCGACGCCCGAGAGCAGCAGTGCGAAGGTGAGTGCGACCACGGTCGCGAAGTACAGGAAAATGAATGCCAGCACCGAAAACACCACGCGGTCGGGGATCACCACGCCGCCGATGCGGATCGGCACGATGGCGCGCGGATGCAGCAGCATCTTCATCTCGCGGAATGCATGCCGCTGCAGCAGCAGCGTACGGAACATCTTGATGCCGCCACCGGTCGAGCCGGTGCTGCAGACGATGCACGACAGGAACAGCATCCACACCGGCGCGAACACCGGCCACGACTCGTAGTTGTCGGTGACGAAGCCGGTCGTGGTCGCGATCGACACCACGGTGAACGCGGCGTGCCGCAGCGAGGAGCCGAACCCGTCGTAGGTCTGCGATGCCCACAGCAGGGCCGTCACTGCCGCAACGCTGACGCCGAGCACCAACATGATGGCCTTGGCCTCCGCGTCACGCGCATACGGCCTGAACGAGCGCTTCTGCACCGCCATGAAGTGGCGCGAGAAATTCAGGCAGGCAAGCAACATGAGCACGATCAGCACGAGTTCGATGGCCGCCGAATCGAAGTGACCGACGCCGGTGTCGTAGGTCGAGAAGCCGCCCAGCGCCACCGCGGAGAAGGCGTGACAGATCGCGTCGAGCCAGTCCATCCCGGCGGCCCGCAACGCCAGGACGCCGGCCAGGGTGATGGCGGCGTAGACGAGCCACAGTGCCTTGGCGGTCTGGGTGATGCGGGGCGTCAGCTTCTCGTCCTTCACGGGGCCCGGGCTTTCGGCCTTGTAGACCTGCATGCCGCCGACGCCGAGCAGCGGCAGCACGGCGACGGCCAGCACGATGATGCCGAGGCCACCGTACCAGTGCAGCGCGTGTCGCCACAGGTTGATCGACGGCGGCAGCGCATCGAGCCCGGTGAGCACGGTGGAGCCCGTGGTCGTGAGCCCGGACATCGCCTCGAAATACGCGTCGGTGAATGACAGGTCTGGCAGCGCTATCAGCAGTGGCACCGTGGCCGCGGCGGACATCATCACCCAGGCGAGTGTGACGAGCAGGAATCCGTCGCGCGCCTTCAGCTCACGCTTGTGGCGGCGAAACGCCAGCGCAAGACCGAGCCCGATCAGCACGATGACGGTCGCACCGACGATGAAGTGGACCAGCATGCCGTCGCCAGTCAGCAGCGAGCAGATGATCGGCAGCAGGAATGTGCTCGCAAAGAACGCGAGCATCAGGCCGAGCACGTGCAGGACGCCGAACACGGGGCGCTACGCCGCAGTGCCCGACACGAACAGCTTCTCCACCTGGTCGACGTGGCGGCGATCGCCGAGGAAGATGATCACGTGGTCGTTCTCCTGCACGACCGTGTCGTCTCGCGCCATGATGACCTCGTCGCCACGCGTGATCGCACCGACGCTCGCGCTGTCCGGCAGCGGAATCTCGCCGACCCTGATGCCGACGATGCGCGAGTTGCCTGCCTGGCCGTGCGCGATCGCCTCCATCACTTCCGCCGTGCCATGGCGCAGCGAATGCACGCGCACGACATCGCCGCGGCGCACATGCGCGAGCAGCGATCCGATCGTCACCGATTGCGGCGAGATCGCGACATCGATGCTGCCGCTCTCCATCAGCCCGGCGTAGGAGGGCTTGTTGATCAGCGCCATCACCTTGGTCGCGCCGAGACGCTTGGCGAGCATCGCCGAGAGGATGTTCGCCTCCTCGGAGTTGGTGAGCGCGGCGAACACCTGCGAGCTGTCGATATTCTCCTCGATCAGCAGTTCCTCGTCGGCGGCATCGCCATGCAGGACGATCGCGTTCTCGAGCCGCTCGGCCACGTACCGGGCGCGCTCGGCATTGCGCTCGATAAGCTTCACGTGATGGCTGTCCTCGAGCGCGTGCGCGAGGCGAAAGCCGATGCTGCCGCCGCCGGCGATCACGATGCGCCTGGCCGGCCCGCCCGCGACACGCAGTTCAGCCATGACGCGGCGCATGTGCTCGCGGGTGGCGAACAGGAACACTTCATCGTCGGCTTCGATCACCGTTGCGGGCGCCAGATCGATGCGGCGTCCTTCGCGATACACGGCGACGATGTGCGAGTCGTAGTCGGGCAGGTGCTCGCGCAGCATGCGGATCGGCTGCCCGACGAGCGGCGCCCCGCTCTCGGCGCGCACGCCGACGAGGCGCAGGCGGCCCGCCGCGAAGGTCAGCACCTGCAGCGCGCCCGGATAACGGATCAGGCGCTCGATGTAGTCGGTGACGAGTTGCTCGGGGCTGATCCACACGTCGACCGACAGGGCCTCGGCGCTGAACAGCTTGGGCGTGCTGGTGTATTCGGCCGAGCGGATGCGGGCGATCTTGGTGGGCGTGCGATACAGCGTGTATGCGACTTCGCACGCGAGCATGTTGATCTCGTCGCTGTTGGTGAGCGCGATCAGCACTTCCGCATCGGCGGCTCCCGCCGCCTCGAGGATCGTCGGGAATGCGGCATTGCCCGCGACGGTGCGGATGTCGAGGCGGCCCTGCAGGTCGCGCAGCACCTGCTCGTTCGTGTCGACGACCGTGACGTCGTTCGCCTCCTCGCGCGACAGATGATAGGCGGCCGTTCGGCCGACCTGGCCCGCGCCAAGGATCACGATCTTCATGCTGGTCTCACATGGCCTCGAGGTTCGCGTACGCGAGCATGAGCCATTTCGTGCCCTGGCGTTCGAAGTTCACCTGCACGCGCGCCTGCGGGCCCTGGCCCTCCACGTTGAGCACCGTGCCCTCGCCGAACTTGCCGTGGCGCACGCGCGCGCCGAGCCGCATGCCCGGTGCCACCACCTCCGATGCGATCGTGCGCCGGGCGGCCTGGCTGTGGGCATAGGCTGCGCCGCCGCGATCGCCGTGGGCGGGGGCATGGCTGCCGGCGCGCGCATACGGGCGCCCGAGCTGGATGCGGGGACGCACTTCTTCGAGCAAGTCCTCGGGGATCTCGGCGAGGAAGCGCGAGGCCTGGCCGTAGCTGTCCATGCCGTGCAGTCGGCGCTGCTCGGCGTAGCTGACGTACAGCTGCTGCATCGCGCGGGTCATGCCGACGTAGCACAGGCGGCGCTCCTCCTCGAGGCCGTCGACGTCGTTGAGCGAGCGCTGGTGCGGAAACAGGCCATCCTCCATGCCGCAGAGGAACACCAGCGGGAACTCCAGGCCCTTGGCGGTGTGCAGGGTCATCATCTGCACGCAGTCTTCCCACTCCTCGGCCTGGCCCTCGCCCGATTCGAGTGCGGCATGCGCGAGGAAGGCATCGAGCGGCGGCAGGTCGCCCTCCGGCTCGAAACCGCGGGCGGCGCTGACGAGCTCCTCGAGGTTCTCGACGCGCGCCTCGCCGCGATCGGCCTTTTCCTTCCTGTGGTGCTCGATGAGGCCGCTCGCGGCGAGTACGAGGTCGACCTGCTCGTGCAGCGGCAGGTTGGCGGCGTCCGCCGCGAGGCGCTCGGTCAGCTGCAGGAATCCGCCGAGTGCCGCGGTGGCGCGTGCCGCGAGCGTGCCGCCCGCGATGGCCTGGCGCGCGGCCTGCCACAACGACGTGCCGGCAGTGCGCGCGGCCACCCGCAGCTCGTCTATGGTCTTCGCGCCGATGCCGCGCGCAGGCAGGTTCACGACGCGCTCGAACGAGGCGTCGTCGTCGCGGTTCGACATGAGGCGCAGGTAGGCGAGCGCGTCCTTGATCTCGGCGCGCTCGAAGAATCGCAGGCCGCCATACACCTTGTACGGAATGCGTGCCGACAGGAACGATTCCTCGAACACGCGCGATTGTGCGTTCGAGCGATACAGGATCGCGACGTCGCGCCGCGCGCCGCCGCGCTGCACCCACTCGCGGATGCGGTGCGTGACGAAGTCGGCCTCGTCGCGTTCGTTGAAGGCGGCGTACAGACGGATCGGCTCGCCATGGCCACCGCTCGTCCACAGGTTCTTGCCGAGGCGGCCGCTGTTGTGCGCTATCAGCTCGTTCGCGGCCTTGAGGATGTTGCCGGTCGAGCGATAGTTCTGTTCGAGGCGATGCAGCTGTGCGTGCGGCCAGTCGCGCTGGAACTGCTGCAGGTTCTCGACCCGCGCGCCGCGCCAGCGATAGATCGAGTTGTGTGTGACCACGCCGTTTGCCACAAAATTGTGGGTGCTTGTAACGTTGATGTCGAAGATCTCGCCATCGGTATCGTCGCTCTCGACGCGCTCGACGACGTCGAACTCGCCTGTGCCGGTGACCACCACCATGCCGGGCCGGATCGAACCGGCGTTGACGAATGGCAGCGAGCGGCGGAGCAAGTGGCCCTGAACGATGTAGCGCGCATCCGGAAGGCATTCGGCAGCAGCCCGCGCCAGCTCCATGAGTTCACCGTACTCGGCGCGCACGGTTTCGAGTCGCCAGCTACGGGACTGACGGTGTGCGGGACGCACACTGAAACCCCGGGCGCGCAGCTGCGCGGCATCTTCCTGGTCCACGCCCACGATGCTGATGCGATGCATCGGGCGCGACCCACGGCGATCTCCGCATAGAGTAATGACGATGTTGCGACGGCACGAATTGCGGCCCTGTGGCAGGTGGTGAGGCCTGTCGGGATCGAGCCCGACTTCCTGCAGCAGCCGCATCGCGGCACTGCGCGTATCGAGCGTGTCGAAGACCTGGCGGATTTGCGCCGGGTCGTGGACCAAGCCGTTGTTGCCGCGGCCCTTGCGGGCAACAAACGGCAGTGTCGGCAGTCCGTAACGCAGCGACGTGAGCATCTCGTCGAGGCGCGCCTCGTTTTCGTTCGGGTGGGTCCGGATCACCCATAGCGCGTCAGCGTGCTCCTGCAGCGCCCGCTGCTTGAACCCCACCATGGGCCGAGCCTGGCCCGCCGTGTAAACCTGGGAAGTGCCGAGGCGAAAGCCAAGCCCCTGCTTCTGCATCAGGTAAACGAAGTGGGTCTGCGGCGTCTCCCCGAGTACGTAACCGGCAAAGTGCGTGTGTTCCGGGGTGCTCCGCAAGATACGGCCCGATTTGAAGTGCAGCGATACCATCGGCCCGCTTCGCGCACGCCGAAACGTGTCGGTAACTGTCGCCGCGCGGAAGTCTCCGCTTCCGTAGCTCGACAGTACGCGGTCGCCCGTCCGGACCGATTCGATCGGCTTGGTGGAGCCATCGGCCATCGTGACAGCGGTTCCCGCGGCAAGACACTGGTCGTCGTCGCCGACGATGAAGGGCGCGCCTTCGCTGCCGGCGAGCAGCTTCAGCCACGCGTACTGGATGGCGTTCGTATCCTGGAACTCGTCGACCAGCACGTGGCGGAAACGCGCGCGGTAGTGCCGCAGCACCTCAGGGTTGTCGCGCAGCAGCTCGAACGCTCGCAGCAGCAGCTCGGCGAAATCGACGACGCCGGCACGCGCGCACGCCTCCTCGTAATCCTGGTAGAGCTTGATCAGCTGGCGACGGGTCGGGTCGTTGCCGTCCTTGAGCGCCTTCGGGCGCAGGCCCTCGTCCTTCTGGTGATTGATGAACCAGGTGACCTCGCGCGGCACCCAGCGCGATTCGTCGAGCGCCTGCGAACGCAGCAGCTTGCGGATCATGCGCAGCTGGTCCTCGGCGTCGAGGATCTGGAAGCCCTGCGGCAGTCCGGATTCGCGCCAGTGCAGGCGCAGCAGCCGATGCGCGATGCCGTGGAAGGTGCCGACCCACAGCGAACTGCCGGGAATGCCGAGCAACGCCTCGATGCGCGCGCGCATCTCGCCCGCGGCCTTGTTGGTGAAGGTCACCGCGAGGATGCTGTGGGGCGAGGCGCCCTCGGCCTGCACCAGCCAGGCGATGCGATGGGTGAGTACGCGCGTCTTGCCGCTGCCGGCACCGGCGAGCACCAGTACCGGCCCGACGGGTGCGGTAACCGCTGCGCGCTGCGCGTCGTTCAGCGGCGAGAGGATCGGTGAGAGGTCCATACAGCCGCCTATTATGCCGGGGGCTCCGACCTTTCATCCATGTAGTCGAGCAGGGCGGTGGCGAGGGTCAGCACGAGCGGCCCGACGATCAGGCCGATCGCGCCGAATGCGGCCGCGCCGCCGAGCACGCCGACGAACACCGTGATCGTGGATATCTCTGCGCGGCTCGAAACCAGCATCGGGCGCAGCAGGTTGTCGGCCGATGACACGCCGAGGCCCCAGATCAGCAGGAAGATCGCCATGCCCCAGCGACCCTGGGCGGCGAGAAACAGCACGCCCGGGGCCCACACGAGCGCGGCACCGCCGAATGGCAACAGCGCGAACAGGGCCGCGAGCACGCCAAACACGACATAGGAAGACAGGCCGGCGATCGCGAAGCCGACGCCCACCGCGGCACCCTGCAGCAGCGCCGTGATGCCGCTGCCGTACACGACCGCGCGGGTGACCTGCGCGAGATGCTCGATCAGGCCGTCGCGCCGCTCGCGCTGCATCGGGATGAGCCGGGTGCCGCGAGCGACCCACCCCGCGCCGTCGCGCACGAAGAAATAGAGCAGCACGATCGCGATCATGAAGCCGAACGCGGTGCCGAGTGCACCGACGACGACGTTGCCGCCGATGGTCGCGCCCCACTTGAGGAACGACTCGCCGCTCGAGAGCAGCCAGTCGCGCAGGTCCTGTGCGCCAAAGCCGGTGTTCGCATCGAGCCACTGCAAGGCGGGCCCGATGAGCGGATACCGCTCGAACTGGGTCAGGCCGCCGGCACCCAGGCCGAGGACGAATTCCTGGGCGCGGCTCGCGAGTTCCGCGGCCTGCGCCGCAAACAGCCCGCCGATCACCGCGAGCGGGATCAGGATGGCGACGGGAGTCAGGACCGTGATCAGCGCAGCCGCCAATGTCGAGCGTCCATCGAAGCGCGTGGTCCAGTGTTGCTGCAGCGGGTGGAGCATGAAGGCGAGGAACGCTGCCCAGACTATCGGGCCGAGGAAGGGCGCGAGGATCCGCAGCAGCAGGTAGCCGACGAGCAGCAGGGTGGCGATTGCAAAGCTGCGCCGGTAGAACAGGGAGTCCATGGGCGGATTATGCTATCGGCCGGGAGGCAATGGCGATGAAGCTTTACGATTACCTCGATTCGGGCAACGGTTACAAGGTGCGGCTGGTGCTGGCGCAGCTTGGCCTGCCTTTCGATTGGGTCGAATGCGACATCCTGCAGGGTGCGACCCGCACGCCGCAGTTCCTGGCGCGCAACCCGAACGGCCGCATACCGACCCTCGAACTCGACGACGGCACACACCTCGCCGAATCGAACGCGATCATCTGGTATCTCGGCGAAGGCTCACCGCTGGTTCCCGACGATCGCCTGCTGCGCGCGCAGGTGCTGCAGTGGATGTTTTTCGAGCAGTACAGCCATGAACCCTATGTCGCCACGCCGCGCTTCATCGTCAGGCACCTGCCGGCGAACTCGCCCCGTCGTACCGAGCTGCCCGACCGCCTCGAGCGCGGACGCGCCGCGCTCGCCGTGATGGATCATCACCTCGGTGGCCAGCGATTTTTCGTGGGCAATCGCTACACGATTGCCGATGTCGCGCTGTACGCGTACACGCACGTGGCCCACGAGGGTGGACACGATCTCACCCCGTACACGCACCTGCGCGCCTGGCTCGACCGGGTGCAGTCGCAGCCCGGGCACGTCCTGCTGCTCGCGCGGCCGGCGCGGCATCTCGCCTGATGGCGATCACCAGCGGTTGCGCAGCTCGCGCAGCTTGAGAAAGACGTCGCGCGGACCTGGTGCTTCGGGCAACTCGGGGAAGGCTTCGCGCAGGCGGGCGATGACCTGCGGGTTCTGCAGCCGGAAGAAGGTGTTGATGCGCTTCTCCTCGCCGAGCGTGGTGATCGGCGCCGCCGCCGGATCCTGCACCAGCGCGCCCTGATGCATCGCCGCCGCGATCTCGTTGCCTGGCTCGCGATCGAGGGTGAAGGCAAGGTTGCGCTCGAGATACTCGTGGCCGGGATAGATGCGGGTCGTGTCGGGCAGACGCGCGAGCTGCTGCGCAAACGTCTCGAACAGCAGCTCTGGATGCCCGCCGTTGTGGCAGTTGCCGGCGCCTGCATTGAACAGGGTGTCGCCGCAGAACAGCACCGGGGTCTCGCCGCGCCCGTAGAGACACAGGTGCGCGAGCGTATGGCCGGGCGTATCGAGGCACTCGAGCTCCACGGTGCGCCCGACGCGCACGACGTCGCCGCGCGTGAGGCCGACATCGACATTGCCGATGCGCGCTGCCGCGCCGGCGTGTGCCATGACCCGTGCCCCGGTGGCCTCGCGCAACGGCTCGTTGCCACCGGTGTGGTCGCGGTGCTCGTGGGTGTTCAGTATCTGCGTGATCTGGTAGCCGCGGGCGCGGGCTGCGGCCACGCACTTGCGCCAGTCGAGCGGATCGATCGCAAGCGCCTCGCCGGTCTCGGCACAGGCGACGAGGTAGTGGAAATTGCGGTAGTCATTCGCCGACCAGATGCGTTCGATCAGCACTTGCTCACCTGCCCGTGCCCGTGTGCCCCGCGGCACCATGCTCGATCTCGGCGGGCTTCAGCGGGGCGGTGATGCGCACGCGCGTGCCGCGGCCGGGCGATGAGTCGATCTCGAGCGTGCCGCCAATGATGATGAGGCGCTCGCGGATACTGTAGAGGCCGAAGCCGCCCTGCTGCGTGGGCAGGAAGGTCAGGTCGGAAACATTGAACCCGACTCCGGAATCCGAAACGCCGAGCTCGAAGCGGCCTTCCGTCACCTGGGTGCGGATCGTCACGACGGTGGCCTGTGCGTGCCGCGCCACGTTCTGCAGCAGCTGGCGTGCGGCCTGGTAGACGAGTACCGAGGTCGACTCGGCGAGGGGCTTCGGCTCGCCGTCGTCGTCGAACGCGACCTGCACGCGCTGGCGCTTCGCGAAATCGTCGGCGAGCCAGCGCAGGCCGGCGACGATGTCCTGCTCGTGCAGCCCGGGGGGCATCAGGTCCGAGAGCAGCGCGCGCACTTGCGCGGTCGATTCGCTGATCGTCAGCTCGAGCGCCGACACATCGGGCAGCGGCAGGTTCTGCTCGGCCCGGGAGCGGATCGCCGCGACATGCATCTGCAGTCCCACGAGGCTTTGCGCGAGGCCGTCATGGAGATCGGCCGCGATCTTGCGCCGCGCACGTTCTTCCGTGAGTGTCAGCTCGGTGGCGAGCGCCCGCAGCTCGCGCTGCTGCTGCTCGAGGCGCCGCTGCGCCGCGCGGTAGTGCGTGACGTCGCGCGCCACGCCCCACAGGCGATGCAGCGCGCCGTGGTCGATCTCGGTGGTGAGCGACACGAGCAGTGTGCGATCGAGGCCATACGGGCCCGGCAGCACGCACTCGAGGTTCTCGACGCGCCCGCCGGCGATGATCGCGTCGGGTACCGTGGCGAGGCAGTGCTTGAGCCACGGCGGGTGGCGCGTGATGCGGTCCGCGGTGCTGCCGGTGCCTTCCGCCTTGCGATAGGCATCATTGGCCTCGGCGATGAAGGCGTACTTGTCGAGCCACTGGCGCTGCTCCTTCGCGGACAGCAGCAGCGGCATCGGCTGCGACAGTTCGAACCGGAAGATTGCCTCGGAGCTCTGGTTGACGAACGCGCGGTAGCGCTCGTCGCTCGCGCGGATGCGCTGCAGGGCGTTGCGCTTCTCGGCAATCGAAGCCTGCACCACCAGCAAGGGGACGACCACCAGCGCCAGGAAGGCCTGCAGGTTCAGCACCGGACCGAACGGTGCGCCCGGGATCCGCGCAAACGGACCCATTCCGGCGAGCGTGCAAACAGCCGATACGACGGCAACCATGAACAGCGCCAGCGTGATGCGCCGCGCCCCGCAATTCGTCGAAAACCACAGCAGCGCCGCGTAGACGACATAAGGAGAATTGATGGCGAGCGTCTCGAACTCGTATTTCCCGCCGAACACGAACCACAGCAGCAGCGCCAGCGCCGCGAACTGCAGCAGCACGTACCAGGATTGCGGTGGTGGCTGCGTGGGCGCGGCGCGCACACCCGATTGTGCCCACGACACGGCCAACGGAACGATGATCACGGCGCCGAGATAGCCGCTGAACCACCAGGCCTGCTGGTTGCTCCAGTAGGACGCCGCGTCACCCGGCCGGGCGACGACCCACGCGCCGATCATGCCGCCGACGAACGTCGCGACGAGCAGGACCAGTGTCAGGCGCGCGGTCGGGCCGGTGCGGGCGAAATCCACCCGCTGGCCGATATGGCGCCCGATCAGCCAGACGGCGAGCAAGGCCTGGCCGATGTTCACGATTCCGATCAACGTGCCGGTGAGCGGATGGAACACCTGCTGCACGAGCGCGTAAGAGCAGACTTCGGCCAGCAGGCCCGCAACCAGCAGCCACGGCCAGTAACGCCGCGGGAAGAGCATCAGGGCCGCGATGTAGGTGCCGGCCCCGGGCCAGAATGCCGCGGCGCCATGCTCGCCCACCATCAGCTGGTTGCCGAGCCAGGCGGCACCGAGGTGAATGGGAAAAAACGCCGCTGCCACCGCAACCGGCGGCCACTTCCCCAGGATCTGCCGTGGCTCGTCGTGCATCACCGGACCTCGCACGCATCGTGCCGGTCACATTGACGCCACGACCGGGCCGCGTCAACCGCGGAAGGCCTGTGCGATCAACTGGGTGGTCGGCAGGTAGTGGTCCACCAGCAGCGCGATGAAAATCCACATCAGCCAGGTCACGGAGAACTTGAACACGCGCATCGGCAGTTCCTCGCGGTCCGTGAACTTCATCGCGAGCGCGTAGTAGAGGAAAATGGCGTTCAGCACCAGCGCGGCGGCGAGATAGATCAGGCCGCTCATGCCGGTGACGAAGGGCATCAGTGTCACGAGTACCAGCAGCACCGTGTAGAGCAGCACCTGCAGCCTCGTGTACGCCACCCCGTGGGTCACCGGCAGCATCGGGATGCCGGCGCGCGCGTACTCGTCCTTGCGCGCGATCGCGAGCGCCCAGAAGTGCGGGGGCGTCCATACGAAGATGATCAGGAACAGCAGCAGCGCATCGGGGTCGATCGAGTTGGTCACGGCCGCCCAGCCGAGCACCGGGGGAGCGGCGCCCGCGGCGCCACCGATCACTATGTTCTGCGAGGTCGCGCGCTTCAGCCATGCGGTGTAGATCACCGCGTAGCCGATCAGCGAAAGGAAGGTCAGCACCGCGGTCAGCGGGTTCACCAGCAACCACAGGATCAGCATCGACGACACGCCGAGCGTTGCTGCGAACAGCAACGCGCGCGCGGTGGTGATCTTGCCCTTCGGGATCGGGCGGTTGCGGGTGCGCGCCATCTTCTCGTCGATCTTCTGGTCGAGCACGTGATTGATCGCGGCGGCGCAAGCCGCGGACAATGCGATCCCGAGATTGCCCCACACCAGCGCTCCGAGCGGCGGCCAGCCGGGGCTCGCGAGCAGTGTGCCGACGATCGCCGTGAAGACGATCAGGTAGACGACCTTGGGCTTGGTCAGCTCGAAATAAGCACGCCAGCTCATGCGCGCACTCGCCGGTTGAGCAGCACCGCGGACAGCAGCAGCAGCGCCGCCCCGGCGTTATGCGCGGTGGCGAGCCACAGCGGAAAGCCCCGCCACACCATGAAGATGCCGATCAGGAGCTGCACCGCGAGCGCTGCGATCACGAATACCGCGGCGCGGACCGTGCCCGGCGTCCTGATGCGCGCCAGCGCCGTGGCCGCGGCGATCAGCAGCGCGACGGAGGCGACGATAGCGCCGAGGCGGTGCACGAAGTGGATCGCGACGCGCGCCGGGTGATCCAGTACGCCGCCCTCGTAGTTGATGCCGAGGCCGTGCCACAGCACGAACGCATCGCGGAAATCCATCGTCGGCCACCAGCGGCCCTGGCAGGTCGGGAAGTCCGGGCAGGCCATCGCCGCATAGTTGCTGCTGGTCCAGCCGCCGAGCGCGATCTGCAGCACGAGGGCGACGATCGCGACGATTGCCCAGCGGCGCACGATTCGCGGCGCGTCCTGCGTATGCAGTCGCGGCCGCAGCGTCAGCCACAGCCACGACAACAGCGCGAGCGTGGTCAGGCCGAACACCAGGTGCGCGGTGACGATCAGCGGCTTCAGCAGCCAGGTCACCGTGAGCATCCCGAGGATGCCCTGGAACACGACGACGACGAGCAGCGCGATCGACAGGCGCAGCGGCACGTGCCCGCGCGCGCGCGTGGCGATCGCGATGGCGGCAATCACCACGATGATGAAGCCGAGCGCCGTCGCGGCGTAGCGGTGGATCATCTCGCGCCACGCCTTGCCCGCATGGACTTCGGCGCCCGGGAACTGCGCCTGCACGGCAGCATCGTTGGCAAGCGCGCCGCTCGGCGTGATGTGCCCGTAGCAGCCCGGCCAGTCGGGACAGCCGAGGCCCGCGTCGGACAGGCGCACATAGGCGCCGAGGACCACGACGATGAGGCACAGCAGCATCGCCGCAAGCGCGAGCCGGCGCGCGAGTGTGGTTGCGGTCACGTGGCGTGGTGCGTCAGCCGACATGGGAGAGCCTCAGCAGCTTCTTGAGATCGGTCAGCAGTCCCTTGGGATCTTCGCGCGAATCGAATGTCATGATCAGGTTGCCGAGCGGGTCCACGAGATAGATCGTGTGGCCCTGTTCGCCGCGCGGCAGCGCGGCGAGCAGGGCCCCGCCCGCGGTGCTGGCCGGGTCGAGCACCAGGATCCCGGGATGCTCGTTATCGAGGAAGCCCGCCTCGCAGCAATCCGCCCGCGCGATCAACACGCGCTGCATGCGGTCGAAGTCCTTCGCCAGCAGCAGGTGGGTCTGGCGCGTCTTGTACAGCGCCTCGCGGCAGGTGTCACCGCAGGTGCCCGGCGCCACGAGCAGCAGAGTCCATTTCTCCGCCGGCCACGGCGCTTCGAGCGTTACGGGATGTGTAAGCAGCACGCCGTGGTTGGTGCTCTGCGCAGGCCGCCATCCACCGCCGTAATACAGCGCGAAGGCGATCAACAGCGGCACGAAGAACAGCGCGGCGAGGCCGAGCAGCGTACGCAGTCCGCGGGGATTGGCGTTGGTCATCGATCTGTCTTGTGCAAGTTCAGTGTCACGTAGAGCACTGCGACGGTGGCTGCGAACAGCCACCATTGTGCCGCATACGAAAAATGCCGCTCGGGCGGCACGCCGGGTGCCTGCCATTCGCGCAGGTAACCGTCGGCCGCAGTCGCATCGAGCAGGACCTGGCCGCTCTCGAGCGGTCGTGCGAGCGCTGCGACGAGCTCGTCGTGCTGCGGATAACTCGTGACCTTGGGCCACGATGCGTCCGCAGTCGGTGGCGCGCGCCCCGAGGCCATGCCTTGCGTCGGCAGCGTATCAACGCGGCCGGTCACGGTCACGGACGCGGAAGGCCCGCCCAGCGCCGCATCCGGCAAGCGGTCGCGATAACCGGAGAACGGTATCCAGCCGCGATTCACCAGTACCCAGCGGCCATCCTGCAGCTCGAACGGCGTCAGCACCTCGTAACCGGCCCGGCCCGCGTGCGTGCGATTGTCGAGCAGGATCTGGTGTTCGCCGTCGTAGCGGCCCGCAAGCCGCACGCGCGTGAAGCGCGGCAGCGCCTCGAGCGACTGGGCACCGGGGTCGATGGCGGGGGCGCCACCCGTCGTGAACTCCTGCCACACTGCCTGCCGCGCGACGCCGCGGTCCCATTGCCAGGCGCCGCAAACCACGAACACCGCGATGCCCACCACCGCCAGTGCAGTCATGGTCCAGGAGGGCGTGAATACCCGCCGGCGGCCGATTTGGATCAATAGCCTCACTGGCATGGCCCGAGGAAAAGGGCCGCGAATTGTGCGGTCTCGCGCAGTGTAAGTACAGCAGCGCGCCCGCTGCGCCGCCCCTATAATCCCGCCCCAATGGAACTGGTCCAGGTGTTCATCGTCGTCGTGCTGATCGCGATCGTCGCGAGCCTGGGCAGCGCGTTGTTCCATTTGTCATCGCCCGGCCGCGATCCGAAGAAGATGGTACGCGCGCTGACCTGGCGAATCGCGCTGTCGGTGGCGCTGTTCCTGCTGCTGATGCTCGCGTGGTACCTGGGGTACATCACCCCGCACGGCTTGTAGCACACGGTGCCGGGTTTTCGGTATTTCGGTTATTGCGCGTTCCGCCGGCAATAACCGAAATACCGAAAACCCGGCACTGCTACTTCGCGGGTTGCTGCTGCGTGATGCAGTGGATGTTGCCGCCGCCGAGCAGGATCTCGCGCGCCGGCACGCCCACCACGCGCCGGTCGGGATACAGCTTCGCGAGCGTGTTGAGTGCCGGCCGGTCCTGCGGGTCGTCGAAGGTGGGCACGATAACGCCACCATTGCACACGTAGTAGTTCACGTAGGAGGCCGCGAGGCGATCGCCCGCCTTGCGCGGCAACGTGTCGCGCGTGCGGTCGACACCCGCGGCTTCTTCCGCCGTGATCAGCACCGGTGCCGGAATGTGGATGCGCACCACCTCGAGTCGGCGCCCGCGCGCATCGGTGGCGGCGCTGAGGCGCTCGAAGGCGTCCTTCGATATTTCGTATTGCGGGTCGTTCCTGTCGTCGGTCCAGGCCAGTGCCACGACGCCCGGCCTGACCGGCGCGCAGATGTTGTCGATGTGGCCGTTGGTCTCGTCCTGGAAGATGCCCTTGTCGAGCCAGACGAACCGCTCCACCGCCAGATACTCGGCGAGCAGCCTCTCGATGTCGGCCTTCGAGAGTTGCGGATTGCGGTTGGGATTGAGCAGGCATTCGCCGGTGGTGAACAGCGTGCCCTCGCCATCCACGTGGATCGCGCCGCCCTCCATCACGAGCGGCGCCGCGTAGTGATCCGCGTCCTCGATCTCGAGCACTTTCTGCGCCACGCGCTCATCGAGGTCCCAGGGGAAGTACAGGCCGCCGTGGAGGCCACCCCAGGCATTGAACCGCCAGTCGACACCGCGAATCTCACCCCGCCCGTTCACCACGAAGGTGGGCCCGGTGTCGCGCACCCACGCGTCGTTGCTCGAGATTTCCACGACCCGGACCTGCGGCGGCAGGCTGGCGCGCGCGTGATCGAACTGGCGCTGGTTCACGCCGACCGTGACGGGCTCGAACTGCGAAATCGCGCTCGCCACCGCGACGAAGGCCTGCTGCGCGGGCCTGGCGCCGTCCCGCCAGTTGTCCGGACGCTCGGGCCAGAGCATCCAGGTGCCGGCGTGCGGCTCGCTCTCGCCCGGCATGCGAAAGCCGTCGCGCCGCGGCGTGGAGTCGATGAGGCGCGTCATGCAGGCAAGGGTGCCGGGTTTTCGGTATTTCGGTTATTGCCGGCGGAGTGCGCAATAACCGAAATACCGAAAACCCGGCACCATGCTTCAGATCCAGTAGACGAAGATGAACAGGCCGAGCCAGACCACGTCGACGAAGTGCCAGTACCACGCCACGCCCTCGAAGGCGAAGTGGCTCTTCGGCGTGAAGTGGCCCTTCATCACGCGCAGCCAGATGATCAGCAGCATGATCGCGCCGATCGTCACGTGTGCGCCGTGGAAGCCGGTCAGCATGAAGAAGGTCGAGCCGTAGATGCCGGTCGAGAGCTTGAGGCCGAGCTCCTGGTAGGCGTGGATGTATTCCTCGGCCTGCAGGCCGACGAACAGGAAGCCCAGCAGGAAGGTCGCGGCGAGGAAGATCTTCAGCTGCGTGCGCTTGCCTGCCTGCAATGCATGGTGCGCGATCGTGATCGTGATGCCCGAGGTCAACAGGATCGCGGTGTTGATCGCCGGCAGGCCGAACGCCGGGATGATCTGGAACGAGCCGTCCTCATGGCCGCCGAGGCGTGCCGGGCCGTTGGTCGGCCAGGCCGGATCGTAGTCCTGGTACAGCAGCAGCTTGTTGAATACCTTGACGCCCTCGCCGCCGATCCACGGCACCGAGAGCGAGCGCGCGTAGAACAGCGCACCGAAAAACGCCGCGAAGAACATCACCTCGGAGAAGATGAACCACATCATTCCCATGCGGAACGAGCGATCGACCTGCGCGTTGTAGGCGCCGCTGCGGCTCTCGCCGATCACGTCGTTGAACCAGCCGATGAACATGACGGTCAGCAGCAATGCGCCCGGGATGAAAATCCAGCCGCCGAACCATTCATTCAGGTAAGCGACCGCCCCGAACATCAGGACGAACAGCGCCGAGGAGGCGATGATCGGCCACCGGCTGCCGTGCGGGACGAAGTACTTGTCGGCGGTGTGCTCTGCTGCGGTTGCCATGTTCATTTGAGCCCTACGCGAATCGATTGATCGTAAATGGTGTAGGCGAGTGTGACGCGATCGAGGTGCTGCGGCAGGGCCCGATCGACGATGAATCGCACCGGCATTGGGCGCTCCTCGTCCTTCGAGAACTGCTGCGGCGTGAAACAGAAACACTCGGTCTTGTGGAAATAGCCCGCGACGCTGCGCGGCGAGAGGTTCGGTACCGCCTGCATCGTGGTGTCGTGGCCAGTGAGGTTCCTGGCGACGAACGTGGTCTCGTAGAGTTTGCCGGGATGCACCTGCATCGAGGCGACGGCCGGGCTGAACTCCCAGCTGCCGACGTTCGGCAGTTCGGCGATGAATTCCACGGTGACGGTGCGGCTCTCGTCGGCCTCCTGCGGCGCGACGCTGGCAGCCCGTGCCAGGGTCTTCTGGTTGCCGAAGCCGGTGATCGTGCACATCACGTCGTAAAGCGGCACGAGCGCGAAGCCGAATGCAAAGCTGCCGAGCGTCATCAGCGCGAGCCGGCGGGTTAGCCTGGCGTTGTCGCGCTTCAACTGCCCGGACGGCTCGCTCACGGCGTGCCCCGTGCGATCGACATCACGATGAAGCCGGCATAGACGGCGAACGCGACGAGCCCGAGCAGGATCGCGCTGCGCTTCACCCGGCGCCGCGCCTCACCCGGCGCACCGTAGTCGAGGCCACGGGTCAATGCGAGGCCCCGCGCGTGATCACGGCGGCCGACGGCGGCGTTTCCCAGCTGTGGAACGGCGCCGGCGAGGGCAGCTCCCACTCGAGGCCATGCGCACCATCCCACACGCGGCTCGTGGCCTTTTCGCCCGAGCGCACGCACTTCACGATGATGTACGGCAGCAGCAGCTGCGAGAGGCCGAAGCCGAATGCGCCGATCGAGGACACCATGTTCCAGTCGGCGAACTGGGTCGCATAGTCGGGGATGCGCCGCGGCATGCCGGCGAGGCCCAGGAAGTGCTGCGGGAAGAACAGCACGTTCACGAACACTGCCGACAGCCAGAAGTGCCACTTGGCGAGCTTCATGTCGTACATGTGCCCGGTCCACTTGGGCAGCCAGTAGTACACGCCGGCCATGATGCCGAAGATCGCTCCCGGCACCAGCACGTAGTGGAAGTGCGCCACGACGAAGTAGGTGTCGTGATACTGGAAGTCGGCCGGCACGATCGCGAGCATCAGGCCCGAGAAGCCGCCGATCGTGAACAGGAACAGGAACGACAGCGCGAACAGCATCGGCGGTTCGAAGCTGATCGAGCCCTTGAACATGGTCGCGGTCCAGTTGAACACCTTCACGCCGGTCGGCACGGCGATCAGCATGGTGGCGAGCATGAAGAACAGCTGCCCGGCGAGCGGCATGCCGACCGTGAACATGTGGTGCGCCCACACGATGAACGACAGGAAGCCGATCGCCGCGGTCGCGTACACCATCGACTCATAGCCGAACAGCGGCTTCCTCGAGAAGGTCGGGATGATCTCCGAGACCACGCCGAAGGCCGGCAGGATCATGATGTAGACCTCGGGGTGCCCGAAGAACCAGAAGATGTGCTGGAACATCACCGGG